>CAZVWV010000159.1:0-7734 GCA_964631745.1 uncultured Bdellovibrionales bacterium
CGTAGCCACCACCTGCTCGCACCGGCTACTGCCTATCGGCCTAAGAATTTGTGCCTCTTCGTGGCACCGGCCGACGAGTCGTCGGCGCTCCATAATATCCGTGCTCTGCGCCGCGTTTGTAATTTACCCGCGGTTTTTGAGCAGCTACTTTTAACGCAAAGACGCCAAGCCTCTAAGAGGCACAACGTGATTCCTGATAGAACCACAGAAAATACCGCGGAGCCAATAGTCGACCACACGCATTAATTGACTTCGTGCCCCTTTGTGTCTTCGAGACTTTGTGGTTCAAATAATTTGACCGTCCAGGAAACAGTAGCGCCTATTGGTTACCCTAGCGCCGATGCTAGCTTGAAAGCTCTCTCTCAAGACGCTTCCACTTCATTACACCTAGTCGACCTTGCTGCAATTGCCTCAAAGAAGGCACTACTTTATCTAAGATAGTATTTTGAATCTTTAGTGCTGATAGCTGAAAAGATGTTAACGCAGCCCGAAGCCCTTCCAATAGGAATCTAAGAATTAGCTTTGGGTCATTTAAGGCGATTGCCTGAGCGTAGTTTTGTAAGATGGCATAATCTGAGTTCCTTCGCACCTCGAGCAGCCCTTCAAGCGTGTGCGCCTTGTAAAGTCCAAAAACTTGGGAATCTGCGCCAACTAAAATTTCAGGCGCGCCATATTGGCAATCCCATTTGACAAGACTTTCAATCAGAAAAGCGCGTGCCAGATTGCGATCATGGTCCGATACAATGCGGGCCATTCTATGCGGGCCCTCCTGAAACATAGTAATTGACCTTGCTTCTGTTGGAAGAAAGCGCTGTAACAGTTCTATATATTTCTTCAACTTACCGACTGGAAAGGCTTTATGTGTGCTCATTACGAAGTTAGCTGATTTTGATATCATATCTGTCCAGGCGCGTTCACCCGCAGTGCTTAGACAGATATAAATTTGTCGTTTATCGCGTGGGTGCGCGTTCTTTTTTAGCAACTTAGACTTTATTAGTACCGAAAGAATTCGAGAAAGCAGCGTGCTCTCAATGTGCAAGGTTGCGCGCAGCTTGAGCAAAGGCAGCTCTTTCCCCGCTTGATGTAAAAGTTGCAATATCTGACACTCCTCCACGGCTCTGCCGGTACCACAAAAGTTGTCGCCAAGAAAACCTAGCGCGCGCGTGAGGCGAGTAACCTCGGATCTAACTGGATGAAGCTTAGAGTCAAATGTTGTTGGTGTGGCCTGTGCCTCCTTTGCAACTAATGCAAGTAGCTCTCCTAACTCTTCTTGCTCCGTATTTGAAAGAGGTTCAATGCAATCAAGAATCTGTAAATTCCTAACACTGCTGTCGTGATCAAGAGTCTCTAGGCCTTGCTTAGTTGGCTTTATGGGCTTCAAGCGCCCATCTGTTGCGGAAGTTTCTATCCTCAACAATTTACGTTTAATTAAAGCGCCGACTAAACGCGAAACCGTGCTTTTCTCAAGTCCCAATGAACTACTTAGAGTAATAACTGATGTGCGCTGGCTGTAGCTGGCCTCAGTGATTACATGGGCTTCATTGACTGTAAGTGGCGTAGGGTGGCGCAGACGAGCGAACCCAAGCTGTCGATTAAAACGTAACAGCAGATCAAAGATCTCATTGGCGGCTGCTTCTAACATCAATACTTTGTTGGATCAAACGTGGATAAAGTCATAGAAAATAGTCAAACAAAAACGGTCAACAGATACTATCTTAAGTCTTTGGGTGGCTTTATAATTTAGAGAGCATTTAACCAAGAGAATACTATAGTCTATCCGCAGAGAGAATAGTGGCTACGTTTAAAACTGAAAGGGAAAGGTCAAGGGAACCCCTGGCAATAGTCGATCTGCCAGTTTTAGACTTAGCCCAAGAGGTTTTGGGCGAAATGTGCTCCGTGGAGAGGAGCTTGTCCGTAACGATAGAAGAGTTGCGTGCCGGTCGACCAACCAAAAAAATCTTAGTCCCCCACTCTCCCGAAACACTCCGACGTGACTTACAGGTCCCTGGCGCCCAAGCCATAACGCTCTGTTCGCCCGGTGGAAAGATTTATGGACATTTTATCTATTATACTGCCGGAAACGGAGTTGCCAACTGTGATGATACGCAGTTTGTAAATGAAGCTTTACGCCGATTGGCAATTAGGGGCATTACACCTGAGCGCGTTGGCGTGGCTGATCTGGCGGGTATATTGCCAGACGTTGAACATATGAGGTGTATCGATGGAGCCAACTATGATCGCCATGCCCTTCATAGAGACTTTCATGCATATACCATTTACGAAGCGCGCAGTCGCAGAATCGATTATTTAGTAGGTACTGTTCGCCTCGCTCCTTGTAGGAATCCAGTCCGAAACGATTGGAAAGAATTAGGCTACTGTTCTCTTGGTTCACTCAGGCTTACATACAAAAGCTCCCCAGAGAGTGACTTTCTTAAACAACACAGCCCTTTGGGTAAGAGACGGGTAGTGGAACTTTTAGTTCTGGATGTAAATCATCCTTTTCAAGACCGTTTTGTAGATCGGAAAACTGGGATGCCTAAACTCTTTCAGGTGCCGGCCCTAGATCGCGATCCTTCCAACGGCCATACTGGGCCGATTCCCAGACAGAGAATTTCCTGATCTATTTGTTATGATTGCAGTGGTATTGCATGTGGCACAAAACGACTCAGATTATGCGTTATTAAGCCATCACTTTCACGAATCCCAAAACCGACTGCTTGCCCTCCAATAATCCACGAACCGATCACTGGATGTGAACCAGAAAAATTTGGCAGCGCTGCAAAATCTTGGAATATATATCCCTCTTCCCCGTAGTTTCCGGCAGTCGCAATCACATGCTCACCGTCATAGATGCTTATGTTGGCCCCTTCCCGTGAAAAAAATGGTTTAGCTACGTAATGTTTGCCCAGAGGCTTAGCCTCATAATAGGCCGGTAGAAGGTTAGGGTGATCAGGAAACAGCTCCCATAATACGGGTAATATAGCCTTATTGCTGAGCAGCATCTTCCATGCCGGTTCCAGAACCTTGATGTTTGGGGCACGAAAATGTATTCCAAATTCTTCGTTAACGATCCATTCCCAAGGATACAATTTGAAGATGGTTTCAATCTTGCGATTTTCCAAATCTATAAAGCAATTTTTGTTCGAGTCCCATCCAAGATCCTCAATGGCGATATGGCGCGAGAGCACGCCAGCCGCTGCCGCCGACTGGCGCATATATTCAATGTTGTCGCGGTCTTCTTCTGATCCCTCAACGCATGCAAAATAAACAACTTCACCCGAGAGGCGCATCTTTCGCCATGCGCCTTGAAGAGCTTCATGAATTGAGTTGCACTGTGTATGGGTGGCAGCTAATGAATCCAAGAGCCATTGCTTTTGTACCAGGCTACCTTCAAGCAAGGCCGTGGGGGTGTCTGCATTGTATTCAAGCATTTTAGGGGGAGAAGCCCCGTCAAATCTAAGATCGAAGCGACCGTACAGACTCGGCTCCTGACTCTCCCAAGATTGAATTATTGTAGGTGCTACTTGGCGGTCAATACCTAGCTGCTCAAAAAGCCCGTGTGAAATAATATGTTCTACCGCTATTAAACACAGATGATGAAGGGACTGGGTGGCTTCTTGTATCGCCCCAGCCTCGTGGGAGTTAAATTCGTAATAAGCATTCTCATTCCAGTATTGGCCACCTAAACTGTGAAAATAACAGCCAGCCTCTTCTAGACGTTGTCTCCAATTCGTCCTCTTAACGCTCTCTAATCGTTTCATTCATCCTCCGAAGCTGTGAATTCCGGAACCCGAGCCGCTTTTCCCAATCCCGCCGCGACTAACTCCCGACTTTGCATCACTGTGTGAATATCCACTCCCCGCAACGGTTGTCGGTCGCGGCGTATAAATCGGACTTCCCCGGTTTGTTTCCTTGCTCTTATCTTGCGCCTGATGATAGCTCCGAAAATCGGTTGATGCTCTTAGTCGATCCCCGGAGGAGTAATGATCGAATCGCATTGGTGGTGAGTAATAGGCTCCATTCATACGGCCAACCCAGTACCACAACAAAAAATTAGAATTTCCTGAATTTGCGTCCGAGGAATGCGTTTGAGCATAGCTTCTGCCGCCGCTGGGCTGTGCCTGTTTGTCCGCCAACACACCAACCGAGGTGAGTTCTCTTTCGAAATCCCGAGTTAGCGCTCGGGCCAAGTCTCTGCCCTCAATCACCATTGCAACTTGTCCGCTTGAAGTGCTCTGCGCAGTAGTCCAGTACTTATAGCTATTTTCTGGAGCAAGCGTCTTGCTGATATCTTTTAGAGTGGTGGAGAGGTCTGCCAGCTCGCCTTGAATGTTGGAGAAAAACTGATCTTTACTGGCCTGTTCGGCAGTCATGGCGCTTCGATCTAAGGTTAGACGCAATTGCGCCATTCGCTCCGGATGTTCGCTCAAAATAAAGCGCGGTTGGTTTGAAACATCGCTGGCCAGGAGCTCTAATGCGTTTTGAGCGCTCAATATATCAGCAAAGGTCGAGGTGACTTTTGAAGCTGTCACCGCCGGTTGTAATTTTTGTATGTCCCATTCCAGGGCCTTAGAAAGTTCCTTTAATTCATAGCTGGCAGTCATAGCTTTTGAATATCCTGGGCTGGACTGACTGACTCGCGCATTAGCAATTTGCCACTCTGAAGTTTGGTTTTTAAGGGATTCCTGTAAATCTTCCAAACTTCTGGCCGTTTGCCTTAGGTGATTCTCAGCGCTTGAAAACATCGGCATCTCGCTCTCGGCCTGCACAATTGAACGTGTCTCGGTAATTCGTTCGCTTAGCTGCGCGACTTCGGCTTGATGTTTTTTCAACCAACCGAAATGATTTCCACTGTCGGAATATCCATTCATCAGGTGTTCCAAGTTTGGCATTAACTGAGTGAGTTTTGAGTTGAGATTCTGTCTGTGAAACAGATAGTCATGCGTATCATCAAGATTTAGTTTGACTTCATCGGGTAAGGTTGAATATTTTGGAACGGCGACAACTTGCACCTGGGCCTTTTGTTCAGATGGTGAACAGGCAGAGGCAGCCAGTTCACCAAATGCCAGCGAGCCAATCACTGCCCAGTTACTGGCAAATTTTCTGATCTGATCCAATGTTCCTCGATGCGTTAAGGCTGTATCTGCCTGCAACCAGTGCTCCCGAATGGGCTCCTGACCTGACAGCTCATCGTTGGGATTCTCTACGTCAAACATTTATTCTCTCCGTGATTATGTACACTGGTTATTGCTTGGCGCCTACAAAGTGTCAGGTTTGTATTGGACACATCGGACCAAGGGCAACACTGCCATAGGATCTGACACTCCCGCCGAAATGGCTCATAACAAAACTGTTTGAAGATGTAATCCTAGAAAGAGCAGTTGAATCGTAGCGAGGTGGCGGAGATGGCTGAAGATCTTGAAGTTTTCGACGGAATTGGCACGGAACCCTAGCACCGCTAGGGTGAGTACCAATTCCTAGAAAAATTCAAGAGATTCAGACAGATTCGCCACCGTAGTAGATTCAACTGCTCTTTCTAGGATAACAACCAAGGAACACTTATGGAATTAGATCCCTCGGAGTCAGGACAATATAGAGAACTGGGAGGTAATATTGAGCGCAGTTCGACTATCAATAACCCGCTCAATGTAGGTTTGGGTGGACGAATTGCAATCAGAGATCAGGATTTGGGTGGTGTAGAATTCGCTGTTGAGGGAATTTTATCCACAACACTCACATATGCGGGCGTTACCTATATATTGGTGGACTATGAATTGAAGGGTTTAGCTTTCGATCCTAAAAGTTCCTTAGTCGATCAAGACGGCACCATTAGACTTAGATTACGTACTATTCCTTCGCAGGCCAGTGAGTTCGAGGCAGTGGCCTTGCAGCTAGTCTCTACCAAAGACCGCAGTGATAAAATCATGAGTGAGTTGGGGGCGTCCAGCCACAAGATCAAAGTGCGCGGCGATGATGGTCATGATTTTGGCTCTTTTGAACGTATTGATGGAGTTGGCGATGCCTATCATGCTCGTCGTGCGGTAGAGCGCTTAGGCGGAGCCTCTGGCAGTTACCCCATCAGCTACTGGGATTACACCCAACGTGTAAGTGAAAAAGGCCAAATCTATGATCTCTACGCTATATTTGAGCTAGACCAGGAGATTCAGAAATTCGGGATCTATATCGGTTGGGACATAGATAAACGCACCATCGAAGTAATCGCTAAGGGCTGAAATTTATGCAGCTATCCTTAAAAGAGATCTCTCCGATTCGACGGTCATATTCAGATCCGTATAGATTTACAAGCAAGAGATCATCAACACCGAAGCAGTCGCCAATAGTAATCGTGGGGGGAGGATTAGCGGGACTTTTGGCAGCCTACTATTTATCCGATCTAAATCCGCTACTACTTGAGGCCTCCAATACTATCGGTGGTAATTGCCAGGCGGGTTGTTGGGATGGGCTGCAATACTCGCAAGGTGCTAGTTATCTAGATTATCCCACGCAAGGGACTTACGAGTTTGAAGTACTTTCGGAGTTAGGATTATTGGATCAGGTTATACCATTTTGTGGATTGAGGCAGGCAGAGGTTGCAGACATAATAAACGACTCGCTAGAATTGCCAGAAAGTATAAATGCTCGGGGCCAATTCTTGGCCAAGCAACTAGAGAGCTGTATACAAAGAGTAATACAATCTCGTGAACTCGATATTTTTGCCCGGGACAATCAAAGTCAGAGTTGGATTCATGAGCTAGATAAGCTTAGCTTGGCCGAAATAATTTGTGCTCCTCCCCCAGCTGTTCCAGCGGAACTCGCCGCGCTTCTTGAAAACTATGCGCTTTCTACCTTTGGAGGATTCCCCGAACAGATCAGCGCTGCCGGTGCTCTATATTTTTTAAGCGGAGAGTTT
Source organism: uncultured Bdellovibrionales bacterium (assembly GCA_964631745.1). Lineage (GTDB taxonomy): Bacteria > Bdellovibrionota_C > UBA2361 > UBA2361 > JBGSMV01 > CAZVWV01. The sequence goes on from CAZVWV010000159.1 coordinate 6,911, forward strand.
GGCCGCAAAGCCACCTTCCGGGGCGGACTTGCCGTGTTGGCTGAGGCGCTCTTACATTCGCATGTTGAGATAAATGGTTTAGAAGCTGTGCGCTCAGCCGCACGCGTAACAAACCTCGAGCTGACTCGGCATGGAGTTATGCTTGAATACATAAACGGCAACCGCCCAGAACGAGTATTGGCGCAAAAAGTAGTGGTTGCCTGTAATAAACGAACCTTTAGAGATATCTATCCAAACTTGGAACCAACTCGCAGAGCTTTAATTGATAATTTGCAGTATCGGAATTATTTGGTTGCCAATCTGTTTTTGAAGGAGGGACCTGATGGGCTACAAAGTTCTCTCTTTTTTATTGAGAACCGCGGTGAATTGAAAGGAGAAGGTTCCGATCCATTTCGTATTACAGATGTTATTGTTAACAAGAGCCCCGCCTTAAATGATCCCAGAATTGTTCTGACCATTTTTTGTCCACTTTTGCCCGGTCAGCGTTATGAGCAAGCCGACCACGATTCTCTGAAGCGTTCAATCTTAAAAAGCCTGCCGACCCATATCTTTAAGTCACGAGACAACATAGCCGGATTTGAATTTCGTCAGTACCTGGACGCACTTCCTCTAATGACCCCCACCTTACTTAGCTCAGGCGCCCTCAAAGCGTTGCGGGAGCCCATTGCCGACAAAATATACTTCGTGCAGCAAGACAACTGGATGTTGCCGTCAATTAGAACTTGCTTTTATGAAGCGGATTACTGGAGTGGCGTTATTAGGGCATCTCTGTAATAGGTTACTTTTTCGCTCAGAGACCATGCGCAACCCAACCAGCGCGGCGG
>CAZVWV010000160.1:0-7652 GCA_964631745.1 uncultured Bdellovibrionales bacterium
TTGTCAGGCCGACGCGGAAGAGAGCGCCAAGTTGCACGCAGAGCTGTTGGGAAACGCCGAGGAGCTTTTGCAGCTTTTAAAGATTCCTTACCGTGTGGTCGATGTTTGCGGCGGAGATATGGGGCTAGGGCAGGTCTATAAGAACGATATAGAGAGCTGGATGCCTTCGCGCAATAACTACGGCGAAACACACTCGTGCTCAACCTTTTATGACTTTCAAGCGCGCAGGCTGAATCTGCGTTACAAGGATGGCGCTGGCAAAAACGTTTATTGCCATACTTTGAATAATACCTTAGTGGCCTCGCCGCGCATTTTGATTCCGCTATTGGAGTTGAACCAGAATGCAGATGGCAGCGTTACGATACCGGAGGTTTTGCGCGCGTATATGGGTGGACAATCGCACATTTCGCCCTCGCAAATATAAGATCTATTCATCTTTGCTGATATCGTTGTAGGCTTCGGGAAGGCATCCTTATGTTCATAAGTTGAAGGCATTTGAAGGCATGGCAGTATGACCAGTGAAATCGAAAATCCACCACACTTAGATGTTTTTATTGAAGCTACAAAATCCGTAATTTCCGCGATGGCGATGACTGAGGTGCGCCCCGGCGCCCATTCCATTAAGGATACCAACAAGGTATTTGGGGCCGTCACAGGAATAATCGGCTTGGCCGGGCCGATGGTGCATGCCACCATGGCCATCAGCTTCGAGGAGGCCAGCATCTTTGAGATTTTTACTAACATGTTGGGCGATACCGTAACGGAGATTAGCAACGATATCTTGGACGCCGTTGGAGAATTCACCAATATGATCTGCGGGGATTCCAAGCGTCGACTTGCGGAGCGAGGTATCGTGCTCGACATGGCGACTCCTTTGGTAATCAGCGGACATGATGTTCGTATCCGTGATCGCGTAACGCGCCGGACTTATATCTTGCCGTTCTATACCAGCAAAGGTTGCTTCGTATTGGAGACAAATTTGCCGGGCCAGTTGGGGAAATGAGGTTTTCTTCTTACGGCGAAGTCACTCACGAATTTTGGCTAAGATAATCTCTTTATCGTCTGCGGTCTTGCGAAATGTGATCTTTGCTTCTACGGCAGCCAGAGCTCTCTTGAAAATCTCATAGCTCTGATTCCGCGCTCCAATCGACCTAATCAAAGCCACTGATTTGTAGGGTCCGCGCGTAATTACCTCCTCAACGCTAGAATCTCTAAACGGGCTTAAAGCTAAGATGCTCCTATTTCGTTTTCTCCTAAGGTCTCGGAAGTCACGTTTCTGATCGAACGGAAAAGAGTCGATCTTGGTAGCCGTGTACGGCAGGCCATAGCTCTTGGCTTCAAGCCAACGCAAAGCCTCAAGCGAGAAATCATCGGTGGCGCCAATTATCAAAAGTGCTTCGCCGGGGGGATGGGATTTAATAATTTGCGTCTGTAGCTCAGCCCATCCCGGCCGTCCCTCTAGCTCCTGTCGAATTGCCCCGGCTCGGGTGTCTAAGAATTTTGGAAATGGAGTCAGAAAGATTACGGCCAAAAAAAGCATGAGGGCGATCTGGGAGATGCGTGTGCGCTGCTTCTCAATCAAAGTGACGGCGCCCAAACTTGCCAGCAGGAAGATTGGAGGAATAGCCACCATAAAGTGCCTAGGTTCGTTGGTGGTGGAGAGCAGCAGAATGCCAAGGGATGCGAAGATAGAGCAGGTTGATACTCGTACGAGTTCGGATTTACGCCAGAAGGTCAGCGTGCCGAGTAGTGCGCATAGTAATGTGAGCGCCGCTACCGGAGTCGAGATGCAGTACTCGTTCAAGTAGGCGCGAACTTCATACAGAAGATTCTCTGCGCTAAACATGGGCGCGTTGCTGGGGTGGCCCACTAAGAAATGCCAGGCCGCCTCTCGGTCGGTTACGATTAGCCAGAGTCCGAGAAGTCCGAAGAAGATCGCCAGGCATAGCGCCAGCTCTCGCGCGTTGCGACTCAGGGATTGGCCATTAGTAGGAAGTGCAAGACCTAAGAAGATTCCGGGAAGCAGCAAGATTCCAAAGCTGTACTTTGTTAACGTTACCGCCATTAAAAGCAGAGCAAGTCCCAGGGCAAAAAGCGCCCCGGCTTTTCTTTTCTGCAAGAAGAGAAAGACCAGGGCTGCCAAAAGCGTGGCCAGAGGCTCAAGCATGCAGAGCGCGCTGTTGCGCGTAGCGATATCACTGGTCGCGAAAAGAAAAATCGAGATTGCGGCGGCGCTACGCGCAAAATTTGGTGTAATATCAAGTGCGCATGCGCAATTATATGTGAGTATCCCCAGAAGCAGGGCAGTCAGAATATAAAATATGACCGAGGGCCACCTGCTGGAAGCATAGCTTGGGCCTAGGGCGAGATACGAAGTCGCCAAGGCTATTGAATTTATGGGCGGGTAAAATCCTTGCCGTGTCAGGCTCTGTGTGACGGCGCGACTCTCGCCGGATTTTACTGCTGAATATACTTCGATGCCGGCATTGGCGTGATCGGACTCGTCCGTGTCAAAAGGTATCGTGAGAAGACCCACTTGCTGCCAAGCTACGGTTGAACAGAGCGCCAGGATCACCAGCGCGACCAGCATCGAACTGATGGCGAGCGTGCGTTCCATCTTAGCTCTCCTTCTTAGGAATTTTGAACACCCGAATCTCCGGATTATGAAAGCCGTATTGGTAAGCGCGCTTGCTCCAGATTACTTCGGGCTTAACCCGGTTGAAGAGACTTAGTATCGCGCGACCAAGCGGGTGTCTCTCTTTCAGAAAATCAATGTAGCGATCGTAGTAAAACGAGGAGAGGATCACGTAATCAATCTTGTCTTCCTGAAAGCGTTCGATGGAGAACTCTTTGTTCTCTTGAGATTTGTCAGTGCCCAAAAGCTCCATAACCTTATAGCGCGCTGGATCGAGTTTCGGGCCGTAAAATCGCCAATCCATCAGGATGTTAGCGCCTGTGGGGATGTGTTGCTCGATCCACAGGCTGGCCTCCGCGCGAGTGTCATGGCGCGCCTGGTAGCTGTGTAGCGCGCTATAGGTGCCGGGCAAGACCCAAGATATTAGCATAAGGCCATAGAACATAAGAGTGCTCGGGCGACCCAGCCAGGTCAGTGCTATGCGGTAAAATTCCCCGATGGCGAGAGCCATGAACGGAATGCAGGGTAGGATATACCGTTCCGGTTGAGGAAAGGTCTTAGCTTTGACGTATTCGGCCGGCAGATAAAAGAGAAAGCATCCCCAAAATACTACCAGCCTCAGCGGCGTGCGGGAACGCCCTATAAATCCCATTGCGAAGACTCCAAGGAAGGTCACGAGGGGGGTCAAAGCAGGCAATATGCTGTAACGCAGATGGAAGGCCCAATAGAAAGTTGAAGGCGGTAGTGCGCCCGAGTGTCCGCTTTGCATGTGTCGTTGTTCCACCAAGAAATCCCGAATGAATGAGGACGAGTTCAGAATGGAGTACGGGGTAATGATTACAAACCCCACCGGCACCATCACCAGGCCCAAGATCGTCGGCAAAAGCAAAGATTTCCAAGTGAGTGTGCGATCGAGCCTAAGTATGTAGCAAACGGATGGTAGAAAAACGAAGCTGGCTACCAAAATGCCGGAATATTTGCAGGATGCTGCGAAGCCTGCCATAAGCCCGCAAAGGGCGAGATTGTAGATCTGTTGCTTCTCTAGAAATCTAACCACGAACAGGACGCTAAGGAGCGAAAAGAAGGTGAGTGATATGTCCTCTTTAATGTAGCGGCTACAAATGACGTGAAGCGGCGCCACCGCTGTCAGGTAGGCGGCGCTGAAACCGGCCAGCGTGCCCCAACGTCTCCCCAGAAAATAGACTATCAATATGGTTAGGGTGCCTAAACATGCCGTGACCGCGCGTCCCCAAATTGCACGGTCTTTGAAGTGGTACGTCTGGCCTGAGACCTTTTCGGCGACCCAGGATGAGAGCGCTGTGCTGTAAACCACAAAACTTGGATGAAAGAAATAGTCGGGGTCCAAATTTCCTGATTTGACTATGCGATCTGCGATCTTTAGTTTGCGAGACTCGTCCGGATGATAAAATTCCGGAAGTCCGAAATTGAGGGCAGAGAATCTGAGCCAGGCCCCAAAGCACAGCACCAGTATTAGAGCCACTCGTTCGTAAGGAATTATTAATTCAGTTTCTTCATGTGGTCCAAGCCCTCGCGAGAGCTTTAGTCCGAACAGAAAAACAGCTATGGCAAAAAACACATAGGCGCTTCGTTCCCACTGGTCAGGATGGGAGAAGCTCCAAAGAATGCATGCAAGTATCGGAACAAGCGCGCTAAGAAGTCTAAATTTTCGCGGCAGCAACGTCCAGGCTGCCGCCATCAAGAGAGAGAGAGAGAGGCAAAGCGGAGCGCCCCAGCGGAATGCAGGCAGAAAGACTAACCCTTTGCGGGGTGTGATTCTGATGGAAGAGATCTTTGCTCCAAGTTGGCGGTTGGTAGCTTCACTCAGGAAAGGCGAAAGAGCATGGGCTTGCAAGGAGAGGCTCTTGAACGATCGTGAGCGCAGTTCTAGAACGCCGACGGGGGCCTGGTTTTTATAGGCAATTTTATCGTTGAGGTAGAAATCGAAATTCGATGAGCGCTCAGAGGGCTCAAAGCTTATAGTGACCAGAGCAGAAATCGCAGAGATTCGATCTTCCACGAGCTTAAAGCTAGGCAAGCTCCAGCCGGTTTGCGACAGGCCCTGAACGCGGAAGTCGCGCCCTTGAGTTGGCGAAATCTCACCGTCGAAGCTCTTGGTCATAGCCAAGACCAACGCCAAAAAGGGGAGGGCCAGCAAAAATATAGAAAGGAGAGCTCTGCGCAACATGCCTGAGACTGTATCAGAAAGAGGTGAGGATGGGGCCCCTGTTTTTCTAAATTATTACAGGTCCGCCATGATGCGGTGTTTCTCTGCGGCTAGGGCTTGGATCATCGGGATCGGCTCCAAGATACGGGAGATTTTTTTGGGGTCGCCGTATCCGAGCGCTCTGTAATCTGCAATTTGCTGCACGCCCAGATCTGCCATAAGGGTTGGAAGGATCTTATCAGGGTCGTTTTTACTCACAAGGGATGTCGGATTTCCTTTGATATCTAAGTTGATAATTAATTCACAGTTCGGAATCGAGTCTTTGTGATCGCCATAGTTTGCGAGCGAGATCCGAATAGCGTTGGCAGCCTGAACAATTTGGAGATCCACCCCGCCAAAGGTGGGAGACTGCGCTAAGAAGTAGTTCGGAAATTCTTTGCTCATTTTGGAATCATCTCTGCTAATGCATGCCCGAGGGATTTCATTAGGCCTTCACCGATGAAAGTTGCCACAACGGTCTCGAAAGCATCGCCCAGATTTGCGGGGTGTTTAGTCTTATTAGGAACGAGATCTCTATTGGAGGCCGGACCGATGCCAAAAGCGTTACCGTCTAAGGCGTCGCCAAGCGCTGGGCCCGCACCTATGGGCCCCAACCCCGCCAAACTTTCCCCATGCATCTTTTGACTCATAACCTTCTCTGAGTTTCTATTACAAACCTCTAAAGCTGTTATGCGCCTTTGCAGACATTATGCTGCATAAGCAGTAACATATCGAATATGCAAAGTTTTTAACGAAGATTAAGACAGTCGGCCAGGGCCTGGCGTAGCGCTTTAAAGACTAGTAGCGCGCTCTGATTCCTGCTTTTTAAGAGATCGTCGCTAATTTCAAGATACAGCACTCCGGCTTTTTGCATCTCGCCCAAGGCGCCGGCCACATAAGATACAAGCTTGTCATCCACCACCACGCCGTCTTCCATGATCGGATGTTGGCATTTAAAGGCGGCTACTATGGGATCAAACTCAGAAGAGGTGCTTTTATAGTTCACCGCTCGAAATTGGCGCGAGTCCTCGCCGCCGATTATAAGCCGCGGAACCAGCGAGAGCGTATCTGGCTCTATTAGATAGACGCATCCGTGAATAAACCCGGCTAACGGGATCACTCGCTTCGTGAGGGTATCGACACTGCCCTTTGAAATTGTAACCCCGTCCAGCTGTTCGTAGAGTGAAGTGAGCTCCTGCTGAATATCTTCGGGGCAGTGTTTAATATAGGTGTTGTTCTTGATGATCGAACGTTTCTTTTGGGGAGCCGCCGCTTGGGGCGATCGCGGGTTCTTTGCTGAATGGTCCTTATCTTGGTTAAGATCTCCAGGAAATTGAAACAGTTCAGGCGCCACTCTTATATAGGCTAGGCAGTATTGATCGAGCTTTAGCCGTAAAATATCCATCCCATCTGATCCGAGCGCGGCTTCGATGGCAACTTTAGCTTCATTCCAATCATGTTTAGCGGTGGGGTAGTGTTCAGGATCGCTAGCTCTCGCCAAGGCTTCGCCCACGCGGCAGATCTTATCAAGCGTTTCCCCCACGCTTTTTAACTCGGGTGTGTGAGGGACGAGTTTATCTCCCATGCCCGCCCGAATTTCATCTGAGAGTCCCCATGTTCGGGCGATCGCCAAGCCTAAATTCGTCGGAGAAAATCCGAGAATCTTACTAAGCACGGCGTCAACTTTATCGTTGGGCTTTAAAGTCGTAAGCGCGCGCTTGTAAACGTGCGGGTAGTTCCAAGCGATAAGAGTCAACCCCAGCTGCCGGAAAACTCCACAACTAAATCCGGTCTCAGGATCGATGGTGGCCTTTTCCGCCATCAACTCAGCCACACTGGCGCTCATCATGGTTTGCTTTAAGCGAAGGGTTTGAAGCTCCGTGATCTCGTTCATGCGGTGGGAAGATATCTGGTCCGGCTCGACATTCAGGATCTCGCTCAAATCCTCGGCCGATGAATCTCTGAAAAGATTCGCGGGGGTCCCGCCAGCTGGGTCTTGCGCGCCAAAGGCCCGCTTTCGACCGATAATTTTTTTTGTGACGTAGGTAAAAAGCGCAAAATCCTGCTTCAAGTCCTGCAGGAGGCGGTGCTTACTGCTTTCGTAAACTCCTTTCCCTAGAGATTCCTGAATTTGTTTAAGGACGGAAGGATTTACCGGAAACCAGGCCTGAGAGCAGTGCTGCACGGCCAGCTCTAGGTGTCGATTAAACCCGGCCTTATCACTCCTATTTTGCGAGCTTTCGTTCTGCATGACTAAACTTAGTTCCCAAAAAGGATAATCGGCATCTGCTCGCCCCGAGTTGAGCCAAAGTTTAGTGGGTCATCCGCCTCCGCCAAGGCAACGGCCGGACAAGTGCAAGCGGCCCAGCTCCTAGAAGGCTTTGCCGGTGGTTCTATAGAAGAAGCCAAAGAAACCAACTTGCGCCACCCCACGGCCATTAAGTAAAGAGTGAGCGAAGGGCTGTGAACTTTGCAAGTCAGTAAACTCAACTGGTTATTCCGTTAAACCTGCTGTGCCTTGCGCCAGTTACCCGTAAATCATACTTAACTTAATGGCCGTGAGGTTGCGCAAGTTGGGTCGCAAGTTGGATACTAAAATGGCTAAGTCGCCAAAATGTCGCACTGAGGTCCGCAAAGATTGTTTAGCTTAATATGGTAGCAGTGAAGGTAGTGCGACCGTCCGCGGCCCGCGCGCTCGCGGCCACGCTATCCGCTCCGGTCCCTCCGGCAGTGGGTTTCTATATCACATGCGCACGGCAGTGGGCCGTCGGCATCGCGCGCGGGAAGAATTAA
>CAZVWV010000161.1:0-7644 GCA_964631745.1 uncultured Bdellovibrionales bacterium
CGTCGGCGCTACTTAATATCCCTGCTTCGCCCGGGGTTTTTGAGCAAATACATCATAGACACTCTTACAAGAACTCAGGGTTGATCCATACGGCGTGGTCGTTGGTGTTCCCGTCACCGCTATCTAACACTACCAATTCTAAGTTTTCCACCTTTTCAACGGCTAGGTTGAGCGAAATGGGCGAAGTGCCTGGTTTGACCACCACAGAGCGCCACAACACGCGTCCGTCTCCCCTCACTTCAAAAACCACTGAACCGCCACTTTCGTTCTGAGTCGGTAACGCGTCCGGCATGGCAACAAAGGCATTAAAGCTTTTGACGGACTTCCTAACAGCGAATTTTAAATTTGATCTGGCGTGCACCCCGAGTCCATGTTGGTATTCTTTTCCGCCCACAATTATCTTTTTTCCAGTGACGGTAAGATCTTGCTTAGGGTCCCCCCATTCCTGATATCCGTTTTCGGCTTTTAACCCGCTGATAGCCACGTCAGGGAAAGGTTTTACATTAGGGTCATAGACCGGTGAAGCAAACTCGTTTTTAACGGCGCACCGCGCACAACGCAGATCCCAGATCTTTAACCAAGCCAGCTTAGAGATAGCAGCATCCGATATCGGTTTTGAGTAGGTTAGCGGCGAGAAAACACCGAAGCACAGCATCACCAGAGAGATAAGAAGTATCAGCACAAAGTTCTTCTGCTTCGCGCTAACCGTGAATCGCCCCAAATTAGTTACGGCTTCAAACACAAACGCAAACATTACCCATGACAATATCAACGGCACAAAGTAATGGTACAGGTACATGACCCGCCCAAGCTGAGAGATTAATCCCATGTAAAAAATATATCCGAACATGTAGGCGGCCATCTCGCCGGTATAGCTGCGCTTCAGGACCGCCCCTGTAAGAGCAGAACCAACCACCAAACCAAAACCTAACACTAATCCCAGAAGCCCTAGGGCCCAACCCGCAGGATTTGCTTGCAGATAAAGATATCGCGTTACATCATCCGTAGTTTCCCAGCGATAATTAATGGAACGCCCACCAAAAGGCCAAAGAAACGAGGGGCTGCCAAGTTCGCCGACCTTGCAAAGATTGAGCTTAGGGACTCCGCGCTGATACTGGCTGGCATATCTTAAGTTATCCCGAAGCAAAATTGGGAAATCCCAGAGATGGCGCGGCCTCGCCCCTTCCAGAACCTTTTTAACTTCAGCAGAAGCACCGTAAAATCCCTTATGAGATAAAACCGGATTTAGAGTTCTCCCTAACGCAAAGTGAATCTGCCAAACTGCCGACCATATGACTAGCGCCGGAATAAGAGACCACACTAAAAATGTCACTAACGCCCCGCCGCCAAGCCGGGCCTTACGAAAGCAGAGCACCAGCCCAAAAGCCAAGAGGACCAGTCCCGTAGCCTTGGTTGCTAAGGCGAGTGCGCTTGCCACCCCAAACCCTAACGCTAAAAATCGGAGCCGCTTTCCGTTGGAGAGATCACGGTAGAGCACCTGATAAAAACAAAGCGCCAGGCAGACAAAAAAGATCAGCGGGGCATCCAGCATGGCAGAGCGTGCATGCACGATAAGGGCGTTATCAAAGAGGTAAAGAGCGCTTAGGCACGTCGCGACCCAGGCCCGCGACGTGATCTGATAAAATAAAAAGTACAGCACCAGCCCAGTCAGACACCCCAACAAGCTCGAAAAGAAACGGTATCCTGCAAAGGAGAAATTGTCGGGTAAACCTTGAGCATGGTCGGTTCCAATAAAGGTGTTGTCGACTGGGTTAGCGTCTAAAAGTTTTTCTCCCGCAGCAATTAACAACTTGCCCAGCGGAGGATGGGGCTCCATAAAAAATATCCCGTTCAGATATTTTTGGGCGCTGGCGATGTGATAATTTTCATCCCAGAAAAGGGCAGTGGGCTCGGAATATCCCCGAAAATAGGTAAAATACCCAATAAGTAAGACGAGCACCGGCCCCAGGGCCAGCAGCGTTTTTTTTATTCTTAGGCCTTGCCAAAACACGCTACGGGACACTTTATCATTTAAGCTTCGTTTACCACGCTTCAGAGCAGCCCACGCACAAAGCCTTTGGCTGTGGCGAAAGACTCTGGGATACCGATATCTAAGAATTTGTCTGAGTCCGACGGAAATGCGTAAAAGCCAGCTCCGATCCACTGCGGAAAGCACTCATTTTCAAGAGAGATAGGCCTTCCCTGTGGGATGGCTTGTAGGAGCGCACGATTGATCAAGTACACCCCCGCGTTCACCCAGCCAGGGCCAGCCTCGGCGATTTTCTCCTCAAATCGAATAATTCTACCATCGTGCTCTGCGATAACCTGCCCAAAACGGGCGGCGGAATTCATATGGGTCACAACAATGGTGGAGCTGGCCTTGCGCCCAGCGTGAAATGCGTACAATCCACCTAAATCAAACTCGCAATACGAGTCCCCATTCAGAACTAAGATCTCGGAATGCTGGCACTTTGGGAGCGCGTTTCGTAATGCTCCGGCTGTGCCTAACGGTTGGACTTCGACGGAATACTGAATCTCCAAATCTCCAAGCCGCGCCCCAAAAGCCTCTTCAACTTTTTCAGCCATGTAACCGGTGCAAAGCACCACTTTTCTAACCCCTGCACCTTCAAGCTGGCGAAGCAAATAATACAACCAAGGCTGCCCGTCCACTGGCGCCAGCACCTTGGGTCTGTCTCTTACGGCCTCCTTAAGACGCGTGCCTTTGCCACCAGCCAGAATCAGCACGCTGATTTGAGGAATTTCGATAATTTGTGTGGCGCTAATATCTGGCACTTAACTCTTACCTGAACAGTTAGACGTTTTTTAAGGGCGAGCGTTTAAGCATGCGGTAACCCTTAATAAGCTCGGGAATTCCCTGGTCTAAAGTGCGCTTGGCTTCAAACCCGGCCTTCCTCAAACGCTCACTCGATACGATGTAGTTACGTTTGTCCGGATCGCTGCCCACTTCAGAAAAATGAAGATAGAACTCAGGCACGAACTCCTTTACCTTTAATGCTAACTGCTCTTTTGAAAGATTGGCCGAATCCAACCCAAGATTGTAAGGCTTGCCAACCATCTTGGTGAAATTAGCAAGACAGTGCATGAAGCAATCGGCTACATCCCTTACATGCACGAAGTTTCGCTTAAAATCTTTCTCAAATAGAACCAAGTAGCGGTCGGTCACGGCCGCGTAAACAAAATGGTTTACCAAAAGATCAATTCGCATGCGCGGCGAAAACCCAAATACCGTCGCCAAGCGAAGCGTCACGGCGCTGCCCGAGTCAAGCAGTTCGCGCTCGGCGTCACACTTGGTCTGACCATACAGTGAGATAGGTTCAAGTGGGGTATCCTCTGTGCAAAATGTATCACCGCTTTGAGTGCCGTAACCGCTGTTGGTGGTGGGATAGATAAGCGCCTGCGATTTGCTTTTTAATTTATTTAAACTCTTAATAGCGTCGAAGTTTACCGAGGTGGTCATCAGAGGATCGCGGTCACAAGCCGGAGCCCCTACGATGGCCGCCAAAGGAATGATCGCATCCACGTTTTTTAAAAGCGTTGCTAAGAGTTTCTCGTCTCTGACATCGCCAAATACAAACTCGTAGTTGGGGTTGTGACAGAGATGAAAATTGCTCATCTGGCCAAAGAGCAAATTATCTAAAGCGGTTACCTTAAAGCCAGCATCCAATAGGTGCTCACACAACACCGACCCTAAATATCCACACCCGCCTGTTACTAAAACCTTTTGCATGCGCTCCTTATAGCACGTTACTTTTTGATGCATTAGTAGTCTTACAGGATTGAGAGTTTCGCGCGAGCCTGAGATAATAGCCAGTAACCATAATAAATTAGGCAATTTACGTGTTCGGTGTCAGTCTTCCAGAGTTATTAGTAATTTTTGCGGTGGCCTTAATTGTCTTCGGGCCCGAACGGCTGCCGGAGATCGCTCGCACAATTGGGAAAGTCGCAGCCGATCTTCGCCGAGCTTCGGACCAGGTTCGGCGTGAGTTTTACAATTCAGTCTACAAACCGGCCGATGATGTGGGCAAACGAATTGGCCAGGAAGTTAGGAACTTGACTACCATTCCGGTTCAGCCGCACCCTGAAATATCGGATAGTGCCCTCAAGAAAGAAGAATCAAAGGGTGAAAATATAGAAAAGGTGGAGCGCCAAAGTTCCGCTTTATCGGCAACAGGCGAAACTAAGAGAGACGATCGGCATGAGTGATCCGAATCTGATTCATGAAAAAGAGATGGGACTATTTGAGCATCTGGCTGAACTGCGCAGATGTCTTGTGGCCATAGCTCTTTCTGTATGCGCTGGCGCAGCGCTGACTTACGGCTACAGTCGAGAGATCGTGGCTATCCTATCAAAACCCTACCATGACTCGTTTTCTAATAATTTATTAATCGGAACAGGTCCGGCAGAAGCTTTCATTTTACATATGAAACTCGCAATCTTTGCCGGTTCGTTGCTGGCCTCCCCCATGATTTTTTATCAGCTTTGGCGCTTCATCGCTCCCGGACTTTACCCACCTGAGCGCAAGATGGTGCTTCCCTTCGTTTTAGTAAGCACCTGCCTATTTATCGGCGGCGTAGTTTTTTGCTACCATGCCGTGTTTCCCCTGGCATTTGGTTTTTTTCATGACGAATACGCTGTAATGGGTATCACACCGACCATTCGCATGAGTGAGCACCTTTCAATGATCGCCCAATCCATGCTCGCCTTTGGTGCTGTTTTTGAGCTGCCCGTCCTGGCTTTCTTTCTAGGCCGCGCCGGAATTATCGATGCGCCCATGCTTATCTCCGGATTTCGTTACGCCGTAATTGTAATCTTTATCGCGGCCGCCATTTTTACCCCGCCTGATGTGTTTTCACAGATGGCCATGGCGGTTCCGCTTATGGTGCTGTATGGGCTCAGTATATTAATCGTGAAATATTTTGGTAAGAAAAAGGCAGTTAACGAAGCGGCCCCGCCACCCGTTAATTAACACGTCAATTAACACAGTCGCTATGGTCGGTGAGCAGAAGGTCCCGCAGCGCCAATCCCATCGCCACTCTTAACGAGCTGCCGGTCGATTCGATCGGACCAATCTGCGCCTTTAACACCGTCTTATAACAAAAAGTAGTGTTGGTTAACTCAAGACCTGCGTGGAATAGTATTGCCTGTCGACTTTCGACTTGTTCGACCATCTGTTCAACCGTCGGCAGCCAAAGATAAGTCGAGCGCAACTCTTTCGGGGTCATACCTTCGGGATCGACCAAGATGGAGATGCGCGTGGGCTCCTGCCGTATCGACACCTCGTCACCAATCTCCGGCCGCCACACTAGTCCGGCCAGCTCCAAATGAGACGCAATCTGCAAAAAAGGCTGATAATCACTCACTGTTAGATCTACCTTTATCTACTAATCGACAAATTCGCAATTATGCTTAACTGCAATACGCGAGCCTCCCTAAAATTTAGATGCGTTAACCCGCAGAGATCACTGAGGATCGTTAATTTATAGAATGGTCGTTCGAAGAATCATCAGAATCACCCGTTTTTTCCGAGCGGGCGCGCGATGCTTCCGGCTGGGCGTACAGATAAGCTGCAAAAAATACAACCGCGGCCAAGACCGCCAAGCTAAAGAAAAAACGTAAGGCCTGCCCTATAAAAAGTCCCGCTAACAAGAGTACGATCCCAGCTAATTCGCCATTCTCCTGGATCCAGATACGAACTTCGGTCCATTTTTCCTTAGCACAGCTTAACCACTCTTCGCGTGATTTTTCTCTAATCTTCACAAGTGGATTCATACATTCACCTTAAGGTCACTAAAGCTCAAGCTCTCAAACTTGGCTCTTGTGGCATATTATACTTGTAATATGATCAGTTCGTCTAGATTGAGGCTTGCATACGCGGGTTAGTTCATTATTTAGCAAGCTTCAACACGTTTATTTGGAGTCACGCATGCGTAAGCTACTAGTATTTCTTGCAGTTATAATTCCCTTCACGGTGCAGGCCGATGTCGAAAAAGGTAAAGCGACTTTTCAAACGCGCTGCTCAACCTGCCACGGCCCCCAAGGTGCTGGCGATGGCCCAGTAGCCGCTTCGCTCCCCGCCGATCAAAAGCCGAGAAATTTACAGGTCGGACCTTTTAAGGTTTGGAACAGCGACGAGAAATTCAAAGAGCTAATTAATAAAGGTGGTCCGGCGTTTGGACTGAATCCCTTAATGGCCGCTCAGCCGATGCCAGATGCTGAGCTGGCGGACTTGTTGGAATTCGTCAAAACTTTGAAAAAGTAGGTAGAAGCTACCAATACTTCTCAACATGAAGATTGCCCGGCGTCTTGCGGGAATGCTCTACGAACCCGAGGCTTAAGAAAAGTTTTTCGTTCTCCTCAATCATAGCAGGGTTGCCGCACATCATTATGTGTTGCTTCTCTGGGTTGAGCGTCACAGTGCCGTCTGCGAAAAGTTTTTGTACCCTTCCGCGGGCACCCGTATACTGAGTGCCCAGCGGCTCGCGGCTTGCAATTGGAATATAGCGAAAGCACATCCTTTGCGCTTCGAACGCTTTTAGTTCTTCAGAGTAAGCGAAGTCGGCTGCGAAGCGCACTCCGTGAATCAGAACAATTTTGCGTTCAGCCGTCCCTGTGCTTGTCCATGTACTCTCAGTACGCAACATCGACATAAAAGGCGCAATGCCGGTGCCGGTAGCAATCATGACTAGATCTTTTTGCGCGGGGATTTCCTTAAGTGTGAAAGCACCCACATACTTATGCCCGATGTAAAGCCGGTCCCCTACTGCCAGCGCCGCCAGCCTTGCTGTCAAGGCGCCATCGGGGACGACTGCCAGATAGAATTCAATAAACCGCTTTTCGCTCGGTGGCGAACCAATTGAGTAGGCCCTCTCGATATAACCGCTTCGGAACACATGCGGCGGGTCGATCTCGGGGCCAGTACCAGCGAGCCTCGGCGATTCGGGCGGGAGACCTAAGGTCACATACTGTCCCGGGATAAAATCAGGGATAGCGTGATCAGGCTTGACCCCTAAAATGACCAGCTCATCTGCAACCACATCACGTTTAATCGCTACAGTTGCGTTCAACATCTAGCAAGCTTATATAGGTTCATCGGAGTGAGTCAACCAATGCATGTTGTCTTAGTAGAACCCCAAATTCCACAGAACACAGGCTCAATAGCCCGAACCTGCGCAGCCACAGGCTCTGAGTTGCATCTGGTTGGGAAACTTGGCTTTGAGATAACAGAAAAGCGCGTTAAAAGAGCCGGTCTGGATTACTGGCCACATGTGAAGCTTTACCAACACGCCACCTGGGAGCAATACCTCTCGCAAAAGAATCCTAATAAGGTCTGGCTATTTTCAAAATTCGCATCCCGCCCGTATTGGGAAGCTGAATTTGGTGAGGGAGACGCGCTTGTATTTGGCAGCGAAACAACTGGGCTTGGAGCTAGTTTTCTAAGCAAGTTTCCGGCCGAGCAACAGCTCTTTATACCGATAGATTTAACACACGTGCGCAGCCTAAACCTAAGCAACGCCGTCTCAGTTGGATTGTTTGAGGCTATTCGGCAGCAACGTGCGGGCTGATAGTGTACTGCCTGTCGGCCTAACATGCAGTGCCACTATACACACCGGCCGACGAGTCGTC
>CAZVWV010000162.1:0-7522 GCA_964631745.1 uncultured Bdellovibrionales bacterium
AACTTAAAGTGCTTTAAACTTAATGCTGACTTAAAAACGCTAACTCTATAAAATTCATTGCAGTTATAAGATTTCCTAGCTTTTAGAGCAAGATAAAAGGATAGCCATACAGTTCTTGTAACTTCGCGCTAGGACTAGCGAATACCTGCCATACAAATTTCGCGCTGCCATACGGAACTGTGTAAGTTTGAGCCGCCATTCACAAAATGCCGCCATACAATTTTCTAGTTTTATCCGTTTATGGAATTTTACTAAGCAACATTGATATGTTGCTTAGATCTTCGATATCCGAACGGGATGGGCCACTTTGAAAATAAATGGAAGGTTGTGACTGCGGATTGGGATATCGATTTTAATGTAGAACTATGTACTTTGAGATATAGAAATGGAGCCTAGATTGTCTTATCTGGAGCGCAAGAAAGGTTATGTAATTGGCTTCCCCATGGATGCATTTTTATTGACTTATGCCATTGAAAATACTAATAAATCTTATGTAACCGTTATGTAACTGACGAGCAAAATTGAAGACTTGGGAAAAACACGCACTTGAAACTTTAACCAGTAGTTTGGTTCCAATCCCCCACGAGAAGAACGAACTAGATTGGAAGCAAGATCTATCCGAAAACAAAGACCGACTCAAAGAACATCTCTCAGCGTTTTCTAATATTCCCGGAGGAGGTTACTTAGTTTTCGGTATCAACCAAACTGGGAAGCCCGTCGGGGTCAAGGGACGCCCGTATTCAGAGATGATGACCAAGCTAGGAAACATAGCACGTGAAGCACTTGAGCCAAGCGTTTCTCTTGAACATACGATTACTTCTTTTCAAGGAGTAGAACTTCTTGTAATTCGCATTCCAGAATCGCGTGAACGTCCGGTACACATTCGTGGCAAATCGATGTATGAGGCTTTTACTAGGTCCGCTGGTCAGACAAGAAAACTTGAACGTAGAGAAATTGCGCGGTTGATTTCAGAATCCTCAGGCGTTGCATTTGAGGAGGAAACTGCATCCGAGATAGTTACCGCAGATGATGTTTTTGATCTATTAGAAGTGCAAGCATACTTTGATCTTTTGAAGAGACCGCATTCGCAAAGCCGCGAGCAAGCCATTGACATTTTAATAGCAGATAGGCTTTTAAAAATGGAAGAGGGTGCCTACCGGATAACGAACTTAGGGGCGGTACTTTTTGCTAAAGATTTGACGAAATTCGATCACCTAAAACGCAAAGCAATACGAGTTATTTTGTATGACGCTGAGGATCGACGAAACGCAAAGAAAGAACAAATAGGGAAGCGAGGATATGCTGTCGGTTTTTCTGGCCTAGTTAAGTGGATCAACAACGAACTCCCTGCTAATGAGGAAATCGGCCAAGCCTTCCGGCGTGAAGTTCGAATGTATCCTGAGCTTGCAATCCGTGAACTCGTCGCCAATGCGCTTATTCACCAGGATTTTAGTGACACAGGAACCGGTCCGATGGTCGAGGTGTTTTCTGACCGAATTGAATTTACAAATCCTGGTCGGCCATTAGTAACCGCTCTTCGTTTGATTGACCACCCGCCAAAATCCCGTAATGAAGCCCTTGCTTCTTTGATGCGGAATTTGGGCATCTGTGAAGAACGTGGTTCTGGCATCGACAAAATTATTTTCGAGATCGAATTGTTTCAATTACCACCACCTGACTTTACTGAATATGAAAGTAATTTTCGAGTTACTTTGTACGGACATCGGGCGCTGACTAGAATGAGCAAAGTAGAGAGGATCCGAGCATGCTATCAACATTGCGTTTTAAGGCATGTTTCTGGCCAGCAGATGAATAATCAAACTCTCAGAAAGCGCTTTGACATAAAGGAAGAAAATTATCCGATGGCCTCACGGATTATTTCCGAAGCAATCGATGCAGAACTAATTAAGACCAGCGATCCTGAAAGTAAGTCTCGTAAGTACGCCACGTATGTTCCTTTTTGGGCGTAATCGAATGAAGCGTGCCAAGCACCCACATGCTAATGCGTTTGTCAGACAAGGTCTTTTCGAGAATCTCAATAGTTTTTCCGAACTTGAAAAGAGAATATCTAGTCTTCCAACAGAGAATCTAAAGGGTTATGCGTTCGAAGTTTTTGCCGAGGCATATTTAGCAACTCAAAAGATCGTTCAGGCTTGTGAGGTTTGGCCGGGCAATAGCATTCCGCTGGATGTTCTCAAGGCGCACTCCTTGCCCTTTAAAGATCTAGGAGCGGATGGTGTATTCAGAAGCTATTCAGGACAACTAAAAGCTTATCAAGTTAAATACCGCACTAGTCGCGTGCCGCTGACCTGGGAAGAGCTTGGAACCTTCATGGGACTGACGGATCAGGTGGACGAACGGGTGTTGTTTACCAATAGCAATGATCTACCCTCTGTGATGAACGAGCGGTCGCGGTTCTTCTGCATTCGCGGTTCCGATCTGGACCGTCTGGCACCTGAAGATTTTAGGGCAATAAATGAATGGATGCAGACGGGCCAGTTTGTCATCACACGAAAGAATCCTCTACCTCACCAGGCAGAAGCCCTTACAGAAATTCTCACGGGATTGGAAAACCATGATCGCGCTACCGCAGTAATGGCATGCGGTACCGGTAAAACGCTTGTGGCATTGTGGCTCGCCGAACGCATGCAATGCCGTCGTATAATTGTGCTTGTTCCTTCACTTGCATTGGTACGTCAGACACTTCATGAATGGTTGAAAGAAACTAAATGGCGGGCGCCTAATTTTATCTGTGTGTGCTCGGATTCAACCGTTGCTAAGAATTCAGACGAACTTGTCGTCAGACAATCAGATGTCGATTTCCCGGTCACAACCAAAAGCGAGGAAGTGCGAAGATTCCTCATCGACAATAGTGGTGACGCACAAGTGGTCTTTACAACCTACCAATCATCCCAAGTAGTAGGCGAAGCGGCAAAAGGGTTGCCTGCATTTCAGCTTGGAATATTTGATGAAGCACACAAGACTGCCGGCCGAGAAGGAACTAGCTTTGGCTTCGCTCTAACCGACAAAAACCTGACTATCGAAAAACGGCTTTTTTTGACAGCAACCCCTCGCCATTATGATATTACCCGCAAGGACAAGGAGGGCGAAGCCAAAGAGGTTTTCTCAATGGATGTGCCTGCAGTTTATGGGCCTCGTGTTTACACTCTCCCTTTCGCTGAGGCAGCTCGGCGCGGCATAATCTGCGACTATAAAGTCATTATCTCAGTCGTTACTTCTGACATGGTTAACGACGAACTTCTGCGCCACGGTGAAGTAATTGTTGAAGGCGATGTAGTTCGGGCTCGTCAAGTTGCTAATCAGATTGCCCTGCAGAAAGCGTGTGAAGAACATAATCTAAAAAAGGTATTTACGTTTCATACCCGTGTCGAGGCCGCTCGCGAGTTTACCGGAAAGGGTGGCCAATCTATATCGTCATACTTGCCGCAGTACCGTGCACTTCACGTCAGTGGGGATATGCCGACGGCACGTCGTGAAATGTTAATGACAACTTTTAAAGAGGCCGACAAAGCTGTTATTTCAAATGCTCGCTGTTTGACTGAGGGAGTTGATGTACCAGCGGTCGACATGGTTGCGTTCATGTCACCGAAGAAGAGCAAAGTGGATATTATCCAAGCAACTGGCAGAGCAATGCGCAAGGCTGCCCACAAAAAGATTGGGTACGTGTTAGTTCCTCTCTATCTTGAGATCTCTGCTAACGAAACGATAGAAGAAGCCCTTCAACGCACTGACTACGGCGGGATCTGGGATGTTCTTCAGGCGATGAAAGAACAAGATCACGTACTTGAGGATATAATCCGTCAACTGCAGATTGAGAAAGGCAAAACGGGAAGCTTTGATAGCAGCCGAACTTCTGAGCGACTTGAAATCCTGGGACCGGAACTTTCGCTTGATGAGCTTAGGCAGACTATCAGCATCTCGATTATTGAACAGCTAGGTGTTACTTGGGACCAAAGATATGGAGAGTTAGCGCGGTATAAAGAACGATTCGGCAACTGTAATGTGCCCACTAATTGGCCAGAAAATACGCCATTAGGCACATGGGTAGCAGCGCAAAGATATACAAAAAAAACAGGTAAAATCAGCAACGAAAGGATTAGTCGATTAGAGGAACTAGGTTTCGAATGGGTTCTCGACCGATGGGCGAAACAATTTGAAGATCTAGTATGTTTTAAGAAACGCTATGGTCACTGCAATGTACCAAGAGAGTGGCCGGAAGATAAAAGTCTTTCAGACTGGGTCGGCGCACAACGTTATAAAAAGTTAACCGGGCAACTCGAATCCGACCGCGAACGTGCGTTAAGTGAACTTGGATTCAAGTGGGATATTTTCCAAGCGAGTTGGGACAAGAAATTTGCCGAGCTCGAACAGTACAAAAATAAACATGGAGACTGTAATACACCAAAACGGTCAAAAGAGTATAGGGAACTAGGAACTTGGGTTGCGGAGCAACGAAAGGCCCATAGGAAAGGTAAACTAGATATCACGCGGGTGAAACGGCTGGAGAGCCTTGGGATAGTATGGGATCGTACTATCGACGCCTGGGAAACCCATCTTCCCCATCTCATGCGGTACAAACAGGAGCATGGCCACTGTAGCGTTCCCAATAGATATCCGCAAAACATGGCACTAGGTCGGTGGGTTTGTCAGCTACGCAAAGACAAAGAAAGATTGGAGCCTGAACGCATTCAACAATTGGAGCAGATCGGATTTAATTGGGATCCCATAAATACAGCATGGGAATCTAAATTTGCTGAATTGCTCCGATTTAAAGAGCAACATGGACACTGCGTTGTCCCTCAGAAAGACCCTCAATATCGAAAATTGGGAATTTGGGTCGGTGAACAACGCAGAGCTATGGCGCCAAAGAGGCCAGAATTTGAGAAAAGTAACAAGAAAAGACGGACGTTGCTTGAATCCGACAAAGTAAAAAGATTGGAAGAAATAGGATTTGAATGGAACCCCGGGGCTAACATGTGGGAACGCCGTTTAGCAGAATTGGCTGAATTCAAAAAGGATCATGGTCATTGTAATGTTCCCCAGCGTTGGCAAGAAAACATCGCACTTGCAAAATGGGTACGTAATCAGCGTGCTGATATGAAAGACGGAAATATGCTCCCCGAGCGAAGGGCTCGTTTAGATAAGTTAGGATTTGAATGGAATCTGATTGTCTCCGAGTGGGAAAAGAAATTTTCTGAATTGAAACGCTTCCAACTGGCGCATGGTCATTGCAGTGTTCCAATTGATTGGCCGGATAACCAACAGCTTGCAAACTGGGCTAGAGATTTGCGGCGAGCCGCCACAAGAAAGCGCCTAAGCGACGAACAAAGAAAGAGGTTAGAGGCGTTGGGGTTTTGTTGGCGCGACAAAGGGAGTACAAGGAATCAGAGATAACATATTTATCTAATACTGTAATGGACTCAAGATTTCTAATACCATGAGCGAGCCGAAAGACCATACACAGCGACCACTACATGCGTTAGCAGTTGATCTTTCACTATTCACTTCAGGACAAATCCGCGAACTAATTTCTCAAGTTAAGGATGTATCAATCGGTGTAGGATCATATAGAGAGATTTTCTCCAGGGAAGCAAAGGCGCGAGAGTTAAACGGCGAGAAGATTTTTGCCGATACTCTTCAAGTCCTTTTCCTAATCTCCGACATGTCTCTTCGTTCGGGCGATATCAAGAAGCCTTTCCAACCCTCTTCTTGGGTTGGCAATTCAAGATCTCCTATCCCTGATGATTTTACAGACGAACAAATAGCGCAACTTGATCTGGCGATTGCCCACCTTTCTGACCCACGCATAGTTGCACGTCTATCTGATGTAGTTTGGGTTAAACTTAAGCGAGTTGCGTCGGCTCGTGGCGCTATTGATGCATACCTCCAGGCGGCAAAAGACGATCGAATGATGGAGATGGAGCGATTTTGGTGCCTTGAGCGTGCATTTAGATTAGCAAAGCAGATCAGTTCCAAAAAACAATGGACTGAATGCGAGAAAGTATTTGGAGAGTTTCGGGAAAATCCGGCTCTCTATGAAAGGTTAAGTATCGACTTACTTTCTCTAGCTCAAACTTTCACCATCATTGAGCCAAAGACTCTTGCAGAAGAAGCTCGTCGACTCGCTCAAGCTGTTGGCGGTCAAGATCCGCATCAAGCCAAAGAACTGGCCCTTATTGCTTCAACTGTTTTTACGAAACTCGGCGATAAAAACGCGGCTGCGGACTGTCATCGCAAAACAGCTGAAGTTTTCCTTGCTATAGCAAAGCAGATGGATGCCCTCAATTCGATCAGTTTTATCGAAGAAGCAATTGAGGCACTTCGTCGAGCAGGCGCACCGAAAGCTGAGATCCAGGAGCTAAATAAGATGCTCACGACAAAGGGGCAAGAGTCAGCGGCTCAGATGAAACGGATTGAAGGTCCTAGAATTGATTTCACTGACACGGTGCAGGCTGCACGAAAACTAATTGAAGGAGTACCGCCGATCGAAGCGCTTGCAAAACTTGCGTTTCAGTTTCCGATTCTGGGTCATGACGAATATAAGGCCCAAGTTGAGCAATCCATAAAAGATCATCCTTTGATGTACCTGATCGAAGCAAAACACATCACTCGGGATGGGCGGCAATATACTCGGCGTGCGTCTTTCATGTCGGACGATCCCAAGGAAAGAAAAGAATCCTTGGACACCGAAATAGCTACTGCTATGGCGCCTCAAATAGAAGCGGTTACTCGATTTTGTCTAATTCCAGCATTACGTGAAGTACATTGCGCCTCACGCGATTTGGTAGCGCTCTTCAACATCATTTCACATCGGCCTATCGTTCCGCCAGGGAGAGCTGAATTTTTCCTTTCGGGAATTCAGGCCGGACTTGAAGGTGACTTTCTTGAAGCGGCACATATTCTCATTCCACAACTAGAGAACGCATTACGATTTATCTTGGAGGCGCGCGGGCTAGTCGTTACTTCACTTGATTCTGAAAACCTTCATAGTGAAATGTCACTGAACAGAATCTTTGGTCAATATCGAAAGGAAATCGTGGCGCTACTCGGTTCAGAGGATCTCGTCTACATGATGGAATCTTTCCTGTGCAGTAAGGCCGGAGAAAACTTTAGAAATGAACTCTCGCACGGCTTAGTTAGTAATCCGCATGACTACAGATTTGCTGTAACCTGGTGGCTTGCTCTCCATCTGTTATTTCGCCTTAAATTTCCCGACGCTGAAGAGGAGATTAATAGGTGAGTAGAGAACCAAACAGCAAGATGCCTAACGAAATCGGCGATACATATGACGCTTTAGAGCGCGAATTATCTTGGTATGGGCGCTCGTTGACCGCGCTTTACGAACTCTATGTTGATAAACAGAAAAATGTCGAGCTCTTTAACGATATTGCCCCCGATTTCTTCGGCTTTATTCAGCGTACATTAATCGATTCACTAATAGTTTTACGCGGGGCTAAGCGGTTACACACACCTGCTAGCCCAGTTACAGATCTCTCTGAAA
>CAZVWV010000163.1:0-7509 GCA_964631745.1 uncultured Bdellovibrionales bacterium
GGTTAGATTTTTCGCACCGAAAACTGCTGTGAATTCAACCGGTTGGGATGGGTAGAGGATCCGGCCCTGCTGGATTTTGCGGTGGGGGATACGGGCAGAGAGCGCGCTTCGACTTCTAAACGGATCCGGCCCTGCTGGATTTTGCGGTGGGGGATACGACCGGCGGGAAGGATCCCGTGCGCTTGGTGGATCCGGACCTGCTGGATTTGTTGGTGGGGGATACGCTATCGGCCGTGCGCAACGAATTCAACCGGATCCGGACCTGCTGGATTTGATGGCGTGATTCGATTATGCAAACCAAGAAAGGAGTACACCATGGGTTTCATTTCCTCTCCGAAACCCAAACCAGTCAACAATCCAGCGAATGAGCGCTCGCTCTCTTGCACCTTGCAGGGTCAAAGCGCATCAATACCAACAACTACGAAATTTTAATGTGCGACAGCCTCTCTATATTGTGACGCCCGGTGCGCATATCAGCTATTCGGTCGGCCGATTGCGCATAAGATACTCAGGCGAGCAGCGAGAGAACTAAGAAGAGAGCTCTAAAGGCAAAGCGCCGCATTGGATAGCAACATATGACATCTCGGTTGGTTCTAAAGCCGGCCGCCGACGCGCACGGCGGGTGCGCAAAACTTGTAACGAATACGGCGATAGAATTCAAAAAAGCGTATATGTGATCTGGGCCTCGAACGCCCAAGCAGGCTCCTTCAGAAAAAAGCTGGAGGCGATTATCGATAGGGCTAGTGATAAAGTTACTCTCGTTAAAGTGGCCAAAGTTAGTTTTACGGGGCAAGCTTTGAGCGATAAGATTATGCGGCTGGTAATTTAAATTGGGTAAGTTGGGTTTCGGAGAGGAAATGAAACCCATGGTGAACTCCTTTCTTGGTTTGCAGAATCGAATCACGCCAACAAATCCAGCAGGTCCGGATCCGGTTACAGTTCGTCCTGGCGACGATTTGTATCCCCCACCATCAAATCCAGCAGGTCCGGATCCGGTGATGGACAGCGTGAACTGATTGTGGGCCCAACCGTATCCCCCACCATCAAATCCAGCAGGTCCGGATCCCGTAGCGGCAGCGGAGAAGCGCACCCGGGGAGCGTATCCCCCACCAACAAATCCAGCAGGTCCGGATCCCCTATCCATTCCAACCGGTTGAATTCACAGCAGTTTTCGGTGCGAAAAATCTAACCTCATCCCCGTTTCCGAGGAATCACCGAGATCCGTCGCGAACTCACGAAAAATGCTATAAATCTCAACAGGTTGGCGTTTATCTAACCGTTGGTAGCAATTCCGCACGGTTATCTAAACGCTTCAAAGCCCTTGCTGGATCAAATTAGCGGGCGTCAGGTAAGGGTCAACTCTAGGCCGACCCGTGATACGTGTCCCTGACAGTGGTCGTGAGAATGGCGAAGACCAGTAGCCTTCCCTTCGGGATTGGTACCCGTGCACTCACGCTTTAGCGGCAGATCTTTGGTTCCTTAATCGGAACCTTTGCCGCTAAAGCGTAAGCGCACAGGAAAAACCTAATTTTCCTCTCCTCTACCCAACTCCGTTTTTACCCAGTTTCTTGCCCTTACGCAAATCAGGGCTAAAATTTTCTTTGTAGTAAAGTTGCTTAGCGCCGTGCTTTTGGCACGATGCTATGGCATGTCAGATTTTGCAGTAACAAATTCCCCAATAGATCCTTCCCAGAGTGCTTCTTTCGATAAGCTCGCTAAAGGGGTAAGCACCGAACCAGAACTGCAACCTGAAAAACCCAGCAAGGTACTTCGCACCGAGCGGGCTTTGGTAATGGGTGGCAGAGAAGAGAAAGCTATCCTCGACGGCTTCACGGCGCTTCGGCGAAGCTGAAGGCGAAGATCCAGCATTCGCCGCTCAGATGCAGACTTTCACCGAGGTGGCATTGGAGAGAATCGACGCGAAATTTCTTGTGCGCGTATTAAGCCACCTTGAAACTGGCAGGCTTACTCAGTCTGCTAGAGGGCTAGTAAAGGGACGGTCGAGGCGTAATCCCAAAGATGGGCCCCTTGAGAAGGCTATGGAAAAAGGCGACACAGAGGAGGTGGCTCGTCTAAACGAATATTTAAAGATAGTAGAAGAAAAATGCCCTGATCGGAATAATCCTCTTCTCCCATTATCGTTTCTTCAAGAGTGGCGCAGAGAGTTTAGGGATGCTTTTAAGCAAAGCTGCACGGCTCGGCTGAAGGTGGAGCACGGGGAAGCTATTGAAAAAAAAGCAGCGAAATTCGCAGAGAAGCTTGCAAATCGACTGAGCGAGCCAAGTCCAGCAAAGGCCCCGGCCCATACAAACCGCGCACCACAAATAAGGTGATGTCAGCCTTTGGCGCGGCCTATATTGGCAATATCCTTAAGCAGCATGCGGCCTTCCTCTCGCCCGCTTTGCACATGATACCGGTTGATCCGGCCGATATTAAAAAAGCCTGCCCTAAGTGTGAGCATGTAAACGCTAGAAATCCCAACGAACAGCGCTCTAAGTGTCAGTCCGAAGCGTGTGGCACGGAAATGTCCGCCGAGCGTGTCGCCACCTTTAATTTAGCTAAGAGATTTTTTACGGCAGATGTAAGCGCTCGCTAATTACTCAAATACCCCCTGAACGGTTACGATATTTGGATAATCAACCGAACTCGCGTTTAGCAGCAGTTCGGCGCTCAATTTTTTTTCTTCATTCTACGCATAATTTCTAGCTCCTGCTTCAACGGTAACCAATATTGGAAATCGGCCTCACGAATTAATTTTTCTTCGTCGTCTAAGGCCTTTTGAGTCATCGATCTGCTGGCGTGCATGGCGCCGTAAATTACATCGCCGCGTTGTTTAGCAATCTCAGTTGCCAGATCCTGCCAATCCGCAACACATTCAATCAAGAATTCCGGAGTGCGCAATTCTCGAATCCAAAAAGAAGCCTGCTTTTTTTGGGACTGATTTCGACCGCGAATATAATCAACATCGACAAGCCTTCGTACCATGGGCCAATCCTTATCGCGCTGCGTTTTCTTGGCCTGTACCAAGTCCGGCAGTGACAATATGTCGACCGACAATCCCGGAAGAATCTCAGCGCTGGTACGCCTATTCCACAAAGTTGCAAAGTCATCTACTCCCCGCAGTTTACACATCACATCGATGCGTAAGTTTTCCCAACCGGGCGCTAAGGCTCTAAAATGTACTGCGTGACCCTTCTCTAGATGCTGGTATTCAAAATCTGGTACTGCGATTACTTCCCCCTGAAGTTCCGTCACAAGTTGTCGAAGGATAGTTAGGTTACTTTCTTCCAACAACAGAATGAAATCGAAGTCTTTGCTAAATTCAGCAGCGCCGTATAAGACGCAAGCCTGTCCGCCCATCAGCAATGCTTTTAGCTGATGCTTCTGGATCAAAGAAAGGACTTTGTGGATCAAGGTCAGCTTCAAAGGTTCCGCCATAGGTAATATACATATCCCACAATTCGCCCGAACGAGCCATACGTTCTGCTGGCGATAAATAAAGCCATTCAATAAAGTCCGGTGAATAGATTGAGGCCGGGTCAATAAAATCGGTATTCGTATCAGCTTTCATACAGAGATAATAGCATGAATAGCTGCACTCCGGGAATAAAAAGGGCTCAGCCTCGAAGGGGTAGCGGAGCGTAATAAAGTGGCGGCGGCGACTGAAGATATCAAGATACGCAGCAGCATCGCGTGTTGCAATAGATGCGTAGCCAAACTTTCTGAGCTTGGTATCGGCCCCTCAAAATCCCTGATAATCCCCGTCATCTAAAGGAATAATCTGGCTGGGCTTTAATGCGATCGGCTGTGAAGTTGTAAGTTTGTGCGTCTCTGGCTCGAGCT
This sequence comes from uncultured Bdellovibrionales bacterium, assembly GCA_964631745.1. Lineage (GTDB taxonomy): Bacteria > Bdellovibrionota_C > UBA2361 > UBA2361 > JBGSMV01 > CAZVWV01. Next base: position 3,844 of record CAZVWV010000163.1, read on the forward strand.
CTTCTTTCTCTTCTTTTGCATCTTCTTCAACGCTAATCGGGGTCGATCGTGAGCTGGCGGTAGTCGGAGCCCTCGCAGTAACTTTTTCCTCCTTCGACAACGCAGCCGCTCCTGTCCAGTCCGGAGCGTTTCCTCGGTTTCTATTTGAGCCACCATAAACCATGGTTGCGAGTTCTCTGCTTACACCGCCTACGGATTTTGCTTGAGTTAGCAATTGGTTCGTGGATGCCGAGAGTTGCTCGGCGGCTGCCGAATTGGCTTGAGTAAATTTGTCCAGTTCGTTTACGGCTTTATTGACTTCGGCCACACCGAGTGATTGCTCCTGGCTGGCGGCTGCGATCTCGCGCATTAGGCCGGCGGCTTTTTGAACGTTATGGGTGATCTCGTCTAATGAAAGGCGCACTGACTGCGAGACTCGTACACCGCTATCGGCCAGCTCGCGCGAACGTCGAATTTTTTCCGCAGTGTCACGCGCCGCAGCGCCGCTTCGTTGTGCCAGAGCGCGTACTTCTTCGGCCACGACAGCAAAACCTTTTCCGGCATCACCAGCCCTGGCGGCCTCAACCGCAGCGTTGAGCGCTAAGAGATTGGTTTGAAAAGCTATCTCATCGATGGTCTTAATTATCCCGGCCGTTTCTTCGGCCGCATGCTTAATCGAAGTTATTTCCGAGAGCATCTCCTCCATGGCCCTAACCCCGCTTTGTGAGGCGTTCTCAACCTCTTTGCTTAAGCCGCTCCCATGTTGTGAGTTGTCGGCGTTTTGTCTGGACATAGAAGAAACTTCTTCAAGCGAGGCCGCAGTTTCTTCCAACGCGGCAGCTTGTTTGGTGGAGGATTCGGCTAAGGAGCCGCTGGCAGATGAAATATGAGAAGTGCCGAGCTCTAACTGCTCGGTGTTATCGGCCAGCACGTCCATGATTCTTCTAAGAGGATTAATAATGCTTCTACTTATGGCAAATCCGACCAATATCGTTAGCGCAATTGAGATACCCGATATCAACGAGATCAGCAGGGAGTTCCGGCGCCCCTCGTTCACGCCTTGTGATTCCACCCCATCCACCACCCGTCTTACCTCTTTACTTAGGTTAGATAGCGCGACGCCAAAATCCTGGTAAACTTTGTCGAATTCAGCGCGGCTGTTAAAGGCTGCGTTCTTGTCGATCACGGCGAGAGTTATTAACCTAGCTGCAGTTTCGAGATAACGCGCGCCTACTGGATTAATTTCGGATACGCTTTTTGCAAGATCAGCATTAGAAGCGTGTTGGCCGATGCGTTTCAAAGATTCACTCATAAGGTTGATGTGTAGACCTAAGTTCTTGTAGGTGGTCTCTCGCATGGGCTCAGAGTCTGCCGACAGGGCGTAATAAAGATCTCCCTTCAGAGCTTCATGCACCAACTCAACCTTGTTATGGTCGCTCAGTAGATCGGTCTCGACTACGATCTCTCGCGTTAACACATTGATACGTTGAAAGGCGAAGTGACTAACTGCCGCAAGTCCCACGACAGTTACTAAGTTTAACAGACTCATTCCCGCAAGTTTTTTTCTAATGGTGGTGGCCATGATCGTTTACCAATTTAATTGTAGTTGATTGAGCCATTCAAGTATTCTGCGGCCCCATCGAGCTGGGTATCGGCTACCCGTGTGAAGCGCTTGAATCTTGCTAGTTCGGATCGCGTTTCGGATCTGGAGGCCAAAAAGGCCGGCTAATGTCGAGAGAGTTCTCCGAGCGCCTCTTCGATTTTGTCGAGCTCGAATCGAAAACCAAGCTCGGATAACCTGCTTGGGAGCGCTCGCACCCCATAGAGCAAAAGCTCGTACGCCATTTGCCCGAGCGCCAGTCTTAGCACCGGTCCTGGTACGGCAAAGACAGTAGGTCTGTGTAAAGCTTTTCCCAGGGCTTTGGTGAACTCTGCGTTTGTCACCGGATTTGGCGAAGTTAGATTAAATGCACCGCTTGCGGAAGGCGTATCCATAAGAAACTGAATGGCGCGTACCAAGTCTTCGATGGCGATCCAGCTACAGTATTGCTGCCCCGAGCCTAGGCGACCGCCCAGGCCTAGACGGAATAGTGGTAACATCTTTGGAAGCGCTCCGCCATTTGGAGAGAGCACCATTGCGAATCTTGTGATGACAGTGCGAATCCCAACAGTAGCGGCCGGTTGCGTGGCAGCCTCCCAGTCTCGGGCGACCTCCGCCAAGAAAGTCTTGGCGGGATAAGTATTTTCATTCACTGCGGTCTCACCGCAGTTGCCGTAATAGCCAACCGCTGAGGCGCTTATAAAAACCTTAGGCGGAGATTTTAGAACTGACAGCGTGTTAGCAAGAAGGCTCGTGCTCTGAACGCGACTCTCTCTAATGAGTTTTTTTTGAGTCTCGCTCCAGCGTGCACCAGCGATATTTTCGCCAGCTAAGTTAATTACGGCGTCGTATCCTTCTAATCTTGCACGGTCCAGGTGCGACATGGCAGGGTCCCAGACTAGGTAGCCCGGAACGTTTGCTCGTCTCAGATCCCTAGTGAGTTGCCAGACTTCAATTCCTAGCCCTTGAAAGTGTGCACAAAGGGCACTCCCCACAAGTCCCGAGGCGCCCGCGATCAGAATTTTTCGAAATGGTTTATCTACGGTACTCAAATTTTCAAGCGAAGATCTTCTTAGCTAATTCACTAGCGAGCTTTCCGTCGTATTTTCCAGAATGTTGTTCTTTAAGAGCTTTCATTGCGAGCCCCATATTCATTCCAGGATTTGCACTTTTTAGCTCGACCATTATTTTTTCAAGGGCCTCCGAACTTAGTTGCGAAGGCAAGAACTCCTCGATAGCCGCAATTTCGCGATCTAATTTCGCCAGTTCGTCGGCTCTTCCGGCCTGTTGCGCGAATTCCTTAGACTCGTTGCGCTTCTTTGTCTCGCTCTTAAGAATTGCCAGCACGGCTTCGCTGGGAAGATCTTCAGTCCCCTTTTGAATCTCTTCATACTGTAGCGCGCTCAGAATACCTCGAATGGTATCCATCTTAACCTGGTCTTTAGCCTTCATGGCTAACTTAAGAGCATCTTTTAGTTTGGCCTTCATTGTGCAGTTACCTCTTTCACGTATTTATCAAGTTTACGGGTGGTCTCAGCGCTAAGAAGATGTTCGGTCTTACAAGCATCGATCTCGGCTTGCTCCGGATTAACCTTCAGCACTTCGATCAGAAAGCGCTGGATCAATTTCTTCCTAGCTATGACCGCCTTTGCAATCGCATCACCTTCGTCCGTGAGTGTGAGAAAGCGGTTGTCATCTTCCACTATAAGATTTCTATTCTTTAAGGTCTTTAGGTTAGTTGAGGCCGAGCCGGTAGTGATATTCAGAATTTTGGCTACATCGGTAACCCTTGCGTAACCACGCTGCTCTCTAAGATCCATCACGGCCAAGAGGTGGTGAGCCTGACTATGGGTTATGCTGTTCTCTTCGAATTGTTTCCAAACGTCCATCTTTCAATCCTCCTGAATATGCCTGAGTAGTTTATTAATGTTTGCTCGGTAAGTCAAACATTAACTCAATGGCACGTGGATATATTCTGTGCCTGGAGCGTCTGCTTTTTTAATCGAACATCGTCACCGACCTGGACTTTGCTTGCACTGCTGTCCGGTAAGACATTGTAATTTGGGTCTTTAACCACGGAGGCCACG
>CAZVWV010000164.1:0-6951 GCA_964631745.1 uncultured Bdellovibrionales bacterium
TTAGGAGTTTCGGGGAAGGTTTGTATGAGTCCCAGTTTTGGAAAGAATTACCCAGCATTAGTTAGGCCTGGAAATAGGTTTGTGGCCTCGCATCAACGCGAGAGAGTATATTTTTTCGCCGCGGCCGGTTTAGCTGCCTTCTTATTTTTTACCGTAATCTTTGTACTTAACTTCAAAGACCGCGCGGTGGCCAAGGAAAATATCGCACCGACACTCACTACTGCATCGAGCGCTCCTGGCGTGGTTTCGTTACTGGCCCCGGATCGACAGATTCGAGCCGGTACCAAACTATCAGAAATTTCATTAAAGGAAGTCTTCTGGCCCCGCAATCAAGTTCCAAATGAAGCTATAAGAGATCGCGCCGAGCTTAGAGACTTTTATGCCGTGGTGGATATCCCAGAAGGGATGCCGATCCAGAGAAGTCATCTCACCAGGGAATTCCAGAATGTGGGCCTCCCGCTCACCCCCGGGAATCGCGCTGTTTCGATCGAGATCGACCAAACTTCGGGAATAGAAGGCTGGGCGCTGCCCGGCTCAAGAGTTGATATAGTGCTCACCTTTATGAGTGCAGGTGAACTAACCACCAAGGTAATCGTGCAAAACGCCCGCGTACTCTCGCTGGGCGGGCAACGCGCCGAAGACATGCAACCGCGAGTGCGTGGCATGCTACGCGACATCAAGAAAACAATCACGCTAGACGTATCTCAACAGGACGCGCTAACCATGACCACTGCCAAAGAGATGGGGCGCCTCACCTTGCTTATGAGATCGCCCGATGACAACAAACCGGTGCAAATTGATGAACTTCCAAAGAATAACATCTCTAACGAATCCGTGAAGAAAGGGAGCGATCGTTCCTGCACTCGAGGTAGCATGAAGATCGACGGTAAAGAATACGTGATCGATTGCGATAGCAACCTGCAAAGAGTGGACGAGTTCGAGCCGTAGGCTGCTTGTCTCCTTCTCGACGATAGAAGTATTACCCCAAGACCAGTGCTGGTTGGTGGGTTTGACTGCCGGTACGTCTACACGGCCTTGCCGCAAGGCCGTGTGAGCCCCCCCTTGCAAAATTCCTCAATTATTCTTATTACTTGTATTCCAAGGGAGCCTGACCACCTGGTCGAGGCAGATTTGAATAAATTTTTAGTTCATAAGTCTAACCCGCGCTATGATTACAGTTAATTCACTTGCAAAAAGATACGGCGATTACACCGTCGTTGATAACGTAAGCTTTTCGGCCAATAAAGGGGATATCGTAGGTTTCCTCGGACCCAACGGCGCTGGAAAAACAACCACCATACGCATGTTAGTAACGTATCTCGCCCCAAGCGAAGGTAGCGCCAGTATCGCTGGGTACGATGTAGTTAGACAGGCCGACCAAGTGCGCCAACGTATCGGTTATCTGCCCGAAACCCCGCCGCTATATGGCGAAATGAAAGTTCAAGAATACCTTAATTTCGTGGCGCAGATTAAAGGAATACCGAAGAACGCAATCAAAGGCAGGATTGCAGAAGTTATTGAGAAGTGCTTTTTGACAGACGTTGCCTCAAAACTTTGTCAGCACCTTTCTAGGGGATATCGGCAGCGCGTTGGATTGGCTCAGGCTATAATTCATAATCCCGATGTGATTATTTTAGATGAGCCCACCAGTGGTTTAGATCCGAAGCAGATTATCGAGATCCGAAAATTGATAGCTTCCTTAGCAAAACACCACACAGTTATTCTTAGCACCCATATCCTGCCTGAGGTCACAATGGTGTGTAACAAAGTCGTGATTATCAATCGCGGCCGCATCGTTAAAGAAGGCTACCTCAGCGAAATTGTGCAGCAACGCTCACTCGAACAGGTCTTTATGGAATGCGTCGGCGCCGAAGAACATTTATCAGTTTAAGGAGATTCGGATATGAGAAATATTCTTGCGGTGGCAAGGCGGGAGGTTTTCTCTTTTTTTGTGTCACCCATCGCTTACTTTGTGATTACCGGTTTAATTCTGCTCGGCGGATATTTCTTTTTTAACCTGCTCGGAACGTACAATATTATAGTCGAGCGTTACGCAGCCATGCCTTACCGCGGCCCCATGGACCAGTTAAATCTAAATCAGTTTGTAATTGAGGGGTTTTTTCACACCCTGCTTGTGATCTTGGTATTTTTAATTCCGCTTCTCACGATGCGCATCATCGCCGAAGAGCGCCGCCGCGGCACATTTGAACTTTTGGTGACTTCCCCCCTTACGGTTTTTGAAATGGTTATGGGGAAATTTTTCGGAGTGGCGAGTGTTATCACCTTGATGCTCTTAGGAGTGCTGTGTTTTCCATTGCTGCTCGTCGTATTTGGAAGTCCGGGCCCCGAACTTGGGCCGATTGTTTCGGGTTTTTTAGGTTTGCTGCTGCTTAGTTTTGGGTTTGCAAGCATAGGTATGGCCGCTTCCGCCTTCACCGAAAACCAGATCGTAGCTGGCGTTAGTAGTATGGTGGTGCTCTTGCTCCTGTACGTGATTCACGCCCCAGCAGAATCGTTAGGCGGCACCGCCGGGGATGTGCTCATGTATCTCTCTCCCGTCATGCAGGTCAAAGATCTCTTTAAGGGAGTTATTAGCCTAAAGGCAGTAACTTATTTTATGAGCTTAATTGTGCTGGGAGTTTTCATGTCAACACGCGCTCTTGAAGCATATAGGTGGCGATAATGAGTAAGTTAATAAAATTTTCTGGCATCTTGGGCACAGTCCTGTTTCTGTTTGGCGTGCTAGGTGCCTTAATAGTCGGCTTCGACCAGGCCTTTATGGTGGCCCATATGTTAATTGGGTTGGTGCTTATTACCTTGGGGCTCACCAGTGGCGGGCTAAAGGGAGTAAGCCAAAAGGGGCAGGTGTTACGCGGACGAAACATGCGCTTTGGGGCCAATGTGGCTCTTTATTCCGCTGTTTTCATAGGGCTGCTTGCGGTCGTGAACTGGGCCGCCAACCGCTTCGATAAACGCTGGGATATGACCAGCGAAGGGGTCTTCTCTCTTTCGCAACAGAGTTTCGACCTGGTCAAGAATTTGCAAATACCACTTAAACTAGTTTCAATAATCGGGGCCGGAGGCAACGATGACGGCAATAAAGATCTCCTTAATCTTTTTAAATATGCAAACCCCTCCAAAGTTAAAGTCGAGTTTGTGGATCCGCGCACAAAACCGCACTTAATTGATAAGTACGGACTAAAACCTGGAAATATTGTTTACGTGGGTTTGGGCGAAGAAGGCAAGGAGCAGGTCAACCGCTTAAACGACTCTTCCGAAGAAGCCATCACAAACGCCATCCTAAAACTTACCCGCGGCGCCTCAAAAAAGATCTACTATATTCAGGGGCACGATGAACCGGACCTAGATGCCGAAAGCGCCCAGGGCATCAAATACTTTAAGGATGCCATCGGCGACGAAAATTTTGCGGTTGAAGGGCTCTTGCTCTCGCAGAAAGGCGCAATTCCTGAAGACGCTGCGGCCGTGCTCGTGGTTTCACCCAAGCGAGCCATGCTAAAAGAAGAGAAAGAGAGCTTAATGAAATACGCCGACCAAGGCGGGCGCCTCTTGCTTTTTGCTGACCCGCGCACCACAGACGATCTTAAAGAGCTTGCAGATCACTTCGGCATAGAGATCGGCCAAAATGTGGTAATAGATCAGGTGCAACGTTTATTTGCGGCTCCTGCGCTCGGCGCTCAGCCGATCTGCACCGACTACGGCGTGCATCCCATCACCAAGAGCCTGAAGAAAACAGATGTGACAATTTTTAATATTGCATCCTCTGTGAAGCCCGGCGCCACGAAGAAAGAGGGCGCTACTTACACAGAACTTGTAAAGACGGGCCCTAACGCATGGGGTGAGAGCAATTTGAGCCAGATCTTTGAAAGCGATGAACCGTCTGCGATTTACGACCCGGAGAGTGACGTTAAAGGGCCGGTTACTGTAGCCGTCAGTTACGAAAAGAAGCTCTCGGACGAGAAAAAAGAGGGGGAGAAATCCGCTGACGGCAAGAATGCCGACGCTAAATTTGATAAAGCCACGCGCGTGGTGGTTTTTGGCGATTCCGATTGGATCTTAAATCCGAATTTAAGCGTTTACGCCAATCGCGACCTAGCGCTAAACGCACTAAACTGGGCGATCGGTGAAGAGGGCGGTATCACCATTCGCCCTAAAGCGATCGGCGCTTCTTTTGCGCGCATATCGCGCGAGACTTTTAGCTTGATTCTCGCCACAAGCTTTATGGCCCCTGAGCTGCTTTTAATATTGGGACTCTTTGTCTGGTGGCGACGTCGCACAGTTAGTGTTTAACCGTGGATGCTTAAAATATGAGCCTTAAGAAAACTCTCTTACTAGGTGTAATTCTCGCAGCGCTTGTTCTTTATCTAAACAAAGTGCAGCTCCCTCAGGACGAGGCTGAGAGTAAGAAAGCCCAGATATTTTCGGCGGTAAAACGGGAAGAGCTAGCCACGGTCGAGGTTAAAAACTCACAAGGCACATTTCTTCTTAAGAATTCCGCGCCAAAGGCCAGCGCAGTGGGAGACAAAAAGGAGGAGCTAGATCCAGCTTGGGACAAACATTGGGAGATTGATGGCCTATCCGGAAGTGGAGTCGATACAGGGGCCTTGACGACCCTTCTTAATTCAATCTTGGACCTAAATTTGGATAAGCCCCTGGCCGCCGAAGATCGCGAGAGCGATTTAAGTGTTTACGGGCTTGATAAGCCCCTGGTAACGCTTAAAGTTGGCGCCAGCGGAAAAACATTTGAACTTAACTTCGGAAAGAATAATGAATACGTATCAAAGCGCTATGTTAGTTTAAGCGGCGCTCCCGATATCTATCTTGTAAGCGACACACTCTTTGCGCAGGCCTCTAAAGGACGGGACGAATTTAGAGATCATTCGCCTGTTAATTTTGTAGATTCGGAGCTCGCTTCATTTGAAATTAAGGACTTTAACGGCGCTAATTCGTTTAAGGTAGAGCAGAGCGAACTTGGAAAATGGCAGGTGAGCGCGCCCTTTAAGGGGCTGGCTAACACGGCCGCCGTAAACGGGTACACAATGAAGCTTAGAAACCTTAGCGCTACAGGATTTATAGATAACCAGCAAACCGAGCTTAAAAAATACGGCCTCGATAAGCCAAAGTTAAGCGCGACTCTTAACTTTAAAGATCAGAAACGTGCATCCATAACCGTGGCGCTTGGCGAAGTCAGCGGCGAAGCTAAGACCGCCGGGGCAAAAGGCGGCGAAAATAAAGCTCCGGCCGAGACGTATCTCTTTGTGGATGGAGCGCCTACTATCTATAAGATTGGCTATAAGGTTGGCGCTGAGACGATAGGCAGCTTATCGCAAGATCTGTCAGGTCTTAGAGAGAAGAAGCTCTTCCAGTTTGCTGGCTCAGAAGCTTCACAGGTCGAGATTAATCAGGCCGGCACAGTCACGACCTTAACTAAAGCCGCCGAGAAGTGGAGTGTAAACGGCAAAGAAGGTGATTTCGCTTTTGTAGAAGCATATCTCGATAAACTCTCAAATCTAGAAGCCAAGAGCTTTCCAAGCGAGAGCAAGAATTTCGGATTTGATACCCCGCAGATGAAAGTTTTGGTAAGATTAAGCGAACGCGGCGGATCAGAGCAGGGCAAGACAGAGCGATCGCGCGTGCTGGTAGTGGGCGGTGTGGCCAAGTCTGAAGCAGGAAAGCCCAGTGAGTATTTCGCGGGAGTGGATGATCTGAGCCAAAGCAACACGTTCACGATTTCTGCAGAGAGTCTGGCGCAGATCACTCCGAAGGAGGAGTCATTAGTGACGCCGGTGGCAACGGCTGCGCCGTTGCTTAGTCCTACGGTGGCGGCGGCGAAGTAGGCGAGCGGGTGGCAAGGAATTGGCAAGCGATTGCCTACTTGGGAGATGTTTCCATAACGGCCCCCTGAAGGTCGAGGTCAGAGCGAACATCAATACCGTTCGGATTAATAGCAACATCCATCGGTTCGCCATTGGGGGCCAGGGAAGTGGCCAAGAATGTAATCACTACCTTAGAAAAACTTGATGGCGCTACGGTGACGCATTCCGTGAACTCGCAGTGCCTACGGTGCCTGGTAACTGCGGGCGAAACAACCGTGCAGGTTGAAGTTAAGGTCGATCGCAGTTGCAAAGTTGCAGTGCTTTCCACTGCCACGCTTTCACGGCTGTACAATCAGAGCCCAAGGGTGATTAACGTGATGGCTTATGATGTGGCGCTGGCGCATAAGCTCGGGGCTTGGTACGAACGTAGACTAGTAAGGGATCTCTTTGATGTTTATTTATTTCTATGCATGGGGATAAAACCCGATAACGAGACTTTGACGGAGAGATTACGAAACCCTAGATTCTCAAAGAGTACGGTCAGCGGCCGGAATTTACGAGAGTTAGAATCGTTTCTTGGTTTTTTTAAGGACCAGGCTCTGCGCCTGTCGTATCAAGATATTCTGGATGAACTAGGGCCGATTCTTCCGAAAGCGGAGCTACCCGGGCCACAGCTGTCCGGTAGAAAGGTGGCGGTGATGCTGTAATTTCTTGATTTCAAAAGGAAAAACAGGAGTTTGCAGTTGTCGCGATTTGAATTTAACCACGGAGAACACGGAGGTCACGGAGAGAGAAATCCTCAATGTTTTCTCCGTGTTCGCCGTGACCTCCGTGGTTAAAGACCCAAATTGCAATGTTCTACCGGACAGCAATGTACCCGGGCTGGAGCTTAAGATTAAGAAGGCAATTGCTACGCAGTTGTAGCTTTGGGAGCCTTTAGCGTTTTTGAGCTTGGCGTTGGATTTTTGGTCTGATCAAAGCACATGCGCTCTGCTGTGGGCCCTCGGCATCGCGGTCGGGAAGTAGGGCTTTTTGCACACGTCGCGGCGCCGGCGCGACCCTCAATGCCACTTAGCTTAAGTGCGCAATAAGCGGCGCGCTGCTTTGCATAACCAGG
>CAZVWV010000165.1:0-6814 GCA_964631745.1 uncultured Bdellovibrionales bacterium
GTCCGCCGATGGTTATAGTGGCACTGCAGTTGAGGGCGAAGCCACCACCTGTTCGAACCTAGTGCTGCCTATCGGCCTTAAGATTTAGTGCCACTTCTCGGCACCGGCAGGCGAATCGCCTGCGCTCCAGCCGCGTCCAACTACGAACAGCTACTAGCGATTAGCGGCACAGTCTTGGAGTAGGCAATATTGTTATTGTGGATACTCTTAGCCTGGCGCAGATATGTATTTGCCTTATTCGCTCCTTTACGCGAAGCCGCTTTAACTTTGTTAGATAAGTCAGAAGCTAGCTTCTTCAAGGCCGCGCTGTTTTTGTTAAAGTCGTTTACCTTCTTACTGTTGTCGCTTTGTGCACAGAATACTGTATTGCTACAAGTTGTAATTACCTGGGGGATACTATAGGTGAGCTGCCAGGCGTCCACGTAAAGTCGGTGAGCCTTGCTCTTAACACGATTTACGTACTGCTTTGTGGCTTTATCTTTCTTGTAACTGGTTAAGAGCTTACCTAGCTTATCAACTACATTCTTGGCAGCCAGAGCGCCTGAGTCCATTACTACTTGTGTTTGCTGGATGTCTACGTCTGTACAGCCGAGGCAGCTGGTGCCGTCGCCGCCGCAAACGCCGCAGCGATCGACTAAAGTATGTCCGTTGACTACGCCTTTGCAATCGACAGGCGGGGTGTTGGTTGCGGTGGCAGTGGCCGTTGCGGTTGGTGGCACGGGGGTATAGGTATTGGTGCTTATGGGCGTGGTGGTGGCTGTTGGTGGAACCGAAGTGCTTGTCGCAGTTGGTGGAACTGGCGTCTTAGTTGGGGTTGGTGGAACTGGTGTCTTAGTGGGGGTTGGTGGAACTGGAGTGCTTGTCGCAGTTGGTGGAACTGGTGTCTTAGTGGGGGTTGGTGGAACGGGCGTGTTTGTAGCGGTCGGTGGCGCCGGGGTGTGAGTTCGGGTTGGCGGAACGGCGGTGTTCGTAGCAGTTGGTGGAACCGGGGTATTCGTCGGTGTCGGTGTGCACGAGAAATAATGATTACATGTGTGCGTGTTCGGATCGCAGTTATCCTCAGTGCAGTTGTTTTGATCGTCGCACCCCAAATACATAGCGATGGCTTCGAGGATGCCGCGCAGGTTAGAGAGATCACTGGAGCTCTGGTAGTAGTATTTGCTGGTGGGGGTGCTGATTATCCTGTTTAAGAGAAAATTTTGCCCAGTATTGGGACCGCAACTGGTCGGGTCATCGGGATGATGAACCGCAAAGATTCCGATGCCGGCATTCTTAGCAGCTGTGGCTGCAGATTGCGCCGTCGCTCCAGGGTTTCCACCGGAGCAACTATTCGGTTGAGGGCCGCCAACTTCGTTTGCAACGCCGTCTGTAATTAAAATCATGTATCGTGCGCTCGACTGCGCGCGTTGATCTAGTTCAGATTTAGACTCGTTGATTGCAGCGGCGATATCTGTGCGGCCGTTTGAAAATGTCATGCTGTTAATGGCTCTGAAGAGCCTTGTGCCAGGGGTGCCATCGGTGCCGTAATTGTCTGTGAGGCGACCATCAGGATCGATGCGCGCGTTGGTCGGGAAGTGTGCCGAGTCGACGCTAAAGCTTCCGATAGCGACACGCGGTTTAATGTAAGCGCCAGCGAAAAAATTCAGCACGGCTTTAGCGGCATCGCGTTCGCGGGCGAGTTCGGTGCTCGTTATCGACCCAGTGCGATCAATCATCAAGACCACGTCCGCATCCGCGCTATCGCCACAGTATTCCTGCGCAGTTGCGGATGAGGTTAGGGTTGCTACGACGAGAAACAGAGAAATAAGTGAGGATTTTAAAAGTGAATTCATACAACAATCTCGGAAATTACACCGCCGACAGTATCGCAAATGCAAGCTCCTTACTCAACAAAATCCGGAGATATTTTTAAGTTTTTGCGGTGGGGCTGGGGGATGATATGCGCAAGGTCATGCTGTGGCGCGTGCGATGTAAGAGCTGCGCATGGTCTCCGAGCAGATGCGGGAATCGGTGGGGCTCGCATAAAGGCAGCAAATTCGGTTATTTAGATGCTGGTGGCGTAATTGCTCATAAACCCAGGGTAGTTTCTTGCTCCGTGTATCTCCGTGACCTCAGTGGTAAAAAATTCTTAATATTTTCACCACTGAGATCACGGAGATACACGGAGTGGGCCAATTCTCACCCGGCGTTACCCGGAGTTAATGAGTAGGTACCCGGTGGCGTATTTGCTCAAAAAGCCCGGGTTAAGCACCAATATTATGCAGCGCCGCCGACTCGGCGGCCGATGGTTGGCGTGGTATTGCCGTTTAGGGCGAAGCCAGCACCTGCTCGCATTTGCTACTGCCTATCGGCCTAAGATATTGGTGCAACGTCTTGGCATCGGCAGGCGAGGTCGCCCGCGCTCTCTAATATTTCTACCCCGCGCCGTACTAAAGGTCCTGGATTTTTTGCTAGGGCGTGCGGAGCGCTGCAACGGCGATGCGCTAAGTAATATTCTCGACGTTTCTCGAAGTTAATCTAGATCGTATTTTGTGTGCGGTGTGACGTGTGAGTCCATCCGGGGCGGAGAGATCTGCGGGTGGGGTGAGATTTTGTGGTGGTTGTGGTTGTGGTTGTGGTTTTTGGTTTGTGGTTTGTGATGGTTGGGGATGTTTGTTGGAATTTGAGAGAGGTTGGTTTGTGGGTTGGATTGGAAAATTGGGAAGTTGGAGCGTGGTAGGTTGGTAAATTTTAGAGGATGAAGTAAAGGATGAAGTAAAGGTTGAGGTCTTCGCTTTTGGCAGAAGGAAGACCTCGGGTTTGGGGTTTCGAAACCGTATGAAAACCAGAGCAGCTTGCCGGGCTGCTCTGGTGGGGGTTAGCTGTCGGGCCGGCGGGTCACTCGAGCCGTTTGGTTTCAACCGTGACCTGCTTGATTCCCACGTCATTGGGCCGCGCGTTTCTCGACTCCACCGGCTGGTAAGCCATGGAGGCCAAGGCGTGGACCGCGACGACGTAGTAGTGTCCAGGCGGGACCTCTGGAATCTCTCCGCCTTGTCGCGACTGAAGACCAGACTGACCGGGATCGCGGACAAAGCCATCGGAGCCGGGAAGAAGAAAGAAGAATTCGGCCTCGTCCGTCCGGACAAGCTGGAAGAAGCAGGCCTCGTCGTTGCGGCCCGGGCCGCTGCCTTGATACTCGATTTGCCCGAGTATCTTGACCCGGCTCGGGAAAGCTACCTCGATTTCTCCCACCCTTGTCGACGTCGCGGGCTCGTCTGGGTAGATCCTTGATTCCAGCTTGTCGAAGGTATGGGCGACCCAAGAATACTCCACCGGTGGTGGCGGCGGCGGAGGTGGGGCTGTGGGGGGGATGTACGGCTCACACCCCGCTGCTCCGCCGATCAGAGCGGCTACCACAAAGCAAGTGCGGTATCTCATCGTCATCATCAGTCACCTCCTTTCGAAAGAGCGAGGCCCACGGTCACGAAGGCCCCGTGCACGCTGCCGTTGGCATCGTGTTCCCGGCCATTGATCCACGTATTGGAAGCCGGTCCAAAGTAGCCACCGACTCCAACCTCTAGCCCGGCGTTGGACCGCTCCAGATTGCTTGTTCGAAACACAATCTGGCCCTTGGCTGCTGTGCCCCAGTAGCCATTCTGCGCGTGGTCGTTAGACCACGGCGGGATTTCCTGGCCGTGAACAACGTCGACCCCGACCCGAAAGCGCCAATTTTCTGCTGGCGCGTACTGGTAGAAGGGGCCGAAGTTCATAGACAGGTCGTCCGTCTCCGTTTCGTAGAGCGTCCGGCCGCCGTAAATCCCGAGTCCAAAGCCATGGCGGCCTTGTTCCCAGGTCAGCGAGCCGTATCCGCCGGGCGTGCAGTAGTCGTAGTCCTTGTCGCTCCCGGCCCACATGTAGGCCGGGCCAACGCCGAGTACGAGCCTACTTCCGAGGAAGTAGGTGTAACTCTCGTAGTAGGTATCACCGGGCGGCGGTTGGTCGGGTGGCGGCGGCGGCGGGATCTTCTCCCAAACTTCCACAATCACACCGCGCAGGTCCGCGGTCCCAGCGCGCTGGAACAACACCACCGGCTGCTCCGTTTTGAGGGAGAAGCTGGCGTGCGCGCTGCTCTGAAATCTCGCGAACCACCCTAGCACCAGGTTGGCTCGCAAGCTCGCGAGACCGGCATTGTCGATCTGGGACTCCAGATCGGTTTTTGTGCCGTACATTTTGGTGGGATCGCACGCGCCGATCACCAATCCAAAATGTAGCGAATCGAGGTCCGCCAACTTCTCCAGCTCGGTCACGATGTCAGGCGTGAGCTGCTGGAGGTCTGTCTTGTAGAAACCGCCCCCGACGATGAACCGGGCGCGGACGAACCTCGCTTTGCCGTATCCTGGCACCGTTCTAACGGTGCCGGTTACCGGACTGCTATACTGCGGCAACTCTTCATGTTGCCGCGGAAACGGCGGCCCAGGACCAGCCCAACTAACGCTGCTCGAAAGCACCGCGAGAAGAGCAGCGAACACGAACACGAACCGTCGCATAGTTCCTCCTCTCTCCGCGATGCCTCGCGGAGGTGGTTGTTAATGATCCTCTCTCCGTTCGTTCAATCTAAACAAATCATCCAAGGACCTCCGTGTCCACGTAACTATCGAAAAATTTCCGTAGCGCGGAGCGCTCGCTCTGCTCTCTCATCTGTTTGCCCCGCTTGCGCAGCCCGCCCGCGGTCCGTACAGGCACATGCATACACAAACTAACACATGCACACTCACGCAAAGCACACCAGCAAATCCCGTCGCAAAGCCAAAGCTCCACGCTACTAGAATCTCTTCTGCCCAAAAAAGTACTATGTAAAAGGATGCGAGTTACCCCCGCCTTAAGAAAACCTCGAATTCCCTCAACAACAGAGGGAGAAAAACAATATGAAACACCCAACTTGCAAGTTTAAGATTGCAAAGGCGGCTAGTCAAATTTTAGTTTGGAAAATTGGAAAACCAGCGATCTTGAACCTAGAAAGAGCAGTTGAATCTACTACGGTGGCGAATCTGTCTGAATCTCTTGAATTTTTCTAGGAATTGGTACTCACCCTAGCGGTGCTAGGGTTCCGTGCCAATTCCGTCGAAAACTTCAAGATCTTCAGCCATCTCCGCCACCTCGCTACGATTCAACTGCTCTTTCTAGGTTGAACTCTCCCTGGTAGCGCGGGCGTCTTCGCCCGCCTGTGCTTGCAGTGGCGCTGCCGTGTTGGGCGCAGCCAGCGCTGTCTCTCAACTCTCCCAAGTGCTGCTGCCGGAGGGCGGGGCCTGTGGGATTGAGCTGCGGGACTGAGCTTTTCATTTTCAGATTTAGTTATGGCAGCTTGTAGGTTTGAAAACGATCCTGAGATTGAACGCCGTGACAAGTATTCGGGCCTGTTATCTAAATTTCGGCAGTAACATCAAAAAAGAAAAAAATTGCGATACGACATTGAACCTGGCCATCAACCTCCAGCGGACTCAAGGGAATTCATCTCCCATGAGTCCAAATTTGGCGGAGGGGATCGGCGGCGAGGGAAACTTCCAAGCGCATGGGTCCTTCGGCTGTTCGGCATGAGCAGGGCTGCTCATGCGTGGGGGAGGACGGGCATGGCCTGAAAATTCCAATCGCTTTTCGACGGGGATGTCTAGCCGATCCCCTCCAACTCAATCAAAAAATAACTTTCACCTAAATGCCTGTATCGCAACTGTACTGTTTATCGCTTTTCGAATTACCGCATTTCGAAAGCGCCGCGGAAGTTTTCACTCTGCCTCAGCCCGCCTCGAAATTGACCGAGCAACAAACACTACACCAGCAACACCGGAATTTCGCCCAATCGTAACCCGGTTTGAAAAGATCTGCAACGTCTTCCAAATAGCTGATTACGGGAACTCCCGGGCCCCAGGTCGCAACCTCACAAAGTCTCAATAAGCCCAGATTTTTGAATTAGCTTATCGTCTGTCATGAGCAATGAATTAGTGCGCAAAGCCGAGGCTACAATTATTTGATCGGCCGGGTCCTTGTGCATTAAACCGGAGATCTCTGTCATTTTAGAGAGGGGCGCTGAGGAGAGTTCGACAATCTGGAATTGAGAGTATGTTAGCGTTACGAGCGATTGGGTAGTTGGAGAAACCTGTACACTGTTAAGCGCTCGTAAGCGGCCACATCTGGTTCCTCGATTACTTGAACTTTTGTCCCGTACCCGTGCGATGCGTAGGGTCTATCTTGATAAGGAACAGATACTAAAAGCAGAGGAGTTTCTTAGTAAGAATGCTGCGCGCGGATACTCCTACGTTGATTGCTTGTCCTTTTGTCTCATGCGCCAATTGAAGCTCGTTAATGTCTTTACTTCGGATAATCATTTTGCTGAACAAGGATTTCGAGTAATGCTTTCTCCATGATCGGGGCTGTAGAGCAAACTCGATTACCGGTAGTTGCTCAAAAGCCCCGGGTAAAGCACGAGATATTATGTAGCGCGGACGACTCGTCCGCCGATGTTTATAGTGGCACTGCAGTTTAGGGCGAAGCCACCACCTGTTCGAACTTTGGTGCTGCCTGTCGGCCTAAAGTTTAGTGCAACTTCTCGGCACCGGCAGGCGAATCGCCTGCGCTCCGATATATTCTTGCCACGAGCCGGGCTGGCTCTTTGCCCAATTATGTAGCGCGGACGACTCGTCCGCCGATGTTTATAGTGGCACTACAGTTTAGGGCGAAGCCACCACCTGTTCGCACCTGGTGCTGCCTGTCGGCCTAAAGTTTAGTGCAACTTCTCGGCACCGGCAGGCGAATCGCCTGCGCTCCATAATCTTCTAGC
>CAZVWV010000166.1:0-6676 GCA_964631745.1 uncultured Bdellovibrionales bacterium
ATTAAAATCGATCACTTAGCTCACCTGGCTAAGTGGCATTGGACGACTCGTCGGCCGGTGGTCATAATGGCACTGCTCGTTAGGGCGGCAGCCACCTCCCGATCGCACTGATTGCTGCCTATCGGCCTAACATGCAGTGCCTCTTAGTGACATCGGTCGCCGAGTCGACGGCGCTACTCAATATGCTTGCTTCGCCCGGGGTTTTGGAGCAGATACCTCACGCCGCAGTGCGCGCTTCGAAGTCGCCCACAATGCGAGCAAGCGCCTGTTCGTACATGCGCTCGAGCCAGGCTTGGTTTCTGATATCGGCCCTGATTGAATCGGCATCAACGTAATTGTGTGCAAGCTCGGCTTGTTTTAACGCCACCCCTCGAACTTGAATCCTGTGCCGAATGTGATGGATCGCCTCCGTCATTTGGCGGGCCTTTACGGAATCTTCTGGGCGACCTTCATTTGCCGCCAAAAGAGCCTCGTAACGCGCGAATCTCTCTTTGGTGGCTGGGTCAACAATTGGCTCAAGCCCATGGCTTTCTGCAAACCCAAAATCATGCTTTGCCTCAAGCGGCACGAGCGCAGGGATCTCGGTGCGTTGCTGTTCTAGTACAAATCCACGGCGCTTGCCCTTGAGGTTACGTGCGAGCATGCGCTCAGCAAAGCTGCTTCTGAGCTCGCTGATGAACAGTATTCCATCCCCTAGGAGGGCGAAGGCGCGGTCGGAATCTTCCTTCCCCATACTCGCGTCTTTTGCCAGCACACGCAGCACTTCAAGTACGACGTTGGGATTTTCGATACTATTTAGTAGGAACTTTGCCAGCTCCTCTAAGGCTTGTTCCTTACGGGTAAAGTTTTGAAGGTCCCGCTTTATCTGCTCTTGCTTAGTAGGATCGCATATACATATATCAACTAGCGCAAGTAAAGATTCTTTAGATAACGTAGAAAGTTTTGTCGCAACTGTAACCGCATCCGGCCGCTCTTCTGGTTTTGTGCCCGGCGCCAAGAAGTTGACCACGCTCTTTCGGCACTCACCAAAAATCTTCTCGTATCGGATCTTCAGCGGGTCTGCGCTCATTCCTTCCTCTAGCGCTAACTGACCAACCGCTTCACACAGCTGACGCACGCCCATACTATTCGCTTGAGCTACATATATGTTTCCAATTCCAGGCAGTCCGGCATCGGTGAGAGATGCTGCCGGTGTGAGTAAAGTCTGCACAATTATACTTTCGGCTTGTGACATGGAATTGCTCTCCGTATTAGCTATTTGCCCATCCAACTTTGACGGGACCAGTCCTTTACTAGGTTATGGTTAGCCTTGTTAATCGGGTGATTTAAGCCCCTACAGCAGCGAGCAGTTGATACAAAAATACTTTTTCCGAATTGGCACTTAATGTGCTAAAATGCGCTACCTTATTTAGATTATTTAATTTTTCGGAGATTTTGTGCAAAGGCTTGGGTTTCTGCTGGACATGGATGGTGTAGTTTACAGTGGGGCCAAGACCATTCCTGGGGCTACTGATTTTGTTGCCCAGTTGCTGGAGCGCAAGATTCCCTTTGCGTTTATTACCAACAATAGCCAGTACACCCGCCGAGATATCGCTATTCGTTTGCGTCGCATGGGCTTTGGCCATATTAAAGAGCAGCATATCTACACCAGCGCTATGGCGACCGGAACATTTTTGGCGAGTCAAATCCCGGGCGGGACCGCCTTTGTTTTGGGGGAGCAGGGGTTAGTGCTCTCGCTGCATGAGAACGGATTTGCCATGGTGGATAAAGATCCGGATTTTGTCGTAGTAGGCGAAGGCCGAAACTTCACCTTGGAGCGCCTCGAGAAAGCTATCGATTTTGTGATTGATGGCGCAAAACTAATCGCCACAAATTTGGATCCTTCGCCGCGCATTAAAGGTTGGAACAAGCCAGGCATCGCCGCGATTGTGGCCCTCTTAGAAAACGCCACGGGCAAGAAGGCTTTTAGCGTGGGTAAACCCAATCCCGTTATGTTGCGGGCTGCCAGAAAATCTTTAGGGCTTCAAAGCGCTGAAACTTGTATTATCGGCGACACCATGCAGACCGATATCCTAGGCGGGGTGCAGCTGGGGCTAAAGACTATTTTGACTTTGTCGGGCTGGTCCACGCGCGAGATTTTAAAGGAATACTCTTATAAGCCGGACTTGGTGATCGATTCGATCGCAGATCTTGATCTGGACCGTTTGCTTGAATCAGGAGTTACAGAGGATGCGCTGGGTGTAAAGGGGGAGAGCAAAACCGAGGGCAGAAGCGAGGGCAAAACCCCGAAAGTGGCCGCAAACCTGTAGGTCTCGGCAGTGCAAGGCACTATCCGGCCGAGCTAATCAAAATTCCCACTAGTTAAGCCCAGCCTTCTTGAAAAGTTCCCCAAGCGAGACAGTATTGTTTGGCGCCTCGCTGTCGCTTTCGGCCTTTTCGCAGAGCTTGCCACAGTGTTTGCAGCAGCCCTCGTCATTACAATCAGGATGCCAAAACAACGATAGCTCCAAAATTAGGGCCTCTTGTAGGGTGTTTTCAAGGTCTACATGTTCGCCCTCAAAGAAAACTATACCGATATCGTCCAGAAGTTCAGGATGTCCTTTGCTATCTTTGGGGTGTACCTGCTGCAAGGCGTATCTGATCTCCACATCTAGCTCTCGCTCCACCTCGATGGCACACAGGGAGCAGGCTTGTTTAACCTTGGACTTTACCCAACCGGAAACCTGGGCGCCGCTTGGGGTCTTGTCGATTTTTAGGGTAACGTCTGGCGGTGAGGTGAAAACAATGTCGGCGGTCCGGCCCTCTGACATACGCTTAGCGAGGGGCTCAAGCCCCAAAGTGTCTGTAATCATTAAGCCATTAGCGGGAATGTCGGAAATTCGGATTTTCATGATATCGGCAACTCCAAAAAATTCGACTTTTTTATACGAAATTACTATAGTCAGACGCAACTATTGCGATGAGATTTACGATAATATTATATAGGCTAAAGCAGTAGGGCGTAAATATCGCGCTGCTTGGTTTAGTTGGCCCTATCTTTATTAGGTGTCTTTAGTAGATGTCTCTAAGAACAACTTTTTAGGAGTAGTACATGTCAGTAAATAAAGTAATTTTGATCGGTCATTTAGGAAAAGATCCGGAGCTTCGTTTCACCAGCGGCACCCAGACCGCGGTCAGTTCTTTTAGCCTTGCGACCAATGAGCGCAAGAAGGACCCGAGTGGCAATTGGGTTGAAAGCACCGAGTGGCATAATGTTGTTGTCTTTGGAAAGACTGCGGAAACTTGCGCCCAGTATCTTAAGAAGGGACGTCAGGCTTACATCGAGGGCCGAATTCAGACCCGCAAGTGGCAGGATAAAGAAGGCCGAGACAGGTACACTACCGAGGTCGTAGCTAACACCGTGCAGTTCTTAGGTGGCGGTGCTGGGCGTTCCGAGGGGCAAAGCATGAACGTTGAGACGATCCAGACCTCTGCCGGGAACGATCTGATCAACTCGTTGCCATCTGCAGATCAGCTTTCGGCAGGAGCCGGTGCTTCAACGGGCGCTAGCGCCTCGTTTGAAGATGACGATATTCCGTTCTAGAAGCGGAAGGAGATTTCTATAGGTAGCGCAGACGACCCCGTCGGCATGTATTCTTTATTGGTGTCCATAGTGGCGAGGCCGTGTATGGCGTGGCCACCACCATATTCGGACTACAGGCATATTCGAAATACTGGGACATCAAGAATATCTCAGGCCTGGCCGTCCCGCTCCAAGAGCGCAAACAACCCGAACGCTGCAACCACCAATGAGTGCGTAATCTCTCCACGCCTGATCTTCTCAAAAACTTCGCTAAGCGGCATCAGCAAGACGTTAATATCCTCGCCCGGATCAAGCGTGGGCGCAGAACTTAGCTTTGCGCCCTTTGCTAAAAATATATGACAGCGCATGCCCTGCAAAGCAGGGTTTGCGAAGATAACTCCGAGTGATTCGGCGCTTGTGGCCACAAATCCGGTTTCTTCCCGTAACTCTCTTAGCCCGCTATCTAAAGGATTTTCTCCTGGCTCAATACACCCGCCTGGGATCTCAGTGGTAATCTCCTCAGACCCATGCCTGTATTGTTCAATCAAGACAACTTCATTCTTCTCGGTCAGAGCAATCACGATCACCCAATCGAGCCCGCGCATCAGCAAAAAATCCACGGCAACTGAGGTGCGTGGATTAATCCTGGTCGATTTGAGCACATCAAAGATACGAAAACGTTCGAAATACGTCTCTTCTTTAACGACCCATTTAGCAAGTGGCTTATTCTCTTTCACACTCAGTCAATAGCAGCATGCTCTTAGCAGCGCAAGGCGTTTCGAATCTTAGGCAGTTACCACAACTGGGCCTTACAAATCTTCGACTAAGTCACGGTGTTATGTTATAGAACCGGAGGGGGTATTCATTTGAGAAAGTATGACTTCCTAGTTTTGGGCGGCGGTGTAGCTGGCCTTACTTATGCGCTCGAAGTGGCCAAATTCGGCAGCGTTTGCGTGCTTTTCAAGAAGGATTTTGAAGACTCCTCTACCAGTAAGGCTCAAGGCGGTGTCGCCGCTGTAGGGGCCAAGGATGATGATTTAGAGCTGCATATTCAGGATACGCTCGTCGCCGGTGCCGGACTTTGCAAGCAGGATATCGTGCGAGTCGTGGTAACAGAAGGACCGGAGCGCATACGCGAATTAATTGCGCTTGGCGCCAGTTTTGATCGCGATCATACTCAAGAGTTTCATTTGCATCGTGAAGGCGGACATTCCCGGCGCAGGGTCTTCCATAGCGGAGACGCTACCGGGCTTGAGATTCAGCGTGCGCTGCTAGATTCCGTGCGTCAGAACCCCAACATTGAAATGGTACCGTTTGCCAGTGCGGTCGATCTGATCACAACTCATCGCCTAGGCATCGATCGCTCCAAGACGAATCGTGTCTTGGGATGCTACGTTCTGCTGCAGGGTAAGATCGAAGCCTTCCTTGGGCGAAAGACCTTGATGGCTACGGGCGGTGCCGGGAAAGTTTATCTTTACACATCTAACCCGGATGTTGCCACGGGCGATGGTATCGCCATGTGTTACCGGGCCGGAGCGCGCGTCGCCAATATGGAATTCTTTCAGTTCCACCCGACCTGTCTGTACCATCCCCAGGCCAAAAATTTCTTAATCACCGAAGCTATGCGGGGTGAGGGCGCCAAATTAAGACGTATCAATGGCGACGCTTTTATGGAGCGTTATCACAGTGACGCGGAACTTGCCCCCCGAGATGTGGTGGCGCGCGCCATCGACCAGGAGCTGAAGAAACACGGCGAAGATTATGTATTGTTGGATATCAGCCACAAAGAGCCGGCTTTTGTTAAGGAGCATTTCCCCACTATTTATCAACGCTGCCTGGAGTACGGTTACGATATTTCTGCAGGACCGATTCCGGTTGTACCGGCCGCGCATTATTGCTGCGGCGGCGTGATGTGCAACGAGTGGGGCGAAACTGATCTGAGAGATCTCTACGCCATAGGCGAATGCGCGCACACCGGGTTACACGGAGCAAATCGGCTTGCATCAAACTCGCTTCTTGAGGGCCTGGTCTTTGGCGCACGCGCAGCTCGCAGGGCCGTAGAGACTTTAGGTGCGCCTGCGAAATTAGATCCCATTCCGCCCTGGAACCCCGGCACCGCGGTCGACAGCGATGAACAGGTCGTCATCAATCAGAACTGGGACGAAATTCGACGCTTCATGTGGAACTACGTGGGCATTGTGCGCAGCAATAAACGGCTGGACCGCGCCCTAAACCGCAGCAGGCTGATAACTGAAGAGATCAGGGACTACTACTGGAACTCAAGAATTAATCCGGATTTATTAGAGCTTAGAAATCTAAGTCTAGTCGCCCAACTAGTAATCAGAAGCGCCATGGCCAGAAAAGAGAGCCGCGGGCTGCATTATAATATAGATCACCCCGAGCCCAATCAGTTCTTGGCGTTTGACACTATTCTTAAGCCGTTTTGAGAATTGTATGATTAAAGATGTTTGAGCGCTCATTTGTTGGATAAAACCGTTCGGTCGGACAGAGCAGCTGATGCTTCTCTGTCCGACCCCTAACTTGTTAACGTCTGCGCGGATTGTCGCTGCCCGGCAGCGACAATCGCTCCTTGGCCCCGCGATTCCATTTGAAGATATTCCATGTTGCCGCGGACAGGCTCACCTCATGTTTGTTCCCTTCCGCGTCAATGAAACGTACATCGACAGTGACGTAAACGTGGAAATCGAAAATGTTTTTGTTGGTGGCACTTCACCGGTGGAAGTAACTAGCACTCCTTCGTTCCGGCCCAAACACTCTCTCGGCCATAAGTCCATTATGCGCTCCGCCCAGCGAAAAAGGCTCAACATGGTCAAGCTCCAAAGCATGCCGCTCCTCACAGCGCTTGCCATCTGGGGAGACGTAGCAGCACTGCTCATTATCTCGCAAAAACCCCGATCTATAACCTGCACCGGAATATACCGCGAGCGGGAAGAAAGTTTAGCCCTAATGAGACGACTTACCCACAGGGGGCACTGCGCTGAGCTCTGATCCGGGGGCTCAGCTCAGCGCCCCCTATGGATAAGTCTGCATTGTGCTGGTTGGGATGCGACTCGTTCCTGGTGAATTTACGAATTTTATTTTTAGGGAAAGTTA
>CAZVWV010000167.1:0-2540 GCA_964631745.1 uncultured Bdellovibrionales bacterium
GTGCCTCACCTATTATGCGAACCGAGATCCGCGCTGCTCACCGGAAAATAGCCGCGCTTTCCGACCGGCGCTAACACGTCAGGAAATGTCTTGAAATTTCCTGAAATACAAATTGAGATTGGTGCGCTGACCTTCAATTGAGAAAGTTCGTTCTCATTGAAGGTCAGGCTCTAATTTCAAAATATCTCTTCTGAAAATACAGAGAGACATTCACAAGTCCAATGAGCGCCGGTACTTCAATCAACGGGCCGATTACTGCTGCAAAGGCTGCCCCTGATTGAATACCAAAGACGGCGACGGCAACCGCAATCGCCAGTTCGAAATTATTTCCGGCCGCCGTAAACGCAAGTGTAGCTGATTTTGAGTAGTCAGCCCCCATCTTGTATCCGAGATAAAAAGAGATAAAAAACATCGCTGCAAAGTAAATTACCAGTGGAATAGCAATGCGTATTACATCCATCGGCAACGATAAGATGTATTCCCCCTTAAGCGAAAACATAACAACGATCGTGAAGAGCAAAGCAATAAGAGTGATTGGGCTGATCCTTGGTATGAATTTAGCTTCATACCAGCTTCGACCCTTTGCTTTTAACAGAGAATACCGTGTCGCAATTCCCGCAATGAATGGAATCCCTAAATAAATGAATACACTTTCGGCAATGGAGGCGACGGTGATTTTCGATAGGTCGACTTCGCCAAAGTTGATACCCATCCAAGGGGGAAGGAACTTAATGAAGAACCAGGCGTATAGTGGATAAAAGATTACCTGAAAGACCGAATTAAGAGCTACTAAGCCAGCGGCATATTCTTTGTCACCCCTGGCAAGTTCGTTCCAAACAATCACCATTGCAATGCAACGGGCAAGGCCAATCATGATAAGACCAATCGCATATTCAGGTTTGTCTGAAAGAAAGATGGTCGCTAATCCAAACATCAATACTGGACCAATAATCCAGTTCTGAATGAGTGATAAAATCAAAACGTTCCGATTCTGAAATACCTCGCGCAGTTCCTCATACCTCACTCGTGCAAGAGGTGGGTACATCATCAATATTAGCCCAATGGCTATCGGAATTGAAGTTGTGCCAACGGAGAGTGAGGAAAGTGATTCAGCTAAACCGGGAAAGAATCGTCCGGAAAACACTCCTATAGCCATCGCTAAAAAAATCCAGATGGTCAGGAAGCGATCGAGAAAGGTCAGGCGCTTTGGGCACACAGCAAGTTCAGAAGTTTTCACTTAATAGTCTCCAGGATGATTTCTTGCCGTGATCATGGCGTTGTACTCAACAGAGATGGAAGCGTTATTACAAAGGCTTTAATCTCATCTCTTACTCGACGATAGTGCTGCATTGCTTCTTCGTCAGATTTGGCTTCCTTTGCTAATCGCGGTGGATCGTCAAAAGCAGCATGAATAACTCGTGTTCCTTTCGGTGGAGTCGGACACGTTTTTGCGGCAGCCTCACAAACAGTAACCACTAATTCAAAAGAAGGGTCTTCCAGAGATTCTAAGGATTTTGGTTGATTCCCTGAAATGTCGATACCGCACTCACCCATGACTTTCACAGCAATTTGATTGAGCGCATGGGGTTCGGTGCCCGCCGAATATGGCTTACATTTATCTTTCAATAAATGCTTTGCCCAACCTTCAGCATCCAAGTTTAAGGTCGGCATCCCTGTTATAGCCTTTTAACTTTGTGTAATCGTCATTGAAGCCGGTTAGATCATGAGGGTCACTACCACCGCAACCTTGAGTGCCGCAGCATGTGGAGTTATCAAGCTCTTTAAGTGACTTTTGAGCAATCTCTCCATATTTTTGTTTTACAATTGATTTTAGTTCGTCTGCATTTTTCATAGGTATTCTCCTAGCAACATTTATTGGAATTAAGACCTTTGTTTAGACTCTTCATTAAAGAGCCGAGCAGCTTTTCGAATTCTTTGATTGCTTCCTGGTTTAAGCAGTAGCAACTCTTCAAGCCATCAATTTCACCGGTAATTAATCCGGCTTTCTTTAGCTCTTTGAGATGTTGGGAAACAGTTGATTGAGCAAGTGGTAGTACTTCCACAATCTCGCCGCAGATACAGATAGCTTTCTTAGCTAGTGTTGCAAGAATAGCGATTCGAGCAGGGTGAGAGAGTGCTTTTAGATACCGTGCTAACGTAGCTATTCGCGGGTCAAATTCATCTGATTTCGAGATTGCCATATGTTCTACCGTATATCGTAGTTATACGATAAGCCTTCTTTTAGGAAATTTCAAGGGCTTTCTGAATTGCCCCTAATTTAGGTGCATAAAGGATGCACGGGATCACGAAACTCAATAAAAATAAGGGTTCCAAGAGCTTCAGAGACTTCGTCCCATTCTGAAGTTTCCTGAGATTTCGTGAAATATAGGGAGTTGCCTCAATTGAGTACGAGTGCCACTCGGGCAAAAATCGAATCTAGGTTTTAGGCTCCTTGCCAAGTAACGTTGCGGAGTCCTCAAGGTAGCGGTTTTCTCGTATGTGCCATCCACGTTGAAGAATTACTACATTCTCACAGGCAT
>CAZVWV010000167.1:2550-6514 GCA_964631745.1 uncultured Bdellovibrionales bacterium
ATACTTATAGCCTCGCATTCCTCAAAAGTATGTTCATGAATCCAATACCAGTACGGTCCGCGTAATTGTTCATCTACAAACCGAAATGGCGGCTCCCAGAGACTAATAAGACTGGTCCAACGGCCTGGTAGGCCCTGAATTCGTAAGTTGTAGTTAATAACAGTTCTGGACGACATGGCGGCCTCTTCCGAAGTTGCAACTTTAAACTTAAGAAAGGCGGGGGTAAGTTGTTCAAGATTCTTCGCTGCCGAAAAATATGAAAGGACCTGGTTCAATTTCTGAGGCAAGGTAATTTCAGCTGTCAGCTTGAACTCATTCTCATATCGAGAAATCTCGACACTCAATATTCTATACCTCTTAACCTTAAGGAGCTTTGTTCGAGCTTTCTCGAACTAGCGTGTCGAGTTCAATCGCCCTATCCGCGCTGAATCCTCGGTCATGGAACCAGCGAACCACGCCGTTTTTGTCAATGAGGATAGCCCGTACATTGCGCGGCTTTGTATTTCCGACAAATTTAGTTATCTTTTCCGCGTCTTTATAAACTGTAAAAACTATCTGCCAATCCTCTTCAGGAATACCATTTCTCATTCCCTGATTGATCGTGGTCGATATTATACGAGGGAATAAGCCTTGTATCGTTGGTATTTCGGCGACTACAATTGGTGTTTTTAGTTGTTTTAATGCAAGCAGCCAGCGGTCAATATCAAATTGGGTGTCCTGGATAAAACCGACTAGAAGTAACGCATCTTTTCCATGGAAGAACTGGGGTATCTCGACTTCCTCGCCAGTAAGCACTTTGGCGCGAACGCTCGGGAACTGCTCTCCAAGAGGACTGCGTGCTGGATAGGAGGTCGTACAACCAGTAACGAATAATACAACTGCCAAAATCAGAGAGGTGCAATTTATCTTACTAACACGTTCAATCTTTTCTTTCATAAGTTCCTCAGCGCAAACTAGATGCTTTTTTGCCGATCTCCCTTAGCATGCCTCCAAAGATTAACGCATGCACAGGATATAGGCAGTACCAATACAACAGCCCAAACACACCGAGCGGATCAAATAGAGCAGTTTGCCGAATAGTTGTTCCACTTTGATTCTCGTCTACCTCGAACTGTAGCCATGCCCGCCCAGGCAATTTCATTTCAGCGCGAAGACGTAATAGTTTGTTGGGCTCTACGGCTTCTACTCGCCAGAAATCTAAAACGTCTCCGACGTGCAGCTTATCTTGGCACGTCCGACCACGGCGAACGCCGACTCCGCCAACTAAAAGGTCGACTAAGCCCCGCAAATACCAAGCCCAGTTCGCACAATACCAACCGTTACTTCCTCCAATGGTGCGAATAGGGAAGAAGGCCCGCGTACAATCACAATTTACCTTGAGTATGCGACTATCAACCAGACGAGAACCAAATTTAGTGCCGCCCCAGGACGGTGACTCGCCTGCCGCAGATAAAGCATCAGACCACCTAGTTTGAGCAAATTCTCTGTCTTCGTTTACTAGTGCGCGGTCAATTGCGGCAGAAAAGCCTCTTGGCTTAATTCCGAATTTGGTCAGTGCACTTTGGTCTTCAACGAGGGTATCGTGCCGAATGCTATCCACGAGCTTTCGACCCACCCTGGCGTAAAGCGGAGTGACTAAGCCGAGCCACAAACTTGAAAGACGTGGTGTTAAAAACGGTACAGGAATCATCAACCGGGTTACTCCACGCTGGCGCGCATATTCGCGCATTATTCCCATATAGGAAACAACATCAGGTCCGCCAATCTCGAATACCTGACTCCCGTCGATTTCGAGATTGATTGCTGCAACGAGGTAGTCGAGAACATCTTCAATCGCTATGGGCTGCGCCTTTGCTCGCACCCAGCGAGGCGTTATCATTACCGGCAGTCGATCAACGAGAGCACGAACCATTTCAAAAGAGAGACTTCCAGAACCAATTATAATCGAGGCTCGAAATTCAATTGTTTGAGTGCCCGAATCACATAAAATCTTACCTACACTTTGCCGTGTCTGTAAGTGTGGAGAAAGTTCATTTCCTGAACCAAGACCGCCCAGATAGATAATTCTACCGACACCGGCATTCTTAGCTGCACGCGCAAAATTCTGGGCAGATTGACGTTCCTTTTCCTCAAAATCATTTGCTGAACCAAGAGAATGTACTAGGTAGTAGGCAAGATCTATCCCTTTTAGAGCTGATTCCATTGTCTCAAGTTCAAGCAAATCTGCTTTGACAATTTCAGCATTTTTATGATCAATGTGTGAAAGACTTTCAGGAGTTCGAGCCGAACAACGAACACTAAAACCGGAATCAAGGAGACATGACAATAATCGACCACCGACATAGCCGGTAGCGCCTGTCAATAAGATCCGTGGTTTGTTCTCCGATTGTTTCTCCATCCCTGCCGCATTTAATTAGCAAATATTTCAGCTGCTTCAATAAACATGTCTTCTGCAACCTTTTTCGCCTCTGAGTGATCAACAATTGCGGGAGTATAGCCAGGCAGAGAATCGCCGTTTCCTAGCTTGTGAATCTGTTTTGCGTCATACATGCGAATTTCTTCAACCCATGTCTTTATGTACTTGCAGTCTGGGTCAAACTTTTTACCCTGGATCCATGGATTAAAAATTCTAAAGTATGGTTGAGCGTCACAACCGGTTGAGGCCGCCCACTGCCAGTTGCCGTTATTAACAGCAGGATCGTAGTCCACCAGTTTCTGTGCGAAATACTTCTCGCCCCAGCGCCAGTCGAGGTGTAAGTCTTTGACGAGAAACGATGCGACAATCATACGCACCCGGTTGTGCATAAATCCGGTTGAGTTCAACTGGCGCATGCCTGCGTCAACTATTGGAAATCCGGTTTGTCCTTTACACCAGGCACTAAACAGCTCCCGGTCTTTCTGCCAAATGATCCCATCATATTTCTTATGGAAGGCATGACCAAATACATGCGGAAAGCTGAAGGCGACGTGACTAAAAAAATCACGCCAATAGAGTTGCTTTATTAGGGTGTGCGAAGTGCCGAGTTTGTCAACAATACCCCAGTAAACTTCCCTTATCGAGACAGTGCCGAATTTATTATTTGCAGATAGTCCGGTCGTTCCATCTATTTCTGGGATGTTTCTCTCTGTATCGTAATCGATAAATCGACCTAATCCCTTCAGGATCTTTAAAGCACTTTTTCTGCCCCCAGCATTCCAAATGTTTCGATTGTAATCTGAGCTAGGCAAAACTTTAGCTAAAGCCTCTGGCTCCTCGCGCTTGATGGCTTTGACATAATAATTCTTGTAATTGTTTGTCGTGGGCTTTTCAACAGTGAGGCTCTCGGCCTTTTTGGCAAAATGGCTATAGACGGTGTAAGGCGTACCTTTGTCAGTTAGAACTGTTCCAACTTCCGTTAACAACAGATCGAAATAGCTATGGAAAGCTACGTTATTATTCTTTGCCAACTTCTCAAGCTGCGCATCTCGTTTTCTGCTAAAGGGAGTATAGTCGCGGTTAACGAAAACAGAATCCACTCTCTCCTGTTTAATCAGCTCTTCAACAACACCGCATGGTTCACCATAAAAGAAATACATGTAAGCCTTTCTCTTTTGAAGGTCTGATGCTAATTCAGTCAAAGCCGCAATCATGAATTGAAGGGCGTTCGTGCTCAGATACGGGTTCTTTTCAACTTGATTGGGATCAAAAATAAAGCAAGGGATGACTAGTTCGGATTGCTGCAGTGCGGCAATTAGGGCTGTGTTGTCATGCAGACGAAGGTCCCGACGAAAGATAAACAGAGCTTTTTTGTATCGCTTCTCCACAGGCAGTTAAATATCGAAGAGTATTTGTTTAAAGAGCATATACCATAGCTTTTAGTACACATTTCAACAAGTTATTGGCTTTTGCTGTCAGCGACGTTCCGAAACTCCCGAGAAACCGGCGGCGTGAAAGTACAGAGCTAACCTCCTTTTGTTCCTGAAT
>CAZVWV010000168.1:0-6332 GCA_964631745.1 uncultured Bdellovibrionales bacterium
CCACGAGGTGGCACAAATTCTTAGGCCGATAGGCAGCAGCCGGTGCGAGCAGGTGCTGGCTACGCCCTAAACGGTAATGCCACTATAACCACCGGCCGACGAGTCGTCGGCGCTACCTGATACTCCTACCTCATCCTTGTAATCACATTCCCTCCGGAGTTTTTGAATTGCAAGAATTTGACTTAGCACCTAGAACCTAAGAAGATTTAGGGGATGCATATTCACTCGACCACCATATTAGCCGTAAACCATCGTGACCGCTTGGTTTTTGCGGGAGACGGGCAGGTTACCCTCTCAAATACTATCGTCAAGCACGGTGCTTGTAAGGTCAGACGTATCGAGAACGGCCCAGTTTTGGCCGGATTTGCGGGCTCTGCCGCTGATTCATTTAGTTTATTTGAACGTTTCGAAGTTAAACTTAAGGAACACGGCGGCAAACTCGATCGCGCCGCGGTGGAGTTGGCCAAGGAATGGCGCTCCGATAAGTTTCTTAGAAAACTTGAAGCTATGATGTTAGTGGGCAACAGAGCGCAATTATTTTTACTATCCGGAGTGGGGGATGTGATTCAACCCGATGACGGAGTTTGCGCGATCGGTTCTGGCGGCACATATGCTCTCTCGGCCGCCCGCGCCTTAATGCGTCATGGACGGGAAGATTTATCTGCTCGTGATATCGCCGAGGCCTCCATGAAGATCGCCGCCGAAATCTGCCCGTTTACTAACGACCGATTAGTGATAGAGGAGTTGTAATGTCCGCGCTTGCCCAAAAAGTTGTGGAGCTGCCAGTGAATGTAGGTATAGACACACAGCTTACACCACGAGAAATTGTTAAAGAGCTTGACCGTTATATTATTTCTCAAAATGATGCCAAAAAAGCTGTGGCGGTTGCTCTTCGTAACAGATGGCGCAGACTTCAGGTGAAAGGCGATATCAGCCAGGAGATTACCCCTAAAAATATCATCATGATGGGCCCGACCGGGGTCGGAAAAACCGAGATCGCTCGACGTTTGTCTAAACTAGCGCGCGCCCCGTTCGTGAAAGTTGAAGCTACTAAGTTTACCGAAGTTGGATATGTAGGACGCGATGTCGACGCCATCATACGGGATTTAGTCGACGCCTCTTACCAACTTGTACGCGAGGAAGAACGT
Source organism: uncultured Bdellovibrionales bacterium (assembly GCA_964631745.1). GTDB lineage: Bacteria > Bdellovibrionota_C > UBA2361 > UBA2361 > JBGSMV01 > CAZVWV01. Next base: position 1,149 of record CAZVWV010000168.1, read on the forward strand.
AAAAAAGTGCTGGCCAAGGCCGATGCGTTGGTCGAAGAGCGACTCTTGGATTATTTACTGCCTGGCTCTGCTGCTCCAAAAGATGTCGACTTAGAAATTGAGTTAGATCTTACTGATAAAGAGTCCCAAGATTCACCACCCCAGCCGAGTGTCGACCCGGCCCAACGTCAGAGTTTAATTCGTTCCCGTGAAAAACTAAGAGAGATGCTTCGTGACGGCAAAATCGAAGAGCGCATTATTGAGATAGAAACCCAGCGCCAGGTGCAAACTCAGATGCAAGTGCTTGGCCCCCAAGGTTTCGCCGAAATAGAGGGACAAATTAAAGATCTCTTCTCTAATATGGTTCCCAAGCAAAAAGACCTAAAAAAGCTTAAAATTTCTGAGGCCAGAGAGATTTTGCGCGGAGAGGAACAAGACGCCCTGCTCGATCACGAAAAGGTCTGCCGACTCGCTATCCAACGGGCAGAGGAGAGCGGCATAGTATTTATAGATGAGATCGACAAAATTTGCGGCGCCGGAAGTGCTGGTAAAGGTCCGGACGTATCGCGCGAGGGGGTGCAACGGGATCTTTTGCCTTTAGTGGAAGGTTCAACCGTCGGGACCAAATACGGAATCTGCAACACGGATCACGTGCTCTTTATAGCCTCGGGCGCGTTTCATATCTCAAAACCTTCAGACCTTATGCCAGAGTTTCAAGGTCGCTTTCCGATAAGAGTTGAACTTCAAAGCCTCACGCCGGATGATTTTGTGCGGATTCTTACAGAGCCGGAGAACGCCCTGACTAAGCAGTACCAAGAGCTCCTAAAGACCGAGCAGGTCGAGGTGCAGTTTCTACCGGAAGCCATCAGAGAACTTGCTAATCTTACTGCGGAAGTTAACTCCAATACGGAAAATATCGGCGCGAGACGTTTACACACCTTGCTCGAAAAGGTCCTGGAAGACGTGGCCTTTGCTGCCGAGGACTACCGCGATAAGACGGTTATTGTCGACAAGGAATTTGTCTCAAGAAAGCTTCACGGCATAGTGAAGGATCGGGATCTCTCGCGATTCGTGTTATAGATCACTTTGAATGTATTCAAAGTACCTCATTAAACTCGCGGCGGAACTTTTTGACGATGCGCAGTCACGAGAGCGTTTCGCCGAATGTGTAATGAACCCGTGTGGCGGGGTCAAATCGCTGATTTGGATAAAAGACCGACCAGCACAAATCCCCTTCAAACTGCTCCCGAAAACCTCATTTGAACCTGAATTTGTGGATGCGGTTGCGGCAGACGAGACACCTGGCAGTCAAGATTTACACGAAGAGGGCTATTATTACTGCTTAGACCGCTCTTCAGTATTTAGCGCTTCGGCGATTTCCGAAATAAAACTATCGGCCCCTCGCATCCTAGATATGTGCGCTTCGCCCGGCGGCAAGAGTATCTTTGCGTTTAGAGCTCTTAAACCGAGCCTCATGATCTCCAATGAAGTCATCGGAAAAAGACTGGGCGCATTGATATCAAATCTTAAACGACTCGGCATCGCTCCAGTCTCCGTTACCAGTTCAGATTCAAAAGTGTGGGCCAACCAGTGTGCTCAAGCGTTTGATGTAGTCTTAGCGGATGTTCCCTGTTCTGGGCAAAGCCTAATCCGTAAAGCTTCGGAAGCTCCGGGTTGCTTTCACCCCGCCACTGTGAATATGAATTCGAACCGTCAGAAACGAATCCTGGCTAACTCGCTTCAAACAGTCGCTCCAGGAGGATACCTGTCGTATATGACCTGTACATTTTCGCCCGCTGAAAATGAGCGTGTGATTGAGTGGGCCCTAAAAAAATTTCCAAATTTTATGCCCACCAAAGTAGCGCACCTCATTGAGTTTCAGTCTACTTTGACGGAGCGGCCTTGCTACAGGCTCTGGCCCCAACAAGGGCTCGGCGCAGGAGGCTTTGTGTGTTTACTTAAGAATACGCAGGAATTATTGCCTGCGGAAGAGCCCTCACCGGAATTGCCACGGGCAGCTTGGCGGGCGTAGTCACCACCTGCTCGCACTTGCTGCTGCCTGTCGGCTAAAAAATTTAGTAAAACTTCTCGGCACCGGCCGGCGAATGGGTTATAGTCTCTTTATGGCTGCGGTTGTATTGCATCAACAAATGGTAGGCGTTTCACCAGATCTTGAGGTATCAGAGGATCCGGTTATAGACGCAACCGCAAGTGAACTGACACTTCTGCATGGTGGAGCTGACATCAGACACCTTCAGCAACAAAACAATTTCAACCCGTTGCTTACCCACGCCTCGGCCCTTCAAAAGCTTGCCGCTCATGGCAACTGGGAACGTCTGACGCCGGAGGATGTGCAAGAGCTCGGCAATTTAGGACTTATACCGACTGAAGAAAGAGGCCAAGATCTCCATGAAATTGCAATGGAATTGGCTAGCGCACGTCTCAATCTTCTTGAATGCCCCGACCGTTGCGAGATACCTGGGGAAATTGTCATACGCGCATTAGGAATAAAGGACTATTGGCGATTAATGATTCATTTAGCGATTCGGCGTTCTTCCTTGGATTGAAGTCCAGACGAGACAGTCTCTCCCTATTGCAGCCCCGTAACAATCAACTCCCGCACAGCCGGATAAACCTCGTTAGTGCCGGTGTTTTCGTGGCTTGGCATAAATATTCCCTTGGCTGCGATCACACGAAGATTAGCCGCCGGGGCCAGCGAGTTTAAAAGCACGCTGCCAGTTAGCGATAGCAGCGTTAAACTCTTTTGGGAGGCAGCCTCGATCTGGTTTATAATGATATCTCCTGCGCAAATAAGTAACAGATTCTCAGCTAGATTAACTTTACCTTTGACTTCGCAATAGCCAAACACTAGAAGCTTCCCGATCAAAACCGCATCACCTGCGATCGCCAGATTGGAATTTAAGTACTGGCCGGCCAAAAATTCCCCGGCGGCGCTTTGACAGGTTTCGTTCCCTTTATATGCGGCCGGAGTCAGGCCCGTTCCGTACAGAGTCGTGAATTTTGGCGCTTCGTCGATTGAGTCCGTGCAAGGAATAATTTGCTCGGCACGAATATCAAATACTGGCGGGGCAGCGTAGCTCGACAGATCAAGTCGGATATTTGAGAGTAGAATTTCTTTGTCACCCTGTAATACGCATATCCGTCGCTCCGTTTCAAATTTTCCAACTTTGACCAAGAAAGTCTGGCAACTAGTAGATATCTCGGGCGGGGACTCGAACGGTTGAAGCGACTCAAATGCCTGCTTGCTTCCTTCCAAGCGACTTATGGCCGCGTGCTGCTCTTCAACGTACATCTGCACTAAGTCTTGACTAGCCTGGTAGATGAGTAGCGCCAAGCAAATGAGGATGGCCAAGACAAACAGCACAGCCACGGTTACAAAAGCGTTCTGATTCTCTTTCATCGCCAGTTTAAGATATATGTTAAATAATTGGCGTGCTTGAATTGATTGTGCAGGGTATGGAGTTCGATAGAATTCTCTTCCGTCTCAAGACTCGTCGTCAAAAATATTAACTGTGCGACCTGTGCCGCATCGATCTTAATGCGCTTTGCCAACAATGGCTCAGAGAGCGGTTGATTCTCTATGTTCTGGCTGCCTTTGTGGGAAAGGTAGCGCAGCTCCCCGGTAGAAGCCTGATAGATGGTGTAATGCGCGAGGATTGGCACTATTAATCTTAGATTGGCGAGTTTCGCGGGGTCGCTCGGCATGATGCTCATGCTTTTTGAAGTTGCAAGATTTAGGCGGTAACAGTTGGCGGACTCCGCCATCACGGGCCCATCTAGCTCATAGGCGGCTTGCATAGAAAACCCTAGATAGCCTTGATATAAGTTCGGTGTAAAAGCTCCACCTGATTTTTTGCATCCTCTAAAACTGACAACGCCCGGGCCAAATGTTAAAGGAATCACTTTAATAGCATCGGCCAAAACCAGCTCAAGTCCGGTAATTGCGGTGCTCTCGGGGCTGGGTGGGTGAGCGCTTGTCATGACCGGATTGGAAGAAGCATCGGTAAAGGTGACCGCGCCGTTAGGATGAATTCTAGGCTGAATTGCAAAAGCATGCCCGTCATACTGACTGAGCAAAGACTGCAAGCTGCTTTTTAACTGCATGGCCTCAAAATAAAGTCGCCGTTCCTTTGATATGAATAGATAAGAAAAAACCGTGTGATGCAAAGCGCTTCCCACGCTCAGCAAGAGAATCGAGCCGACAAGCAGGGAAACAAGCGCCTCTAAGGTCACAAACCCGATTTGCGAAGATGCCTTATTCAAAGATCACCTCCTGCCTCTCTCCCAACGTGCAAATTAAATTACTAGAACCGTACCAGGCTACCTCGGGATGGCAGAGTGTAGTTAAATTTTCCGGATTAATTTCAATTGAGCGCAAAGCTTTAGTGCGCGAATGGTCGGCTTGGCTGCACAGTGATAACGCCTTTTCCCTTAGTAAGAGCGGCGCAATCAGCAATAAGCTTACAAGCAAAAGCGCCAAAGTTGTTTCAAGAAGGCTCACTTTGTATCCTTAACAGCTCTGGCGGATTCGCCCTCGCAAAGAAACGAGCAAATTGCAGCTATGCGTACCATCGCTCAAGCTTATAGTGCGCGGCGTTGCAGAAATCCCGCTAAAAAAAGTCACCTGCACCGATTGGTTTCCGACGAGATTCACCTTCTCTTTGTAAACCCTCTCAAGAATCGAAACACTTGTAGTGGCCAGCCTAACTCGCGTCTTATCAAATGTAGCCAATATCCGAACGGACCGAAGCCCTGCCTGGAGCGAGGCCTTTGCCAGCAGGTAACGCATATTGGAGACCTCCCTCACAAAGGCTCCCTTAGTTAATGTCTTGGAAAGAGTAGGGGTCGAGACAACAAACAGCACAGAAAGTATGCAAGTAAATACTGCAAGCTCAAGCAACGTATATCCGGAATATTTATTTCCCACTTAGATATATCGTGAATTCGCTTTAAAAAGTTGCGTGGGGAGAGGTGATTTCTTGCTCTAGGACTGGACCCATACATAGGGGACTCTCAGATGAACAAACATATATGTTTCAGATAGTTAGAAATGAACTCCGTATTTGCTCAAAAACCCCGGGCGAAGCAGGGATATTAAGTAGCGCCGACAAGTCGTCGGCCGGTGGTTTTAGTGGCATTATCGTTTAGGGCGTAGCCACCACCTGCTCGCACCGGCTGCTGCCT
>CAZVWV010000169.1:0-6294 GCA_964631745.1 uncultured Bdellovibrionales bacterium
ATCTCACCCATTACGTAGCGCGGACGACTCGTCCGCCGATGGTTATAGTGGCACTGCAGTTGAGGGCGAAGCCACCACCTGTTCGCACCTAGTGCTGCCTGTCGGCCTAAGATTGAGTGCAACTTCGTGGCACCGGCAGGCGAATCTCGCCTGCGCTCCATAATATTATTGCCCCGCGCCGTACGGGCACTTTAGCCGGGGGTTTTTAGCAGGCCTGTACGGGGGAAAATATTTTGCAGCTAAGCTTCCTTAACAACCCTCGTATCAATCTCTTTGCCCAACAACGTGGGCATTTCGGGATGGGGTTGCTTGCCTCCGTGCTCGTTTAGTATTTGTTGCTTCGATCTATGAATATCGCGCTGCAACTTCATTAGAGCATCGATTACTGTTTCTGGTCTGGGGGGGCAGCCTGGAATATAGGCATCTACCGGAATAATCTTGTCGATCCCGGCTACGGTTGTGTAGTTGTCGTAGAATCCGCCGGAGGAGGCGCAAGCGCCGAAAGCCACTACCCATTTCGGTTCAGCCATCTGTTCGTAAATTCTAAGTAGCACCGGAGCAAGTTTGTGATTGATGGTGCCGACCACCATTAAAAGATCTGATTGTCTCGGAGTAAAACGTGGCAGCGCGGCGCCGAAGCGATCTGTATCGTAGTGCGAACAGCTCACGGCCATAAATTCCATGCCGCAACAAGCTGTCACGAACGGGTATGTAAACAGAGAATATTTTCGGGCCCAACCAATGGCGGCGTCAAGCTGGGTGTGTATGAAACCTGAATTGTCGGAAGCGTTGTCGAACATATCATTCCTTTAAGTCTGCCTAGTTCTGGCATTCTACTATAGTTGCTGGATTTACGGCAATTAGATACTCAATGGCAAGACTCGGATTGCAGCTTACGCCGCTATCCGAAAGAGCCTCAACGCGTTCTCAGTCGTACGCTGGCATACCTCATCAAGCGGCAGGCCCTTGATCGAAGCCAACATCTTGGCTGTCTCCACTGTAAAGGCGCTCTCGCAGCGCTTCCCGCGGTGAGGTTCTGGCGCCATGTAGGGGGCGTCTGTTTCCAGCATAATTTGATCGAGCGGGATGGCTTTAATGATCTCGCGCAGCGCTTCAGCTTTCTTGAAGGTCAGCGATCCGGGAACTGATACTAAAAAGTTAATCTGGTGTAGCTCTTCTGCAAATTTTGCATCCTCGCTGTAGCAGTGAAAGACACCGCCAACTTTGTGTGCGCCATTTTGCTTTAACAGCGCCAAACTCTCAGAACCCGCTGCTCTCGAATGGATAATGATAGGCTTATTAATCTCAAGCGCCATGCCGATCTGCGCCTCGAACCACTTATACTGCGCCTCCCGCGGTGCCCAGTCCCTAAAAAAATCAAGCCCAATCTCGCCCACCGCCACAACTCTGGCGTGGAGCGCCAGCATTTTTAATCGCGCCAAATCAAACTCCACGGCAGCATCGTGTGGATGAATGCCGGCGCTGGCCCAGATAAAGTCGTACTTTTCCGCCAACGCGATAGCACGCTCTGCGGATGAAAATCCATCCGAGGCCCCCACCGTTAAGAGCCTGGTAACACCGGCCGCGCGCGCGCGTTCAATAACCTGCTCGCGATCGGTCTCGAACTCCTTAGAATCCAGGTGCGTATGTGTGTCGAAAATATCTAGCACTTTTGCTTCCCCACAGCTTCCCCACAGCTTACCCACATTCGCGCCAAGATTTGCGTTATCCGAGAACTTATCTAACAGTAGCGCCAAGCTCCATCTCTTGACCAGGGTCGACAATTACCAACTGACTCATATCCGCGTTACTTGAAGCCAAGAGCATGCCATGACTTTCCTGGCCCATCATCTTTGCGGGCTTCAAATTCACGAGCACCACGATGCGGCGCCCCACCAAATTCTCAGGGGTATAAAACTTAGCGATGCCACTCAAAATTTGGCGCCTTCCAAGTTCTGGCCCAAGGTCCACTTGAAGCTTCAAAAGCTTCTCAGATTTGGGAATAGGCTCCGCAGACTCGATTCGACCGACTCGCAGCTTCACCTTAATGAAATCGCCGATATCGATTAAATCCGACGAAACCTCAGGGGGAGGAGCTGATTGATCGATCTGATTCATTGGTTTTTCCTAGATAATACTAAACAGATAAAATCTAAACAGACGAAGTCTAAACGACAAATGTATCGATTAACTTAGCACTGCTTGACGGCAGGGTAAAGGCTCGGCTGTCATCATAAAAGTCGAGCACCGAAGCAGTCAGGACATATCCGGCCGAGATATTTCGCTCAAAAATAAGACGCTCGGCGATTAGCAGATTCGCGAGAAGTTTTGCCCAGGGCAGCTGGTCTTTACCGCTCTGTGAACGCAACATTTTTTGTCTGGCAAAAATACGAAGCAAACCCAAGCGGCGCCGCAAAGACTCGCGATCCTTACTCAAGTCGCCAAGATGCTTGCTGATAGCAGAGATATCAGATTCTTCGAGCGCGGCGATATGCTCGGAGAGCTCCCTCCAATAATCAAGATCAGCAGAGATCTCACTAATCCTTTCCAGCGAGCCGTCAGCAATCACAACCAGATCATCCAAATCCACCCGCGATAGTTCAGCAGGAATCTCTTTGGCGGCGATCTTCGCAGCCAGTATTTGACGTAAGTCAGCATCGCTGATGTTATCAAAAAACCAGGTCTGACAACGCGATAGCAATGTCTTGGGGAGTCTAAATTGATTTGCGCTAATCAAAATAAAATAAGTATTGGGCCGCGGCTCCTCCAAAGATTTGAGCAGCACGTTGGAAACTTGCACCGAGAGATGCTCTGCGTCGTTTATAATAACGATACGTTTTGAGCCGATAAAAGGCCGCAATGAGATATTTTGCAAAAGCTCCCGAATCTCTGATACCGATGAGTTCTCACGGCTCAAGGCTTGAATCACGTGAAAGTCGGGGTGGTTCCCGTGTTCAATTAGGCGGCAGGATTGGCATGTGCCACAACCCTGTTCCAGGGGCGAATCTGCACCATCAAATTTGGACGAAGAATTGCCGCCCGATTCTGCTGAGGTGTTTCTTGATGCGCACAAAAGTGCTGTGGCAAGCATCTTGGCCAACGTAAATTTGCCGATTCCCGCTGGACCCGCAAACATCAACGCTTGTGGCAAAGAATCGGCTCTCACCAATGCCCCCAAGCGCTGGCGCTGGCGCGTATGCCCTAAAAGAGTGGAGTTAGGCATTTGGTGGCCCCCTGTGGCTCCGCAAAGCATCTAACCAAACCGTAAGCACCGGCTCAATTTCGGCCCATACCGCTTCTTCATTCTTAGCCGCGTCCACACACAAGAAGTTCTCGAGCATGCGCTTTGCCATATCCAAGAAGCCGGCACGTAAGCGTGTGTGAAATTCAAGCTTCTCTGCTTCGAAGCTATCCCTTTCCACATTTTGCGAGCTACGTTTAGCGGTACGGCGTAATCCCTCACTCGGTGCTAAATCCAAAAGAATAACAAGATCCGGTTTGCAGTTATCGATAGCAAAGTAGCTGATCTGCTCAAGCGCGGACCTATCGAGGCCACGGCCATAGCCTTGAAACGCAATTGTAGAATAATAGAATCGATCGCACACAACCGCCTTCTTAGCTAGCAGGGCAGGGCGAATCAGCTCAGAAACATGGTGGGCCCGGTCGGCAGAAAATAGAAAAACTTCGCTGCGTGGATTAATCTTGCGATCGTGCTGCCCCAGAAGAATCGCACGCATTTGTTCACCAAAGGGCGTGCCCCCCGGCTCTCTTGTTAAGAGATACTCCTGCCCTGCAGCCGCCAAAAATTGCGCAATGCGTCGTTGTACTGTCGACTTGCCGGCCCCGTTTACTCCCTCAAGTACGATAAATCCCGTGGGGTTTGAAAATGAGGCGCTGCCCTTATCGATCAACATATTGACTCCTCGATCGTCGAGTTTTATGAGGCGTCGCTGCTAGTCTCTGGAAATAAAAATAGTCTGATTCCATATTCCAACTGCTTAGCGGTGTATGGCTTAGTAATATAGTAATCAGCGCCGTATTTGTACCCCTCGAGTATTTCGCTATCCCCGTCCTTTGCGGTAACCATAATCACCGGCGTATCAGTATAGGCCGGGATCTTCCGAAGTTCCTCAAGCAATTCGTACCCATTCATCTCCGGCATCAGGATGTCTAGCAAGGCCAGGTCAATTTTCTGGTCTTGTAAACCCGCGAGTGCTTCTTTGGCGTCAGCAAACGGCACCGGGGTATAACCAAGCGAGACAAGAATCATGCAAAGCGTGTCTCTGGCGTCGGCGTCGTCCTCCACGACCAGGATGTTCTTGTTCAGTGTTGGTTTGTTTGGCATATCCTCAACAGTTAATTATGCGGGCAGATTAAAGTCAATTAGAATGCAGGAGGAGATTTTGGAAGGCCAGTGTTCGGCATCTTTGTTTCCAATAGCACGGCGCTTTTGTTACTCGGCGCCATAACCCTCAGGGAAGCCAAATCAACGTCTTGAACCTTTTAGCTAAGTAAACTGGGGGGGCGGAACTAGCGCCTTCTGTATTAGTTCTATCTAGAGCCTGTGAAATCAGGGCGCATTTCGAGGGCCTACTGCATTGAAATGATTGACATTTCACATTATGAGTAATACAATCAAGATTAATGTGAAATAGTTCGATTCTTCATCTATAATATACCAATTGTGAACGATATGGAATTACCAGAAACATCTTTGAATGACCTTGGTCAGAATTACACAAGTAAGTACGGATTTTCAGATCCCGAGAAGCCTGTATTCAAAAGCAGAAAGGGGATCGATCACGATGTCATCGATCAGATCAGTGATCATAAGAATGAACCGGACTGGATGCGGGAGTTCCGCCACAAGAGTTTGGATATCTTCTTCTCAAAGCCCATGCCGACCTGGGGCGGGCCGTCGCTGCAAGAACTTAAATTCGAAGAGATCTATTATTACCTTAAACCTGTTCAAGAGCAGGGCCGCACTTGGGATGATGTCCCCGAAGATATAAAGCGCACCTTTGATAAACTTGGCATCCCCGAGGCTGAACGCACAGTGTTAGCTGGCGTGGGCGCTCAGTATGAAAGTGAGGTGGTTTATCACTCACTCAAGAAAGAGTGGGAGGATAAAGGTGTGATCTTTATGGACACCGACCTGGCGCTAAAGGAGTGCCCGGATTTATTTAGAAAATATTGGGCTACCGTTATTCCGGCTGCCGACAACAAATTTGCGGCGTTAAATTCCGCAGTTTGGTCAGGCGGAAGTTTCATCTATATCCCCAAGGGCGTAAACGTGGATGTGCCCTTACAGGCATACTTTAGAATTAATGCCGAAAAGATGGGGCAGTTTGAGCGTACGCTCATCATTGTAGATGAGGGCGCTTACGGCCACTACATAGAAGGCTGCACCGCGCCCACATACAGCTCCGACTCACTTCACTCGGCCGTGGTCGAGATCATTGTCAATCGTGGCGCGCGCTTTAGATACTCTACCATTCAGAACTGGTCCGCCAATGTGTACAACCTCGTTACCAAGCGTGCCATGGCTTATGAAAACGCCACCATGGAATGGATTGACGGAAACTTAGGATCCAAGCTCACCATGAAATACCCCGCTGTATATCTGATGGGCGAGGGCGCTCACGGCGAAGTATTAAGTGTAGCATTTGCCAAAGACGGGCAACATCAGGACGCCGGAGCAAAGATTGTGCACGTGGCTCCTAACACAACTTCGCAGATCGTTTCGAAATCCATAAGCAAAGGCACAGGCCGTTCAAGTTACCGCGGGCTTTGCAAAATTCAAAAGGGCGCAATTAATTCGAAAGCCACAGTAGAATGTGATGCTTTGTTGTTGGACGAGACCAGCAAAACAGATACTTATCCCTACATTGAAATCTCTGAAAAACGCTCCAGCGTCGGCCACGAGGCCAGCGTCTCAAAGATCTCCGAAGAGCAGCTCTTTTATCTTCAGAGCCGCGGCATAGCAGAAGATGAAGCTCGCGCCATGATAGTAAGGGGCTTCATTCAGCCCATCTCTAAAGAGCTACCGATGGAGTATGCAGTTGAGTTAAACAGGCTTATACAGCTCGAAATGGAAGGCAGCGTTGGGTAGGGGGATGGCAAGCCGAGTGGTTAGCATGCTCATGGATAAGGTCTAGAAAATGAAATTTTAGCGGACCTCCGACGCCCGCTAAATAGCCTTCAACAATTGCTCAGGAGTTCTGGTTATGACCGGTGAGCCTCATGCGTGTCCGGTAGAAAGGTGGCGGTGATGCCGTAAATTCTTGATTTAAA
>CAZVWV010000170.1:0-6275 GCA_964631745.1 uncultured Bdellovibrionales bacterium
GAGGATTTCTCTCTCCGTGACCTCCGTGTTCTCCGTGGTTAAATTCAAATCGCGGAAGCTACAAATTCCTGTTTTCCCTTTTTAGATCAAGAATTTACGGCATCACCGCCACCTTTCTACCGGACACGCATGCCGCAAAGATTGTCACACCATAAAAAGCCAGTTTCTATTATAGGTTATGCCTCCGACATACTTGATGCTGAGAGGCAGAGGCTATACAGAAACTGCGCCACTTCTTGTGGACTAAGTTCGAGAGGGCAGTTGACCGTATCGAGTTCGTGTCCCGTGTAGATCGTGTGATTGTTTCTGGGAGCGGACACGAACTGGTGTTTGAGAACACTGAGGTCTCACTAAATAAGCAATGGCTTCTGCTACCGTCCTACCCAGGTTTTAACTATTGGCTAGGTTATTCAGCCATGCAAAACTACGCTCATTTTCGTAAAGTGGGATAATACATGAGCGTTGCGGCTAACGGGACAGATATCGATGGGCTTCTTGGTGCAATCCGAGCAATGGCCAGAGGCGATTATAGCGCGCCTCTTCCCACTGCTGAGGATGGTCAGATCGGAGCTGTTGCTCGCGGCCTGGCCGTTCTGGCCGCTGAACTTACCAGCCGCGAATCTCGCTCGAAAAAACTTGCCGAGCTGATTGACTATATTAACCAGGGCTTTTATTTGGATGCCTGCCTCGAAAGAACATATGAGGAGATGCACAGCGTAATTCCTTACGATCGCCTAAGTTTGGCTTTACTCGAGGAGGACGGCCATATATTGCGAGCGTATTGGGCCAGATCCTCGGTAAAGGAGATGAAGATTCTACCCAATTACGGGGGCAAGATGGCTGGCAGTTCGCTCGAAGAGATTCTTAGGACCGGACGCCCGAGGATAATTAACGACCTTGTCAAGCACCTAGAGCAAAAGCCAGAGTCTGGTAGCACACGCCTGATCGTTGAAGAGGGAATGCGGTCATCTCTCACATGCCCTCTCCGTTATAACGGCAGATCAGTTGGATTTATTTTCTATTCCAGCACCAGGACGAATACCTACCAGGATGCCCACGTCGAGTTTTTCCAAAGTATCGCTGACAGGCTTGCTATAATCCTCGACAAAGGGCGACTGGTAAATGAGCTGCGCGACCAACGCGATCAGATTGAAGCTCGCACCAGGGAGCTAGAAGGACTAAGTAGGTTCAAAACTTCCGTTTTAAGTATGGCTGCACATGATCTTGGCGGACCGATTGCATACATACTTTCCGCCAGCGAGATGTTACTTGAGTCCTGCGGTGACAAGGCTACCTTCGAACAGGTGGACTTCCTGCGTGGCGTAAACCGTCAGGCTAGGCAGGTCTCGAGGCTTCTTCAGGATCTTTTAGATACCAGTCGCATTGAGAATGGGACTTTCGAGCTCACATCCAGCAAGTTTTATCCTGGAGATCTTCTGCAAGAAGCCGTCAATGAAAACATCGATTTCGCTAGAGCTAAGGAGTCTGAGATTAGGATCGCTCATTGCTGCAACAACGATATAGTCGCAGATCGAGTGCGCGTACGCCAAGTATTAGACAATCTCATCTCAAACGGCCTTAAGTACTCCCCTCCTGGCAGCGTGATTACACTTAGCGCCCACTATATTCCAGAGGGCTGTCGGTTCGAAGTTACTGATCAGGGGCCCGGAATAAAGCCAGAGGAGCGAGCCTTGCTCTTCAAGGAGTTTAGTAAAGTTTCGAACCGCCCAACGGCAGGTGAGTCAAGTGTCGGGCTAGGGTTGGCCATCTGCCGCCAGCTAATCGAGGCTCACCAAGGTCGGATTGGTGTGGAATCAGAAGTAGGGCACGGTGCAACTTTCTGGTTTGAGATCATCAAATCGGCTGAAGTCACAGCAACGGAGCAACTTCGTGAGGGTAATTCTGGAAGAAGCTAGATAGCCACTCAATTCTCAGGCTTATCTCTCGAGTTGTCTCGAGAGCCACCCTACTTTTAACCCCGCATCGCAGATTTTGTTGACGCTAATAGTTCGTAATGGTTGCTTTTGGATGGCGCTGGCGTTGAAAAGTAGGGTGGCTCGAGGGTGCTTAAAATCCATGGACAGACGAGCGTCGCCAGAAGACAGCTGTGTAAGTGCAAGTGCAAGTGTAGACCCGGGTCTGCATACGCCCTTGGGGCCAAGCTAGGTTGATTTTACTGGGCTGTTTTTGCTGCTTCATTTCACCGTGTTGCTTTCAACCTTGCTTGAAGCCTTTTCAAGTTCACTAAAAATTAGATTGACATAATGTATATAATCCTATACTTTAAATCATATAGCGTAAATTATTATAGACATTATGGCAACTAGTGAAAACTCTAAATGGAGCCTACCTCTTCCGTTGGCACGAGCCATAAAAAAAATGGGCTCAGATCTTCGCGACGCCAGACGTCGGCGCAGAATTTCGGTGTCGGTTATGGCGGCTCGCGCCTCTATCAGTCGAATGACGCTTAATAAAATTGAAAGAGGCGAACCGGGTGTTGCTTTTGGATCTTACGCAATGGTGTTTTTTGCTTTGGGATTAACCGCTCGCCTTTCGGAGCTTGTTGAACTCAAAAATGACATGCTCGGGTTGGAACTTTCAGAACAGGACTTACCCCTACGAATCAGAAAGCCAAAAATCAGGAGTAATGCTAATCCATGATCGAGCAAGAGGTCTTTGTTTATATCGATCTGGAGGGGACCCCGATCCTCGTGGGACGGCTCTGGGCTCGTGTCCGTGGAAAAAAAGAGAGTGCCACTTTTGAGTATGATGACTCCTGGCTTGCTCGCACTGATAAGTTTTCTCTCGAGCCGGCTCTAATGCTTACCCCCGGCACCTTCCACACAGATGTCGGTCATCCTATTTTTGGCTCTCTTGGAGATTCGGCGCCGGACCGTTGGGGTCGAGCGCTAATGCGCCGAGCCGAAAGACTGAGGGCTGTCGAGGCAGGCGAGACTCCCAAGACTCTTTTCGAACTTGACTATCTGCTTCGGGTAAGCGATCTCACGCGCCAAGGGGCACTGAGGCTTTCACAACGCCCCGGAGGGGTGTTCTTAGCAAACCACGACGGAGTCCAAATTCCGCCATTGATTGACTTGCCTAAACTGCTTTCTGCGGCCGATCATATTGCCACGGAAAGTGAGTCAGCTAATGACCTACGCCTTTTATTGGCACCCGGATCCTCTCTCGGTGGAGCTAGACCCAAAGCGTCTGTTCTCGATAGCAATGGGAAATTACTCATTGCAAAATTTCCGCACAAGAACGACGAAATTGATACAGTAAGATGGGAGGCGGTGGCTCTAAAATTGGCATCACTTTCTGGTATAGCAGTATCAAACTGGCGCATCGAGATCGTTAGTCAAAGTCCAGTCTTACTCTTGGAGCGCTTCGACAGAGTTGGCAGACGATCAGAGCGGCGAATTCCTTTCTTATCAGCTTTAAGTATGTTGAGTGCGCGCGATAACGAAACCCGCAGCTATCTTGAAATCGCTGACGCACTAAAAATGCATGGAGCAGCTCCAAAAATTGATCTGAAAAATTTGTATAAGAGACTCATATTTAATATTTTAATATCAAACACTGACGATCACCTAAGAAATCACGCATTTATATATCAAGACCTAGACGGCTGGCGCCTTTCACCGGCATATGATCTGAATCCTGTTCCAATTGATATTAGGCCAAGAATACTGTCAACAAATATCAACGAAACCGAGGGCGATGCTTCTCTCGATCTCGCTTATGACGTCTCAGGTCAGTTTGAACTAAAACGAGATGAAGCCCGAAAAATTGCTCTTGATATTAGCAAGGCCGTTTCCCAGTGGAAAAAAGTGGCAGAGGCGCTCGGCCTCTCAAAAGCGGCAATCAAACGCATGGCCTCGGCATTTGAGCATGATGACTAGAATGGCCCTTTGAATTCCAATCCATCCCCGGCATTTTCAGGCTACAGCCATAACCCTCTGATATATTTAAGATTTTCACAATTCCAGCCGTGGCAGTTACCCGCGCTTAGCCGGTAACTTGTTTTTGTACCGTAATGAGCCCCCCATAGTGAGGGCTTAATCAAAATCGGCTAAACACGAAATTCAACGAGCGCAACTCAGATGTCTAAATCAACACTCCACCACTCATCGCGGTCACCGAGCGGAGGGACCAACTCGAACCCGCAATGGATCGGCCTCTCGTGCGGCCTCTCGAGCCACCCTACTTTTAACCCCGCATCGCAGATTTTGTTGACGCTACTAGTTCGTAATGGTCGCTTTTGGATGGCGCTGGCGTTGAAAAGTAGGGTGGCTCGAGGGGCTTCAATCATTTAACCACTGTGAACGCTTACATTTCCCACACTTTTTAATTCACATGAGGATGTTGTTGTCCCATAACAGTGGTAGTGGGAGCAGGGAACATGGCAGATCTTGTGTGTCCAGGTGGAGTACGTTTGCGTTTGTGGATAAGCCGCAAAATTTTAAGTGTTCCCTGGGCAGGCATTGGAATTAATTTGGTCTATAAGAGAGGCCCACAATTTTAGTTGGCGAATGTCCTCTGACCGTTGGTAATGTTGTATGAGTAGCAAGAAAGATATAGAAAAAATAGACCAGGATACAAAAGGTCCAGGCCATATTTCAGCTGTAGGTTTCGGGAAGGTTGCCAATCCTTTCGCGATCTCTGCTGATTCGAAGGTCCCCACTAGCGATATATTGGAGAATAGAGACACGAGGCTAAAAGATATTTATTGCAGTGCTCAAGCGTTGGCTACGGTTGAGGAGGTTCCTGAAGCAATCCGGACAGCACTCAGGGCTTTGGCTATTGAGAACCGACTGACGTCTATACCCAAGATGGAGGGCTAAGTGGACATGATGGGAAAAGAGGTGCTGACCGTCAACGCACTTACCCAGCATCTCAGAGAGATTGTCTCTCCAGCAGGTGGCGTTAGTCTACCTCCACTTGGGAGACAGGAGCAACCCGGGCGTATAGTCCAAGCGAATATCGCGAGAATTATTAAGGAGGCTGAAATTTCTGCCGGGGAATTAGATAGACTTTTATCCAACCCAGGAGAGGTTACGTTACCTAGATTGGGCGAATTGCAGAGCGCTTTTAAACAAATAAGTGACTGTGTGGATGAGAAGGGAGCAGGATTGGATTCGCCACCGGTATTTAGGGGCATGGATTGGATGAGTCAAGGAGCTATTCATATCGACCCGAAAACAAGCTTGATGGTCGCGGCCTGTGATTATGTCTATAGACACCAGGCATTATTGGGATTTGTTGCCGCATTCGACTCGGATACCGGCGAAATGAAGTGGCGGAACAACAACTACCACGACTTGGGTATCCCTTTCACTATGCCAGACGGTACCTCCTGTATTTGGCTTCAATCCATACTTAAAGGTTGGCAGCCATATAGCATACAAGATGGGAAACGATTAGCTCGTCCTAGGAATTTGAAAAGAGATGATTTTATCGTGAATGTCAAGCGATCATCCCGCGGGACCTGCGAATTTCTCTTACGCGTGATGCGAAGGGTGCCGTGCGACAAGATTGACTTGTTTGACGCCGAAGGATTGATCCGACCGCGTGCCAGTTATAGTCAAGTTCCAAAAAAAATATGCATTCAACTAAGCCCCGAGGCTAAGGGCTAGCTGGAATACCCTAATTGAGAACTGTCCCCCTCTGGAGAAAATCTGGAGCCACCATACTTGCGATACCTTGGTGGACTAACTGTAATCCTAAAAACGGCGTTAGCCGTTTTTTGCCGCGCGAGAGATGTGTCAAGCTTCACGGCAGGACACTTCTGCAAGCCGTCTAATTAATCGTGAGTATGTCAGAATGGCGCCTGCTCAAGGTGCCGGCTGAACTCATCGCCACAAACCGCATCTTTATTCTGGTGAGCTTCATGTTAATCTGCATGTTGCCTGGACCGTTGAGTGTTTGAGCCAGGCGGGATTTGATCTTAAGCTACCATGTTGAACCCGAGCGGTAAACCGCGGGAAGCCTCCAGATTTTATCCTCCGGGCCATCCGCGCACTTGCCGTTGATGCAGGTATGACCGTACACGCGTTCAAACCCGATCACGGTTGCGCCGGCTGCATCCTCAGCACTGGCGCCGTGCAGTCTTTTGATCTAATAATTACGATTACCACCAGGTCATTACAATTTTTGACGCGGCGTGCAAGTAGCTCTATCTGGGTAGCGGCAGCCCGACGCAACAATTTTAAGCACCCTTCGGGACTTTCCGTCCGCAAGGGAAAAAAGTGAAAAAGAGGAGTGAAGTTAGGTAG
>CAZVWV010000171.1:0-6227 GCA_964631745.1 uncultured Bdellovibrionales bacterium
CGCCGCCTTCAGCCACTCGGCCATCTCTCCAGAACTTTTTACTCTTGCCAATAACAAACATGGCGGAAGGAGAGGGATTCGAACCCCCGGACCGGTTTCCCGGTCTCTGGTTTTCAAGACCAGCGCCTTCAACCACTCGGCCATCCTTCCGCAGTAATTTGTAGCGAATAACGGTAACCTAGAGAGCGTTGTTTTTCAAGGTGGCCCAAACAACGTAGGACGGGCTGTAAAATGCGGACTCTGTGGGTAATTCATGGGTATTTTGCAATAATTAGAGGGATCTGGTAACTAGATTGTTCCCTTGTGGGCACCCTTAGCTCAGTTGGATAGAGCGTCTGGCTACGAACCAGAAGGTCGGGAGTTCGAATCTCTCAGGGTGCGTGTTCACGTAAGATTCCATGAGTTCCTTCAAGATCTCCGCTGAAATTCAGTCTCAATTAATGGCGGCTGCGCTCCATGAAGCCCAGCAGGCATTTGACAGAGATGAAGTCCCGGTCGGCGCTGTAGTTGCCAGAATTTGGAACGGTTCTCTCGAAATCGTTGCCCAGGCCGGAAATATGGTCGAACAGATGCAAAGCGCCGCAGCGCACGCAGAGTTCGTGGCGATTCAAGCGGCCTCAAAGAGGCTAGGTAGCTGGCGTTTACAAGAGTGTGTTCTCGCAGTCACTCTTGAACCGTGTACCATGTGCGCCGGGCTCATCAGGCTTTCGAGAATCCCGACAATAATTTACGGAGCCGGCGATTCCAGGCAGGGGGCCTTCGGCTCGCTCTATGATCTCTCCCAAGACACCAGACTAGGAAGCGTACCCCGAGTGATAGCAGGCCAAGAAGAGCGCGCCTGTAGCGAGCTCCTAACCAAATTTTTCGCCAAAAAACGGACCAGAACCAAGCAGATTTGACTTAATAACCGAATTACGAGCATATATTCCCCCAAAGCCCCATGGAGAGATGGCCGAGTGGTTGAAGGCGCACGCCTGGAAAGTGTGTATAGGGTCAAAAGCCTTATCGGGGGTTCGAATCCCCCTCTCTCCGTATTTTTGGCATCATCCCCTGACGGTGATGATCGCGAGAGCTAATAAAGGGTGGGTGTGAACATCTCCCTCCTTTGCTTTATTACCCTTGGAAACTGAGCTAGAATCCGGTCTTTCCTCAGTCAGCATTTATGTTAGGAAGTTTTTGATGCGAATTGAGCGTGCCAATGGTAGTCGTCCCCAATCAATCGACAACACAATACAACCGCCTCGCGCTTTAGAGGAGCTGGTGTGTGTTCGTAGGCATGAAACGGAAAGAACAGATCCGTACCCGTGGATTGCGGGGAGGTCCGATCGCGTAATGGAACTGGCTGAAGCTGAAAATTGATTCGTTGAGGCTGAGCTTCTTGGGCCCACGGAAGCGCTTAGAAATACATTAGTAGCCGAAATGAGGCTTCGTATCGCTCCAAGCGAGACAACTCCGCCAGTCAAGCTTGGAGATTATTTTTATTTTGAGCAGTATGTTCCAAACCGTGAGCACGCGCTCTATGTCAGGAAAGGTACTGCGCCGGAAGCCCCAGAAGAGATTTTGCTTGATCCAAATATTTATAACGAGGGGTATCCGGGCCTCTCAGTCGAATCTGTCGCTTATTCTCCGGACCAACGTTACTTCGCATATGCCATCGATTTTGAAGGCGACCTCAAGACCAGTATCTTTGTTAACGATCTAAAGACAGGTGAGGCGGTAGAATCGGCCAGGCGCGAAGGGATTTCATCCATCGTTTGGCTAAACTCAGAGGTGCTTCTGTATTTGACCGCAGATGAAACGGGGCGACCAAATAAGGTTTGGGCGATGTCGGTATCGGCCGATGAAGAGGGTGATACGTTCGTCCTTACCGAAGACGATCCGCTGTTCATGCTAGATCTAGAGCGCACGGAAGATAAGCAGTTTGCACTGATCTCTTCAGAAAGTCGGGATAGCTCGAAATGCTATTTTGTAAACGCCGAGGATAACAATTGTAAAGCGCATCTTCTTCTTGAGCCGATCCCTGGAGTACAGATTGCGGTCTCTCACCAAGATGGTGACTTTGTGGTGCTTACGCAAGAATATGGCCAGAACGGGGCAGTGTGCCGGTTAAATCCTGTTACAGGTGACCGCTGCGTCATTTTGAATTGCGATTCCTCGGTTGTGAGAGACGATCTGTTTGTTACAGCCAATTATATAGCTGTGCAAGAACTCGTTAATGGCCTGGTGCAAATTCGTATACTCGATGCCGAAGATCAAGTTCAAAAAGTAGTCACGTTTGATGAGCCATCTTATGCCGCGCAACTTCAGAGCAACTTCGATTTTGCGTCTGACAGATTGTGGCTACATTACAGTTCATTTGTAACCCCCCAAATGGTTTATGAACTTGACCTAAAATCCGGAACGCTTGTGATACTTAGAAAGCCTGAATTAGCTAGCCCAATAGATAACTCACAATACGTCGTCGAAAGAATATTCGCAGAAGCGGCTGACGGTACGTTGGTGCCGATCTCCCTCTTTTATAGGAGTGATATCCGGCTTCCCGCGCCGTGTCTAGTAATGGGTTACGGAGCCTATGGTGAGATGTATGAGGCCGAATATTCCGCCCATCGTTTTCCTCTTGTGGATCGGGGTTTCATAGTAGCGATCGCACATGTTCGTGGAGGCGGTGAAGGTGGCAAAGGCTGGCATGATGGCGGCCGCTTGCTCAATAAATGGAACTCGTTCAAGGATTTTATTGCCTGCTTGGAGGAACTCATTAAGAAAGGACTGGCCGATAAGGAGCGCATCGCAGTTTACGGCGGTAGCGCTGGCGGCCTTTTAGTGGGCACTGTGATCAACGAGCGACCGGACCTAATAAACTCTGCTGTCCTGGACGTGCCGTTCGTGGATGTAATCAACACCATGTCGGACCCGACCCTTCCCATGGTCGAGGCCGATAAGATTGAAAATGGCGATGTAGATAATGGGGAACATTATCGGTATATGCTCAGTTACTCGCCTTACGAAAACCTCGGGAAACAAGGTGGTGAGATCCCCAGCGTTCTGGTTCTTCTAGGTTGGAACGATGAAAACGTCCAACCCCATGAGGGACTTAAATATGCTCAGCGGTTGCGGGCTGTTCGTGATCGAGGCGATCTGAATCCCACGTACGTGCGTTGCGAGATGGCGACTGGCCACGCAGGGCCGACCGGCCGTTACGCCGGGCTTGGCGATTTGGGCCATAGTGCACGCCTTTGTTATTTCGGAACTGGGTGGCTAGGGTCCTATAATTGAGATTCCAGGGAGAGTCTACGACCACAAGTCGTCCTCACTCAAAGGGTTTTCAACATTAGTAAGGGGTACCTTAAGCCCGAAGCCTATTAGCGATCGGAATTCCGATTTCGGTTTCTGTTGCTCAAGCGCTGCGAGTGCCTCGGCCACCGCTAGGCGTAGAGCTTCTGATTTCTTCGTTAAGCCCTTCAATTGCATATAGCGAGCGAGCACTTTTTCAAAAGCGGCATCCAGGTTCAGGTTAAACTGCTTCATGTCTATAAATATAGATACATCAATATGATAGATTTGTGGCCGGGTGTTTTAAGCAGATTCTCTAATCTAAACATGTGCTCTGATGCCTAAAAAGCTACGCTCGTCGGCGATCAAATCAAAAACTAATAACCTGCTCCACCACGGCAGTGTCGCCTGACACTCTATATATTGCGATCGGAAAACTATAGGAATAAACACCATCACTTGAAACCTTGACGGAATAATTTCCCGATACGCCGGAGCGGACGCCGCTAAAGTGCATGGCCTTGACGAGATCCAATCCGCGTTAAAGCCACAAGAGCCGCCCTGATATTTAGAATTGTTTTACGCGGCTATTCGCAAAGCTCGAACAACTCTTATTGGACACTAGTGATTATCCCACTCGACTTTTGATCTGATCGATGAGGAGCTGGAGGTGGCCATGCGGAATATTTTGCTCTATTAATTGTGGAATCAGATCTGCGGCAACGCCAAGATCTCCGGATTGGATGAGAGCAATCGCATGCCAGAACGCATAGAGTGCCGGCGCAGGGAGCTCAATTTGCAACGGGACTGTTACTGCATGATCGAAACTCGGATCCAACAGCATTCGCCTTGGGTGTACATCAAGCGTGGCTAGAGACCAGCGCTTCTGATACAGGCCAAGATCATGTTCGAGGCCTTTTAGGTTCGTCTGTTTCTGGGTATCAAGGAGGTTGTGGTGAACTACCTGGCAGCTAGGCAGTGGCGGTAAGACTAGACCCAAAGCAGCCAGCTTCTGTGTCAGATCGGCATCGGCACAATAGAATTGATAGTCTGTACTTATATAACCGATGCTTTCAAGGATGTCGCGCCGCAGAATTCCGAAATTCAGAAGAGGAATATTCCCAACAAGAAAGTCGATTCCGAACATGTTCCAGCCAGGTTCCGCAATCTCATTCCGATAGTAGAATGTAGCCCCGGGTGGGTCGGTTGTAGCCCTCTCTACGGCCTCGATGGCATTGCAAAAGCAGCTCTCGTTAAAGGTTGTATCATCACTGGCATAGGTAACCCAGCGCCCACGACATGCTCTAAATCCTTGATTGTATAGCTCTGGCCAGGAGTGACGCCCTACACCAAGGCTGGCGCTTTCGCTGATTACTTTTAACGTCGGAAACTCCCGCAGTACGGAACTGGTATCATCTGTAGAGTCTCCGGCTACCACAATTACTTCATATTGTAAGCCAACTGAGGCTGGCCCGATCGAATTGAGCATCTGGCGCAAGAGAGGCGCGCGATTTTTTGTTGCAACTACTATGCTCAGGTCAATCACTTGTTTCATGGCGCTAAGATGACCGTGGATTAGATGCCAAGAGCTCACTTAGTCGTTGCGCGACACTCTGGGCTCCAACAGACACTCCGACAGGTACTCCAACCGTCGTTGTGCCGATCGCTGAATACAGCTGCACACCATTTTGAAACACATGGAATGGTGAGATCTGAGCTACTGGATAGCAGCTCCGAATGCCATTCTGCAGATAAGAGTGGTGGACCCAGCCATGCTCCGGAGCAGCGCCGTGGAGCTGGCCTGATATATAACATAAAGAACTATTGAAGAAGCGCTTCTCGATCGCTGTTAATTGTAGTGCGGCCGGAGTTTCTGAGAGCGCAAAAGTTGAGACAAAGAGATCGGCCTTTTGTGTCATCTCCTTCATATAATGAACTGGAACTAAGTGAATAGCTCCCGCCTTGGGGGTGAAGGTTCCGGACTGCTCAATGATGATATCGGCATTCGGTAATTCCGATCTTAGAAACAAATATTGAAGGGCTAACAATTCCGGTAGATCGATTAAGATAAGATTGGTCTCCGGCAGAAAATGCTTAAAGATCCGTGCCAAATTTCCGTAACCAGATCCGAATTCGATAATAGATCCAGGCTGCCTGACAATCTGCTTGGCGCGCTCAATTATTACCGCAGCATAATACAGGTGTCCTAGCGTGTTAACGGAGCAGTCAAATGTCTCGCATTCCCGTGGCAAATATCCAAATGTAGAGTCGCGAAATGTTTTTAGAGAATTCGCGAACTCTTCGGTAACACAATGAGTTAGGTGGGTAACTTCAAACTCCTGCGAAAGAGTCATGCCTTGGCGAACCATCATTCCTTGAAGGTGTCTCTGCACGGCCATTAAGTTAAGCGTCGTTTGCTCGTAACTCGCGCACGGTCCAGTAAGGCTGTTGGAACAACCGATATATTTAACTAGCCCGCCAAGTTAACAGTTATTCGCTTGCTCAGATTGCCCACCCTTAACTTAATGGCCGTGGGTGCCTCTGTGCTAAGGGATTCTCAGGGGTTGGTCCCAAAAGGAATGCGCCGATTTCGGAGATCGCCGCTTGCCACGAGGGATGGGCGAGGGCAGCCTCAATTTGAGTATATCCGCGGGAAGAGAGTGACTCCCGCATCGTACGATACCTCGTTTGCATCTCCTGCCACTGCTGAGAAGTCGGGGCAGCAATTGTTAAGGCCACAAAATCCCTCTAATTTCCGATAATTCAATTTCAGGACGCGGTATAGCTGTCCTATTAGATAATATGATTAGGCTTACGACTGGGCAGGTTCGAAGAAGTTAGGAAACCCCATATTTCCAGTCAATCTATACAGTTAGCGCTTTTATATGTATTTGCTCAAAACCCCCGGGTAAATTACAAACGCGGCGCAGAGTAGGGATATTATGGAGCGCCGACGA
>CAZVWV010000172.1:0-6176 GCA_964631745.1 uncultured Bdellovibrionales bacterium
TACCCAACTCCGTTTTTACCCAGTTTCTTTCCCTTACGCAAATATGAGGATAAAACGTTTCAGAGTATGCACCGAACCGATATAGAGGTGCTTGCTTCAAGTTGTCCTCTCGAAATCTTCAGTGCGCCCCTGACATCCCATCTTCAGGACAATAGATCGTGCGACAGAAACCTACTCGTGCAAACGTTCCTCCTAGTGACAGTATCATGCTGATTACAATTCTATATAACAATCACTGATGTAGCCTAACACAAAGCAATTCACCGCTAAAGCCCTGCTGCTTTAATCCCCAAAGGGAATGCATGATCCAGTAATCCTTTTCTACCATTTGGGCACGGACCGTGGTTGAACGAGCTATTTGTTCAATTAATGCTTGGCATTCTGGAAGCTCATGGATAAACTTTCTCTTCGCCACTAGCGTGTAAGCTCCTCAAAAAACCTCTTCGTTGAGACCTTCCCGTACTTGGATGCAGCATTAAGGAGCGCTCGTTGGTCTAGCGCTGTGGCGCGCTTGGCCACTAAGGTTTCAACTCTCCTTGTATCCTCAGCAAGCTCCCCTAAGTTGTTAAGCACATCCACATATAGAAACTCCTTACTAAGTTGTGTGGGAAAATTTCTAGGTCTTCGGAATGAGAACCGCCTTCCGTCCAACACAAATTGACCATGTCGCTTTCGGTTATAGACTATGGTCTCGTTATAAAGCTGCGTGAGGCCAAGGCCGAGCGGATTATAATCATCTAACGATGTGAGAAGGAATTCGTCATCGTCCAAGAATGCTCGAACAATCTCTTGTGGCGATGCTGGGAGTGGCCCAACTTTAGTCATGAGTGGTCGATAGTAGAGGCCAGCGGCTGCCTGTATGAGCTCAGCATTCTTGACTAGTTTCTGCAGATCGCGGCTTAAGTTATTTGAGAAATTACGAAGCTCTCGGGTGCGCTATACCAGTGCCCTAATCGGGCAAGACTTTGCTAGTCAAATGTGCGCGGTTTGAGGTGATCTCTATAAGCTCTTGATGATTATCTCTAGTTAGTATCTTCGCTCCTTGGTTGCTCAACTCTCGCCCCCTCTAACTAATCCAGATCACATCCAGGTAGGAAACATGCGCTTTCACGTAAGCAAAATCTAAGTAATAGAAACCACAATCACCGCCCAACATCCCCCAAGAATTCTTGACGATGAAATAACCCTCACGAGTAGCGTCCGAAACGCCAGCGGGCAAGGCGCTGTTGGGCACAAATCCTACCAACTCCATGGCATGGGAGCCAAGGACTGCGTCGCCCGCTCGCTGCCTCACATAGCCATTGGTGCTATTCTTAAAATCATCGGTGACATTTAGGGTTATGACTAAAGGCACATCAGCAGCTAAAAGCAGCACCGCATTCTGTAACGAATATTCTGTGGCCGTGGCACCACCTCCATCTCCGGGAAGGTACGCTCGCGATGAGATTCGATGCGCCGCATTCGCTGGGGCACTTGGGGGTTGCCCAGCTTCGGGAATGCCGCGTTGAATAACGCCAGAATTTGTTTGCCAAGTATAATCAGAACATTCCTCACCCATATAGTCGCCCGTACAAGAGTTAGGATATGTAAACACTCCGAGACCAGAGTTTAGCGTGAGTGAACGCGCGGCGTCGGATTGGTTATAGTTCCAAACGTTTTCGTAATGGAGTCCGAAACGTTGTCTAATCATCTCATCCAGCGCCAAATGCGGCGACATCCCATCGGCCTGCATTTCGTATATACTCACCTGCGAATCACCCTCGACTGAACCAAAGTAGTAAATAAATTGCTCAGATAGAGTCTCCGGTGGAGATCCAGCTTTCATTGCAAGGGATTCCACAGTGGCGGCAATTGCATGCGCTGCGCAAGTTCCTCGGTTCCCCTGGTCCTTGATACAGGTCAAGTTATCTTGCAGCGGAAAAGAGGTATTTAGAAACAGCCCATTTGGTTCGTAACTGGTCAGCGCACACCTGGCTGAACTTTCCGAATCATTCCCAACCCACTCGGCTCCTATCTCAAGGCCACAATCACCGATGGGATTAACTCGCAGAAGTTCACGGACCCCTGGTTTTACAGTAAGAACAATGCGATCAAAATTCAGATCTATGGTACGAGCAAGCTTCAGGTACGACTTTCGTATTTGTGACAGCGACTTACTTGCTACCACCTTTGGTTTCTCCAACTTCTTCCTGAATTTGGACGGAACCTTTGGGTATAGAACTCGATACAAGCGCTTCAGATTTTCTTTGTCGTTCGCCCAAAGTAAGGATCGTCCAAAATCGACCATGCCAATCTTGACTGAATTTAGTCTGGTAACAACGATCTCTTCGTTGGCGTTTAAATACTCAAGCGTGATCTCAGCGCTCGGCCGATTGGCATTGAAATCTGGCGGCAGGAAATTCGCACGTAGCTCCTCGTGCCGTTCAAGGAACGAGGCCGCGGCCTGCAGCCAAAGCTTGACGTTTCCAGAGTTGGCCTCGCCAAGTTCCGTTTGCGCAAAAGCCAACCCTAAGCTTATAAACTGCGGCAGAAATACCAGCAGCAGTCCACGCCAAACCCCACCCATTCTAATCCCAATCATCCGTGGAACTATACTTTCACGGTTCGAGCCACGCAAATGATAATTGGCGCATAAGGGTGCTGTATCCATACGAAAGTCTTAAGGAATTCGGCCTAAGAGGTTCGCCGGTAACCGTATGGCGAGATTCTTACTCTCCTTTCCGCCTTCAAACTATTCTTGAGTAAGGTTTCATTTCATCATACCCTTTCTCAATTAACTCTTCGGGGGAGGTCCTTATATGTTCCGTAGATCGAGCTGTTTCAAGCAATTCTTACTCTTAATATGTTTCTGTTCATTATTTGTTGGGAATGTTCAACGACTACATGCGCAAGTCGTTTCGCTCGAGGAGGATTTCGACTCTGTAACTGCGCCAGCGCTTCCTTCAGGTTGGTCGTCTCAGTCACTAACCGGCTCCCAGGACGCGATTACAAGCACTGACTCGTTTGATACATCGCCCAACTCGGCAAAACTACCCGCTCCAGAACGAAATTCGTGAAGGCCAGTCAGTACTAGTCGACGCTGCCTTTCTAAATCCCTCGAACGTACGAGCAATCACTACCGTCGCCTATATTACTTCACCTGCTGGAACGTTTCCAAATGCAACAGTAACAGGGAGTTTCATTTTTCAAAGATTCGGCTTGTCTACTGCATACCTACAGTTCATGGCACCGATAGCGCCGCTTAGCTCGCAAATCTCGACTTTCAGATTGCAAGATATCCCTGGGCAGAGCGCTGCAAAAATCACATTTACAAATACAGCGACTCCCCTTTACTTAGGGACATCAAGCGCAGTAGCGTTTCTATCGTCAAGCCCAGCCATTCCTAGTAGCTTAATTGAGACGGGCATTGAACACCTCCCGTTTGACCCTTGTGGTGTTGTCCCCTCCCCGCTTCCGTATCCGCTAGCGGGGAAAGTTGCCGTGTACTCTGGATCCCTGACATGCACTTTCGGCCAGGCGGCATTAGCCGTTCAGGGAGTTGGGGCTAGTGCTGTAATTTTTGACGCACCCATACCTTCCCCATCACCAGAGATCGGAGAGTTCCCTTCGGCATTTAGGTCCGAAGCTCCAACACCGGGATTAAATATCCCTGTGTTCACATACGATCCATTATCGTTCCCCCTTATTTTGGGAGCAATTGGTGGCCCAGGCACAACAACCGCCAAACTTGAGGGCTCAAACCGTTCGGAGTTGCGAACACTCGCACTATCGGTAATGTCACCTGCCTTCGCCGAGGTAAATCCTGCTGACAACTTTGGCGTGGCGCTCGTTAACGTTGTAACTGACGTAGACAACGATGGCACACCTGACATCAGAGATCTGTGCAAGAATGATGCAGCTAAAACATCGCCAGGCGCTTGCGGCTGCGGCATCACTGACGCCGACAACAACACAAATGGGGTTGCAGATTGCCTAACTTCTGTGGACTTTAAAGCACAGGTGAATGCCCTGCAGAAAGCGGTTAAGAAACTGGCCATCGGAAAATCCTTCGCCGCACAAAAGGCAAAGGCCAAAACTATTAAGAATAACGTAAAGAGCATCGGTATTAACAGCGCCGGGTCAATCTTGGTTTCGGGGGCCTCGGTAAATATATCTAAGCTCACCAAAGCTGCTGACAAAGCGGTGAACGCCACACTCAATGCAAAATCCGCCTCTGCTTTGAGCAAAGCAAAACAGACCGCGGGCAAAGCAATTGCGAAGCTCCTAAAGGGCATAGCTTAGTTAGTCTAGTACTTAGTGTAGTAGCGACTTGAATTACCAAGAATCTGCGCCGACCTAGTGCTATTTCTACTGTGAGGCTTGATTAGGTCCATCATTTGCCTAGAATGCTATCCAAATGATGCAACAAAGGCCCACCCCACGGCTTACTCCCATGAAAGAGATCCTAGATGGATTTCAAGATTTTGGGGAGCGAGATTTCGCAAACAAGAAGCGTCCC
Source organism: uncultured Bdellovibrionales bacterium (assembly GCA_964631745.1). Classification (GTDB taxonomy): domain Bacteria; phylum Bdellovibrionota_C; class UBA2361; order UBA2361; family JBGSMV01; genus CAZVWV01. Next base: position 4,499 of record CAZVWV010000172.1, read on the forward strand.
GAGAAGGATCTATTGGAGGATTTTCTACTGCAAAATCTGACATACCCTAGCATTGTGCCAAAAGTACAGCGCCAAGCAACTTTACTGCCATAAAATTTTATCCTCATATTTGCGTAAGGGAAAGAAACTGGGTAAAAACGGAGTTGGGTAGAGGAGAGGAAAATTAGGTTTTTCCTGTGCGCTTACGCTTTAGCGGCAAAGGTTCCGATTAAGGAACCAAAGATCTGCCGCTAAAGCGTGAGTGCACGGGTACCAATCCCGAAGGGAAGGCTACTGGTCTTCGCCATTCTCACGACCACTGTCAGGGACACGTATCACGGGTCGGCCTAGAGTTGACCCTTACCTGACGCCCGCTAATTTGATCCGGCAAGGGCTTTGAAGCGTTTAGATAACCGTGCGGAACTATTACAAGCGGTTAGATAAACGCCAACCTGTTGAGACTTATAGCATTTTTCGTGAGTTCGCGACGGATCTTGGAGCTTCCTAGGAAACGGGGATGAGGTTAGATTTTTCGCACCGAAAAAGGCTGGAGATTCAACTGGTTGGAATGGATAGAGGATCCGGCCCTGCTGGATTTGATGGTGGGGGATACTCTGGCGCGTCTCAAGCTGCGAGCGCGGGGATCCGGCCCTGCTGGATTTGATGGTGGGGGATACGCGGTCTGTTCGATTACCCCCGGGGCCTTGGATCCGGCCCTGCTGGATTTTGCGGTGGGGGATACAGCGAAGGTCAGAACGTTTGTGCCGGAGCCCGGATCCGGCCCTGCTGGATTTTGCGGTGGGGGATACAAGACGGCCTCACAGTCGATGCGCTCTTTCGCCGGATCCGGCCCTGCTGGATTTTGCGGTGGGGGATACGATTTGGCGCGGTTCGTTATCAGGCCGGGCCGTAGGATCCTGCCCTGCTGAATTTTTCAGTGGAATTCGGCTCTGCAAACCAAGAAAGGAGTACACTATGGGTTTCATTTCCTCTCCGAAACCCAAACTACTCGGCAATCCCATCAACCTGATGAACGAGCGCTCGCTCTTTGGCACCTTGCCGCATTGGATAGCAACATATGATATCTCGGTTAGTTCTAAAGCCGGCCGCCGACGCGCACGGCGGGTGCGTAAAACTTGTAACGAATACGGCGATAGAATTCAAAAAAGCGTATACATGATTTGCGCATCGAACGCTCAAGCAAGCTCTTTCAGAAAAAAGCTGGAGACGATTATCGATAGCGCCAGCGATAAAGTTACCCTCGTCAAAGTGGCCGATGTTAACTTCGCGGGCCAAGATTTGAGCGATAAGATTATGCGGCTGGTAATTTAAATTGGGTAAGTTGGGTTTCGGAGAGGAAATGAAACCCATGGTGTACTCCTTTCTTGGTTTGCAGAATCGAATCACGCCAACAAATTCAGCAGGTCCGGATCCGGTGATGGACAGCGTGAACTGATTGTGGGCCCAACCGTATCCCCCACCATCAAATCCAGCAGGTCCGGATCCTCGGAATAGACAAAGGCCACCCATTTCGACGGTATCCCCCACCATCAAATCCAGCAGGTCCGGATCCTTGGATCTGTTGTGCGAGCCAGCTTTCAGCTGAGGTATCCCCCACCATCAAATCCAGCAGGTCCGGATCCCCTACCCATCCCAACCGGTTGAATTCACAGCAGTTTTCGGTGCGAAAAATCTAACC
>CAZVWV010000173.1:0-5808 GCA_964631745.1 uncultured Bdellovibrionales bacterium
CACCGGCCGACGAATCGTCGGCGCTCCACAATATCCCTACTCTGCGCCGCGTTTGCAATTTACCCGGGGTTTTTGAGCGCTACCCTTTGCAACACCCAATCTGCGCGTTCACTCACAAGGCCAATTGGGGGCACGCGAATCGGCTGATAACCCAACCTAAGATATGCCTGCATGATCTCGCGCTCAATATGCGCCGCTTGCCCAGCGTCCCACGGCCGAGCGCTATCATTTCTTAGCGTAAGCGCATCCAAAAAGAAGACCTGCTTGTAGCGATAAACATCCCCCCATGTTGCCGCAGCAGTATTATCAACGCCAAAATAGCTCCTAAAGCCCAGAGTGTCGCCGATGCCCGCATCCAGAATCGTGCGACGCTGGGGATCCATGGCGCTGTGGCGCTCAAGCTCATGCGAAAAAATAGAATCCTGCCGCATCTGAGTTTCAGAAAATATTTCGTCTTTTGTTAGCCCGTGTTGATAGGCGCGTTCGATTAGGGCGCGCGCCACTTCGTGGCTAACCGAGAGGCCGCGCCGTTCAAATTCGCGCAGCAAAGTAGTTTTGCCGGAGCTTACGCCGCCAGTTAAGACTATCCAGTTGGTGTAAATTGGAGAGGGCGAAGGGGCGAGCGTGGCGGCGTTCAGTGGCTCAGCCCAGAGAAAAGCTTCGGCTAGGGCTATTTGGCGAGTGCTCAACTGCATAGGGAGATCGTTCATCTCAAAAGGCAAAACCAGGCCAGCTTCGCCGGCGCTGTTGGATCTTGGTTTAAGATAGCACGAATTTAAGTGCTAAGTGAACGGCTTGGGCGGGTTGGGTTGTCAGCGGAATTTTGGGCAGGGAATCCGGAGTAAAGGGTCATGCAGGAGCAGCACCGGCCCGCGAGAATACTGCTCTAAGCAGGCCGGTGCCGTGACTATTAGTTAAAGTCTATTCTGGCTCCTCGAAGGGAGTGCCACGCACGATCGATTCAAGATCGCCGCAGCCTGAAATAGAAACTGAATTGCACCCAGTCGTGCAATACTTATATGTATCATACATGTTATCGTCAAAGTCGGTATCATACATCACATAGCACTTCCCACTAGGAAGCATCACTGTTCGAGGCGCAGCTTCTGCGAAAACATTCGCAGTTAGCACGCCAGAGGTTGCAAGCAACACAAGCAATTTTTTCATTTTTTTCCTCCAAAAAGCACTCAAAAACTTTTGAGCGCGTGCGAAGGAAAGCTAGCATGTTTGCAGCCCGAGCACTACATCAAAATAGCCCGATATTTTGCTAGTATTTTATGAGATTTTGATTTTGACGGCAAAGAGCGGCGCTGTAAGGTAGGCGCTCGTCCCCGACCAGGACCACCGAGCTCCAGCTCGGCCGGATTCTGCAAAGCACTGACTCCACAACGGTAGCCACAACCAGCCTACCTAATACCCAGTACTCAAATAAAAGCGATATTTCTCACTTGCAAGCCGCTCAATAAAAAACTTCCCGCCCACCGGTGGAACTTCGATCCCAGACAAAATAGTCACCTCCACCGTCAACTGATTATCCTCTGCAAGTCTGCCCTTAAGCGTGGCTGTCCCGGACACCCGCAGAATCTTCGAATTGTCTTCAACATAGGCCTTAATCGGAGTCTTCACTTCAAAACGCCCCTCGGCGTCGAGCGCGGTGTTTATAATTCCGAGATCAACTTTTTTAAGCCAAGGAGTTCGTTTGACGCCGTTTGCGATCTCTTCTTTGTTAAGCTCGCGCGATGCCGGAGTGGTGAGTTCAAAAGTTCCTTTGATTTTTTTATCCTCAGTGCGCGCAAAGCGCCATTTTACCGTGGCGGTGCTGTTACTTTTAGCGGCTTGAATATTATATTCGTCCACTATGACCGGCGCGTCTGCATCCTCCGGTTCTCGCGCTCCGGCTTCTGACTCCATCTTTTGGACGAGCTGCGAAACGGCTTTAGTGCTCAGGGCATCTTCCTCCGAACCGAAGTAATACTGATTCCCAAACCACAGCGCCGCCATGCCAAAAAGGATTGGAGCCACCACATCCCAGGGGATTTTGGGCCGTTTGCGTCTGCGCTTGCTCGATTTGCTCGAAGGGGATTGCGTGGGTTGCGTTCCCTCAGAGGCCCCGTTCACATTTGCATCTTGCGGATTCTTTTTGTCGTGCCCGTCTTGTTTGGAATGGGGCTCGCGCGCCTTTTGCTCTTCATCATGAACGATCATTGCTGGCGATTCGTTCTTGAATAGTTTCGAGATTGGCGGCTGACTTTTGAATTTTAGCGACTTTACCTCTGGGGCTGCTTCCGGAGCATTTTGCGCTTCTGCATCGAGGCTTAACTCGTCATTGCTGAGAGCCGGCGGGGCTTTAGCTGCAGAGGATTTCTCAGAAGTTGTTGTAGCAGCTGTTTGTAGCGCCGGTGGCGTGGACTCTGAATCGAGTTCTAAATTTAGCGTATTCACATTAGCCGGAGCGGCCGGCTCGGCTGTTGAAGCAGGTTTCGGCGTGGCTCCAATCGAATCCGACTTCTTCGCCTGCTGATCATCAAGCTCTAACGTCCAACCACCGCTTGAAAACGATTCCACTGGTGGGGGCAGGGGACTCGGCGCGCTCTGTATAAACTCGCTTTGCAGGAGTAGCTCGTCCGGCTCTTCCGATTTTGGTGGGCTTATTTCTGGGCTGACTTCGTTGGCGGGCTCAGAAGTTGCCGCATGTATCGCCTCATGGGGAGGCGCCCCTGTCGTCGCAGAAAAAGTCTCGGGCTCCGGCAAGATTGTAAGATCCTCACTGGACTTATTAGGTACTTCAGAATTAAACCCAAAATCTTCCTGGAACTCCGATATTATCTTTGCGAGGGAATTATCCTCGTCCGGGTTCATATCGAGCTCGAAAACTTTTTCTTTCGGCTCACTCGCTTTTTGAACCTCATCTAAATCGATCTCAAGTTGAAACTCCTCTGTACTCTCCGACACGGGCACGGACACGGATTTGGGTTGAACGATGTAGGCCGCACCGCCGGCGTTCTTCAGCAGCTGACAGGCTATGGTTAAGTCGTGGCTCGACTCAGAGCGCTTAATGGTGAGCGGATAAGATTCCAGAATATGTTGAACTTCGGCCACACTCATCTCAAGGTCCGCAACCATAGCGCCCTTTAATTTGCGCAGCGTGTCCGGGGAGCCATCCCCTGGCCCCTCAAAGACAAGTTCATATTGCGACTCGTTGTCGTCCGACATCCCCAATTTCCGTGTAATTTAGGCTACTTATAGATATCGGCCTATACCCCTAAAATATTTACTGCCTTTTACGCAACTTAAGCCCCCGTATTCACGATTAATTATTAGAGAGAATACTATGACGCCCAGCACGACCCCCACAGAGACCGAACTAAACGCTGCCTTATTTCTATGTCAGAAGGAGCTAGGAACCCGTACAAAGGAGCTGGCCGAGGCGTTCTTGGCACGAGCCAGCGAGCCACAGGCGCTAAGCTCCGTGCCTGAGCAGGTTCGGAAAAAACTCGTACGGACAAAAGAATTCGAGAATACCGTGCGATTCTTAGAAGACTTGAGATCCGCAGGAGTGACACTACTCCCGATTTGCAGCGAAGAATACCCGGCGCGGCTCAAACAGATCGAAGATCCTCCCTTGATCTTATTTGCGCGCGGAAATCTTGAGTGTCTAAACAATTCTAAAGCTCTAGCCATCGTAGGATCAAGAAAAGCAGACCCGGCCGGATGCGAAATCGCGCTTCAGTTGGCGCAGGGGCTGGCCTCTTGCGGCGTCTGTGTAATCAGCGGACTCGCCTTGGGCGTGGATGCCGCCGCTCATCGCGGAGCACTCAGATCTTTTAGCGCCACTCCAACTGTGGCCGTGCTAGGCAACGGCTTGCCGGAGATCTATCCCAGAAGTAACGAGTCCCTAGCCCGCGATATACTTTCTTCCGGCGGCTTAATCGTGAGTCAGTTTTTGCCCCACGAACCGGCCTTCCCCGCCAACTTCCTAAACCGCAACAGAATCATCGCCGCTTTGGCCGAAGGCGTTCTAGTAGTGCAAGCATCAAAGCGCAGCGGCTCTCTGGTCACAGCAAGGTACGCCCTAGAGCAAGGCAAGGAATTAATGGCCGTCCCCGGAGCCATAACCGAAGAACGCTATCGAGGTTCGAACGAACTGATCAAACAAGGAGCGTTCCTAGTAACCGGGCTAGAAGACATCCTTGATATCTTTGAGCACTACAAGCAAAGCAGTGCAAACTCTGACGAACTAGAACAACCCATCTCCACCAACTCAATTGGTTTACCCTGCGACCCCATCAGTAATCTCTCCTCCATCAAGAAAAAAATCCTAAGCAAATTGCAAGAGCGTGACTCCTGGTCGTTCGACGAATTGCAACAGGCAGTAGACTCAGAAGATTTCATCTCCGAACTTTTCGAACTAGAACTACAAAGCCAAGCCCTACGCCTACCCGGCAACATAATCACCACCCCCCGCAAGTTATAGCAACAAATCCGCCCCCCCCTTGCCTTTCCCCCCAAAAATGTTCATTATTTTGCAATTCCAGACGTCCTGGTGGGTGTAGCTCAGCTGGTAGAGCCCCGGATTGTGGTTCCGGTTGTCGCGGGTTCGAGCCCCGTCACCCACCCCATTTTTCGCAAGCGTAGATGCAGCAAGATGCATGTTTGTGATTTTCAAGCTCTAAGCTGTTAATAACCCCAGTAATTTATTTTAATCATTACTCTTTCCGAGTATCGGTCGTGCATCTTTCGCTTTTCAGAATGATAGCGAAATTTCACTATATTTCAGCAATTGGATGCAAACGAGATGCAAATGCATCTTGGGGGTTTTTGAAAAGTGGATGCAGGAGATGCAAGATGAATCAGGTTGTTTTTTTCTTCTTTCTCTTGACTGGAACCTGCTCCGCTTTTTCACTGGTTGCGATCTGAGATGCAAGCTTCAACAGATTGGCTAGGTCATTCCCGCTAGCACCAGTGATCATGGGAAGTCTGTTTAGAAGGAAGGTGATCTCCTGCTCTGATAAGGTGATGTTCGCTTTATCCTTTTCAATACTCTTGAGTCCAACAACGAGCTTTTCCAAGAGACTGTTCAAAGGCTTTGTCACATCTTCATTGAAAAGTTTAGCTAGTGGCTCTGGGTTAGTGATTCTGTCATAAATTGCCCAGATATTATCAAGATTGATAGCTGGATCTTCCTTCATTCCCTCAGGAATTACGTTCCAATACTCAGGTGAATCTGGATAGACATTCACAAAATCACCAATTACCCTTTGCATTCTTCGACTTTCAAGCGAAGTAGGCTTGTTACCTGGCCCTGCAGCAATCTCGTCTAACTCCTTTCTTGCGAAGAAGAAATACTGAACAAGCTTGTCGATTACTCCAGAGGAGGGCATGACTTCTGGATGATTAATAAGTCGAGATAAAGCGTTTTTATCGCACCCACTTTTCTCGGCGACCTCCTTTAACGTGATCTTACGTTCAGACCTAGTTTCTAGATACTTCAAACATTTCCGCAAGTTAAACCGAATCACAAAACCTCCCGTCTCCTAGATTTTCGTATTTTTCATTAAAATCAAACATTGTGTTGACTGACGCCCCATAAGTGAGATATTCTCAGATTAAGGATGAAGTAATCAATATGATTCTTTAACCCCGTGTCAACGATAATATCACATCGAGTGATTTTATCAAATACTTTAACTTAACTGGGTCGCTAGTATATGGACACCAACGAATTAATCACCGCTGAAGAAGCTGCAGAGATGGGTCCCGTCCTGAATTTAGTTGACACGCGAGATAGAAGAGTTAACTCATTTATTT
>CAZVWV010000174.1:0-5791 GCA_964631745.1 uncultured Bdellovibrionales bacterium
TCGCTCGAATCCTTCTTGCCTTTCTTGGCCTTCGCCTTATCTTTATGTTTTTTCTTATCATCTTTGGCGCTATCAATCTGCACGCGCTCATTCTCTTCTAAATACCGGAACGTCGTTATAGTACAACTACTATCCACCTGAACATTGGCGTCCTCTTCCACACCCTGAGGATTAGTGAGCTTGATATCGTTAACATTCACGATACGGGACAGCCCCGAAAGTTCATCAAAGAACGTTGCAATTTGATGGTACGTTCCCCGCATCTCGACCTGCACCGGCACGGCGGCGTAAAAATCCATGATCACATCGGTCTTCGGTGCGAAGCGTTTAACTTCAAGGCCGGAGGTCTTAGCTAGTGTAGCGATTGAGTCGAGTAATCCGGGGATTTCACGTCGCTCAGGAAGTTGTTTAAGGGCGAATTCTTTCTTTCCTCTTAGCGCCTTCACCTCTTTTCTAAACTTAGGAAGGCTGCTGGCGAGTCGCTGCTCCTGGCTTATCTGAGTGTTTAAAGAATCTCGCTTATCTTCGGTCTCTACTAACTCACGGGACTTCACAGAGTAAAAGTACTGCCAAAAAACAAAGGTGATCACAGCTAAACTGCCGATCCAAATGCCGATTAACTGGCTTTTTGGTCGCTCTAAAACTTTATCGAGAAATGCGCTCATTTCAAAAATCCGCCTTAACGATTAATTTACCGTACTCACAACAGCTTCCGGCGCCCCGGGCGTTAACAACCGTCTAAATTTGCCCGCATATAAGACTCTCGCCACAATACTGAAATTTTTGGCAGGCACATTTTCCACGGACGTCCAAGCAGTGACCTTCTCGGTTCTTCCAGCGCCGCGTTTAAAAACGCCGCTATTCAAACGCGCATTGGCGCTCATGGCATCTGTCTTCCCAGTGCTCATGATCTTCACATCGCCCCCGCCTCGAAATTTGACGGGCGCGCCGGCAGCGGCCTCATATTTTAGCCCCATGCGCTTGGCTTCCTGTTGGATGATACGGAGCTGTGACTCCTTGTCCTCAGCACGCACGGTGTAACGGGTAAATTTATTCGTAAACCAGTTATAGGTGGAAACTTTAAGCAAGGCCACGGTAGTGCTCTCTACTAAATCGACTGAATCAAAAAAATTAGAATTCTCAAGATTCTTCATGAATTTCACGACATCGTGATCATTCAGAGTCATTCCGGTTACCTTCATCACCCCGGCCTTCTCGTCGACCGCGTGCAACCATCCGCGCGATGGCACAGCCATATTTAGGTCGTCCATTACCCGCACAGGCCCAACTTGGCTCAGCTTCAATTTGGCAATTGTGGCGGTTATATTATCGAGATCGATCTTCTCTTTTTCAAGATCGCGCACCTCTTGAGTGACTCGTTTTAGGTCAGTAAGCTTGGCGGTTAAGGTGTCAACCTCTTCACGCGCTCCTGACAACTGCGCGACTACGCTGGTTTGCAAAATGATAAAGAGCACCATCAAGCCCACGACTGAGGCCACATATCCGATTAGAATCAGCCGACCGCTATGGTCAATCGAGGTATCTTCTCCGAGTAAATTTATTCTAATCATAGTCGCTTACTAGAAAATATCCGGGAGCTCCCTGTCTCCGGCCTGACGAAGCCCTAACCCCAAACACACAGAAAGCGAATTCGCCATCTCTCGAAATTTAGTTTGATCGATACCGTCTGCGAAATCCACCGTAGGAATAGGGTCCAATAAGAGTGTCTCTAGGCCGGTTTTTTCTTTAATGTCCTCGATAAGGCCCGGAATCAAAGCTCCGCCGCCCGTCACAACGATACAATCAATGGCGCCTTCGCTCCCGGAGGCGTTCCAAAAAAAAGTAATCTGGCGATTCAACTCGCTAGCCATATATTCGACATTTCTTTCGATGATATCCTGCACGGAATCGTTCAGTATGGCTTGGACCGAGTCGTCTTTTTTGCCGGGTTTTCCCATTTGGCGCTTAACCTCTTCGGCTTCTTGAGGCGAAATACTCAACACTTCGGCGATAGCATCGGTAAAGATTTTACCGCCAATCGCGATGTCACCTGTAAACAAGGACTCGCCGTTACTGACTATATTTATAGCGCAAAAACGCGCCCCGATATTGACCAAGGCAACTGTCCTTTCGACCAGTTCTGGGTGCGCCAGCTCAAAGATGTTTTGCACCGCGAAGTAATCTACATCTACAACGGCGGTCTCAAGGCCCGATAGCGCCAATGTGTCAGTGTAACTATCAATCACCTCGTTCTTTACGGCCACCAAGATAACATCGAGTTGATTCTTGGTGGATTCGCCCACTACATGATAATCGAGCTTAACCGCATCAATGTTGTGCGGTATAAAATTTCCAGCTTCAAAATAAATAGTTGAGCGCAGTTCATTAGCTGGCACCTTGGCCATCTTCACGCGCTTGGTGAAAACACTGGGCGCTGGCACGGCCGTAACGGCACGTTTGTCGGTTACGGCTAGAGATTCTAGTAAGCCGGTAAGATTTTCGGCTACTAGCTCTGACTTTGAGATGGAGTTACCGGCGAAGATATCGCCCGAAAGCTGCGCAAATCCAAAATTCACCACCTTTGGGCGCCCATGGCGGAGATCTAGCTCGATTAGCCTGATGCCGGTACTGCCCACATCTATACTGACTAAGGCCTCTCGCTTATTTAAGAAACTTAGTAACCCCATTTTATTCCCAATCTGTAACCGTCACGGCACTGAAGCTTAGAATATGATGCACTTTGGATGATAACGGGACAAGAAAGAATTCTACGGTAAACTTGAGAAGCGCCGCGCTTCCTTCTAAACTACGTTCTATGCCCTCCTATGTTCAAGTCCTAATACCGCCCCTTCCTGACGCGCTGACTTACAGCTTGCCTGAGGAGTTGGCCGCACATGTAACGGTGGGGTATCGGGTGCTTGTTCCGTTGGGTTCACGCAAGACCTTTGGATTTGTGATCTCGAAGAGCGCAGCTCTCGAAGAGAACCAGAAAGGTTTCAAAATCAAAGATCTCTTGTGGAACGAGAACGATCAGCTTTGCTTTCACCCCAAACAGCTTGAATTTTTTAAATGGGTGGCGGAATACTACGGCGAGCCGCTCTCAAATGTTATCGACGTGGCCGTGCCCGGAATTGCGCCGAGACAACTACAGAAAGTAATTCACCTGCTAAAGCCGCCCGAATCAGAGCTTAAGTCGAAAGCTCAGAGCCAGATCGTGGAGTATCTGGTCAATAACGGCGGAGCATGCGACAGCGCCGAGATCACCAGGATCGTTAAGAATGCCTCGGTGCCGCTTAAAAAACTAGCTGCGCAAGGAGTACTTGAAATTACAAGCCTCGATAAATTCACCGGTCAGCGCCTGAGCGCGGAAGTGCCTGCCTGGGCCACGAAATCAGTGCAGCTCTCTCTCGATCAGCAAGGCGCACTCGCGCACATAACCAAGGCCATTGAGGCGCGTTCGTTTGAGACTTTCTTGTTGCACGGCGTCACCGGCAGCGGCAAGACCGAGGTATACATTGAAGCCATACTTGCCGCCAAGCAGGCGGGGCTTCAAAGTTTGGTGATCGTTCCAGAGATCGCGCTAACACCGCAGCTTGTAGACCGCTTTCGCGCGCGTTTTGGAGACGAGCTGGCGCTCTTGCATAGCGCCCTTAGCCAGCGCACGCGCTGGGAGGGATGGAGATCTTTGGTTGAGGGCTTAAGTTTTGTGGCCATCGGCACGCGCTCCGGAATATTCGCGCCGCTTGAAAAATTGGGTCTAATCATTGTCGACGAAGAACACGACCACTCCTTTAAACAGGGTGAAGGGCTCCGTTACAACGCCCGCGATATCGCCGTGCTGCGCGCCAAACTTGAGAAGTGCCCGGTAGTGCTGGGCTCGGCTACCCCCTCGATGGAAACTTACCATAATGCCTTGACCGAAAGGTATAAACTGCTCCCTTTAGTCTCACGCCCTCTGGGTGTCCCACCTTTAACGATCGAGCTTGAAGATCTGAACTTAGTTAAACCGTGGGATATGCCCTCCAGAAATGTTTCGCCCAAACTTTACGAGTGCATCCTTGAAACTTTAAGCCGCAAACAACAAACCTTTGTACTATATAACAGGCGTGGATTTGCAAGTTATCTGCAGTGCAGCTCTTGTGAGGCGGTCGTGGGCTGCCCCAATTGCAGCGTCACCATGACCTACCACCAGAGCTCTAATGCCTTAGTTTGTCACTACTGTAGCTTAAATATTCCAACTCCGCGTAGCTGTCCGCAATGCATCGAGAAGAATGTGGCCAAGCCCGGAACCTTAAAGCAACGCGGCGCCGGAACAGAGAAGATCTTCGATGAGCTAAAGGCGCTCTTTCCTTCAGCCACGGTTGATCGTCTCGACCGCGACACCGCCGCCGCACATGACGACTACAGACGCATCTTAAATGACGTACGCAGCGGCAAGACAGATATCCTGGTAGGCACACAGATGATCGCCAAAGGCCACGATCTCCCGGGCGTGACGCTAGTGGGTATCGCCGACTGCGATGTGGGTTTGCATATGCCGGATTTTCGCGCCGCAGAAAAGGTATTTCAGTTACTCACGCAGGCATCCGGAAGAGCCGGAAGAAGTGAAGCCGCCGGCAGAGTCCTGCTGCAAACCAGAGTGCCAAAAAATCTGAGCATCATAAAAACCATCGAAAAAGATTACCAGGGCTTTGCCAAACTAGAATTAAAAGCCAGAAAACTGCTAAGATATCCGCCCTTTTCCAGAATGTTGCGCGTCATAGCCAGCGCCAGCAACCCAGATCTGCTACCGCTCTTTTTGACAGAGCTAAGAAAGCGCGCAGCCGCTCTCTTAAAAGAATCAGGCGCCAAAATCGAGATTCTAGGACCAGCCCCAGCGCCACTAGAGAAGATCAAAACCTTGCACAGGTTTCATCTACTCTTTAAAGCCCAAAGCCGCGCGCAGCTAAATACAATGCTGCTTCAGCTAAAAGCGCTCTGCGCCAAACAGACGCGGGTTAAAGTGGTTTTTGACCTTGATCCTTATGATATGTTGTAGGGGGTTGGCGGGAGCGACGGGGGGCGACAGCGACTGTGGCGAACATATACCGTCCACCACCTGGACGGTAGGAATATTTCAATACGATACTAGCTAATTCCTATCTTGTTGAACAACTCGCATTTTCCCATGCGAACCACCGCGATTTCCTTCACAGTAATAATACGTATTTCCGTTCTGGTTTCCTTGCGCACAATGGGCGCTAGCAGCGCATGCACAATCGACAGGGCTATGCATGCATTCTTCGCTGGTAAAAAAGGTTTCTCCAGCATAACAATTCCCATCAAGATCCTGCGGCTGAAACACAGTAAATGAGGTTATTGAATCCGCTAACGGCGAGTACATACCATCGCAATCCCCGTCGGCAATCACATCGTAACTGCCTAGGTCGGTAGCTATTGCCAAAGGAATATCAAAGGTGCCGCCCTGCCCCACTGTAACCTGCACGTGCGCTACGCTAGAGATCGGCGTCCAGGAACCGCGATTGGCGACACTTGGCGAAAGGTACAAATCAACTCGCCGCCTTGCTGCTTCAAGTTGCATCGAACGAGAAAACCGAAAATTCTTCTGTTGGCGCCACTTCACCGGTGGGCGGAACTGGCACTCCTTCGTTCCGGCCCAAACACTCTCTCCGCCATAAGTCCATTATGCGCCCGGCAAAGTACTCTAAGATTCTCCGCCGTATGCTCCCCGCCCAACGAAAAAGGCTCAATATGGTCAAGCTCCAAAGCATGCCGCTCCTCACAGCGCTTG
>CAZVWV010000175.1:0-5776 GCA_964631745.1 uncultured Bdellovibrionales bacterium
ACCCTAGCGGTGCTAGGGTTCCGTGCCAATTCCGTCGAAAACTGCAAGATCTTCAGCCATCTCCGCCACCTCGCTACGATCCAACTGCTCTTTCTAGGTTGAAGATCCCCGAAAGCCCCCTACAAGCTCTCTAGTCCCTAAAGAGCATATCGCCATCTGTTTAAGATTGGTAATAGAGGGATTGGTGGTTTAACTCGAATCTTCTGTGCTTTGCAGTATCTGGCCGAGCTGGAGCTCAGCGCTCCCGGATATCGCCCCACAAGTTTACCTACTGCGTTCCCAATTTCTTCGCAGTGGAGCAGCTTTTCTCACCATCTTGCTACCGCGAAATAATTCGAGACGGCTTCGAAAAATCGAAGTTAAAATCGGATACTTAAGTCGGTTGGCTAAGTGGCATTGGACGAGTCGTCGGCACTGCTTAATATTCCTGCTTCGCCCGGGTTTTTTTTAGCAGATGCATCACGACTCGCTCGCTATTGGAAATTCTGCGATGTTACGGCAGCCCGTGTGGACCTCATTTTCAGAGAGATCTTGGAAGTAGGGGCACTTCAGGCGGACTAAGTTCAGATTTACTGTTAATGAACAGATATGGAATCTCTAGGATTTCGTAAGTGTCTAATTCCTCGGCGATTGAATCTGTCCGCTACGATATTTGTCGTCTAAAAAACCTGTATCGGTCGAACTGCTTGTCCATAATATCTCAATTCGTTTTTGAATCTGGCAGTTAGTGCGGGGTGCTCCGCACTTCGTAATACGTCGCTGGTTGTGCGCGCGGAAATTTCGATCGCCTTTTTAAGACTGTACTCACCCCCGTGCTGTTGTCGTGTGTCAAGGAGCATAAAGCCGCCAGGTTTTATCCGCTGCATGAGTGCTGGCAAATAGCGGCTAGCGGCATTTAGCAGGTTATAACTGGCCATTTGATAGTAGCCGTCGAGGCCCTTTGGATGTCTACGATCAAGAATATGGAGATGTCGCTGACTATCCAATAAGTCAGCGTGTATAAATACAATCTTTCGCGCTCTTACTCTGCCGCCGGGGAAGGCCCACTTGAACTCAATTGTGGTGGTTTGATCGTCGGGTTGTAGAGTAACCTTGATCTGCTCGCGCAGATTAATTCCATGCCTCACGCCTAGATCATGGAGCTCAAGCAGCAGGTCCTTGGCCAATTGTCTAGGCCTATCTGGGGCAAGAGAAAATCCGAATTCCGATTTGTGATCTCGGTAGAGCTTCCTTTGTGGGTGACTGCTCCAATCAGCTTGTTCCAGAGCTTGTGTCAACGTTGAAGCAGAAATACCTGAGTGGTCGATGAAATAACCGATTGAGGCGTTAGTACTGAGAAGAAAACGGGCTGCGCAGCCTCCGCTAGCGCCGTACACATACACAAGCTCCTTATCATCCGGATTCACAAGTTGCTTAATATCTAGATCGTGTGCCACAAAGCGTTCCGAAAGCAGTCCATTTATTACTACCGGCAGAAGCGGGATTTGTGTGGAAGTACTCGCCAGTTTGCGAAGGGCACCGCTAAAGCAATGCTGGTGTGTCGTGAAAGAGAAGCCTGAATCATGTGTTTGGGTAGGCATTTTGTTGGATAGCTTACGATATTTTGGGTTGTAACTAAAGCAAGCACGGGGCAGTCAAACAAGACCGGGCCTCATGTCACCTCTGCCGAAGGTGCTCGACGGCATTCATTCTTCGCGAAGTGCCCGCTTATCATTTCATTTTGAATAGAACTCCCTGGGTTTAAGATCTGCTGTGAGATCTGCTGTGCCAAAAAGGGGCTAACTTAGCCCCTGGCCTAAAGCGGCAGCCTTAGATACTCTTTCCGGTATGAATACCACAGTTGACCCAAACGTAGGGACGTCGTCCGAAAGGGCATTTCCAGAGAAAAAGAAACATGGTTGTTTTTTTTATGGTTGCCTGACGACTATTGTTCTCGGAATTTTGTTTGCAGCGGGAATATATTTTGGGCTGCGTCATCTCATTTCAAGCACGCTTGAGAACTATTCCACCACCGCTCCGCTGACGCTTCCGATGGTATCCGTCACCGATGACCGGGCAAAAGAAGTGGTTTCTAGAGCGGATGCTTTCTTTGATGGATTAACGGAAGAGAGCGGCCCAAAAGAGCTCAAACTTACCTCCGAAGAGGCTAATATTCTTATAAATCGGTATCCTGAGCTGCATGGATTGCGCGATCACGTCTATGTTTCTACCAAGGATAGCCGCCTCGTGACTCAGCTTAGCTATCCACTTGATAAATTTGGGTTCCCGGGCCGCTTCTTTAACGGCGAGGGAGTGCTGTTGGTTAAAATGGAGGGCGGTGTCCTGGAGGCTTCGATTGAGTCTCTTATAGTAAAGGGCGTACCAGTGCCGCAGAAAATAATTGAGGGACTTTCGGGAAAGAACCTCGCTGCAGAACTTTATGAGAAGCAGGAGAGCCTGGCCATCATCAAGCGTCTAAAAAGCGTGCGAATTACCGATGAGGGCATCGGCATTACGCGCAATTAGTCATCTGTTTCTTTATTCTATTTCTCCCCTTCACATACTGGGCCGTTAGTTTTATGGGAGATGGGATGCCCTCGACTACCGAAAAAACAGCGCTGCGCACCTCTTTACCTCCCACGATGGTTCTTACGGCGTATCAACAGATCGCGTTTCAAAATAACAGGCTGGCTAAGCCCAAAAAAATGTTAATTGACAGGTGGCCGCTGCGTCGACGCCGCTACTTGATATTCCTGCTTTTTCTAGGGTTAAGCAAATACTGCAATACCCAACTATAGTTTCTAAACATAAATGCCGATTACCACCACTTAGCGACAAAATAGTCCCGGGAGTACTCTTATGCGCGTATTAATAGCCGAAGACGAACTTATTAGTTTGAAGATCGTGGAATCAGCTTTGAAGAACGTGAGCGACCCGGACTTTGCTCTTGATGGGCAAGAGGCCTTCAGAAAGTTCAAAGAGGCGTTCGACGCTGGTAAACGGTATGATCTAATATGTTTGGACGTGAACATGCCTAGAGAGGACGGCTTGGACTGTTTGGCGCGTATTCGTGAATATGAGGAGAAGAAAGGGGTGGTTGGTGAGGCTTGCGTAAAGGTTTTAATGGTATCCGGCGTTACCGACCCCGTCTCAGTTTGCGATGCTACCAGTTTGGGCTGTACGGCCTACCTCACCAAGCCGCTTAACACCGCTAAGTTCAAAAATGAGGTAACGCGGCTAGGTTAATAGACAGGCTATAAAACGCTGTGCTACACTCGCCCCCTATGGTGATTTCTTGCCATGGTGTAAAAGCTATTCTATAAAGCCAAGTCCGCTATTTTTTGGAACTTAGTTATCATGACGATTTTTGAAGTAGCAGCGTTTCTTTGCGCCGGTCTGATGGTTCTTACGATGGTATTCGGGAGCTGGTCGTAGAGGCTAGGCTGCGTACCAGATGGCAAGCCCAGATAAGGCCCTTAGGATTCAATTCAGCGCAACCTACGTTACTTTATACCTCTCACTTTTTGTAATCAGCTCAATCCTAATATTTGTCGTCCCGGTGGGAAGTTCAACTGAAGCACGTGAAGCTCATATAATCAGCTTGCTCGCCTCCGGCAGTGATTGGGTCTTACCACTTCGAAACGGTATCTTGCCATCAAAACCACCGCTTTATCACTGGGTGGGCGCCGCACTCACCCTGGCCTTTGGCGATTCAGCCGGGGTAGCCAGGCTCCCTAGCGTAATTTTTGGGATCGCAACTCTATGGTTGACGCTCTTTTTAGCGCTGCGACTACGGCGTCCGGCTGACGCCCAAGAGCGATCGCTTCAGCTCTTAACCACGGCGTTGGTACTACTCACATCTTGGGGATTCTTGGGTCTGATGTTAGAAGCGCGAGTCGATATGACTTTTGCTTTTTGGTGCACACTCTCAATATCTCTGATCTTAAGACGCTTTAGCTCAGGTTTCCTATCCAATGCTGCGGGGATCTCGCCCGTCACAAGTCATGATTTTTTCTGGTTCTATTTCTCTGCCGGAATGGCCGTGTTGTCTCGGGGCCCAATTGGATTGATTCTTCCCGTACTGATCTCCTGGGCCTCGTTTGCTTACATAAGCGGCGCGCGCTCGGCCACGAAAGCTTTTCTCAGGCCCTGTTTGGGATGGCTGGTGTTTTTGTTAGTGGCGATCCCCTGGTACGTTTTGGCGTTCTTAAAGGGCACAGATGCTTTCATTTGGCGCCAAGTTGTTTTTGAAAATATATTACGGCTGAGCGGCGGCGCGCATGTAAACACCGAGGCCGTTTGGTTTTATATTCCTTCCTTCCTGCGATCTGTTTTCCCCTGGTCTGTGTTTTTTGTGCTGTGGGGCCTTACGGGCATAAAGAATTGGCGCGCAGTGCAAAGACTGGATGACGACTCCAGAATCAGAAATATCCCTCTGATTTGGTTCATTGTCGGGCTGATATTTTTTAGCAGCGCTTCTGGGAAACGGCATTCATATCTATTGCCGCTTATCCCTGCTGTAGCCATTTATGTCGGCTGCGGCATTACGGAGTGGGTTTATAGCCTGTCCGAAACTAAACGAAGAATATTCGAGAAGTTTTTTTTGGCGGCGCGCTGGGAATGGCTTTTGGTATTATTACTCGTAGCAATGGAGTGTGCACGCTTGCCGACCGTGTTTAGCGGTGGGTTGCAGTACCAGATACTTAATTGGTACAGAAAAGAGCTGCCCTTGCTTGAGTTAGCGATCCTCGCGGCACTTCTCTTCTCGGTGACTTGGCGCATAGTTTCAAGAGGATGGGGGTGGAGCACGGCCTTGGGAAACTTGCTGTGTTTTGTCACGCTAATTCAGGTCATCGCCGTAAGCGGACTAGGAATAAAAAATGCAGTGAAGGGTTACCAAGATTTTGCGCAGCGCCTTCAAAACTCGTTTGATATAACGCAAGTGGAGATAGTGAAAGATCGCTTTGACGAGTCGTTTGATGCGCTCATGTATTATCTTAGACGCCCGATCAGAGTTTCAACGCCGGAGCAGTTCGAGGCAGGATGCTCTGCCGGCCAATGCTTTCAGTATAGATTGCTAAGAAAAGATCTTCTCGATCAATTGCAGCGCGGCCAGCCTCAGCGCTGGATGCGCTTTGAATTAGCGCAAACTTTTAGTGTCTCAAGCAAGCGCTTTGAGCCGGGGGCTAGTGAGGAGTTCGTGTTGGTAAGGGCTGCTGAGTGAGGAGGCGCTGGCGCTGCTGTGATTGTCATTATGATAATTTCTGGAGAAACTTCACCGAATGCTAACCGCATACTTTGCGGTCATATTCAGTAATAGGCGTCAGAATATCCTTCTCGCAAATTAGAAACCTAGCTAAACGGTCGGGCTTACAGACTACTCTCTTGGGTCGAAAAGGAACCACGATAGCCAACGGCTGGTTGTGCTTTCGTATCAAAATTTCGTAACCTGTTCTGAAAACATTTTCCAACAGTCGATGGGCATGTGTTCGAAATTTGCAAACTGAATAGCTTTTAATCGTCTTCATTATTGGAATGTAACACGAATCAGGCTAACAAGCAGAGAGTATCCCCGAAATTTTCTTTGGGTCGCGAGTGTCGGCCAAATTGGCAATCTTACCTCAGAATCTCTGCGCAAAAGCTGGGCGAAGCACGAGAACGATTGGACCGCCGAGTTCTGAGTCGGCCGGGGGATTTGAGCAATTACGCAATTGCTCAAATCCCCTCATAAAGCACGAGATGTTATGTAGCGCGGACGACTCGTCCGCCGATGTTTATAGTGGCACTACAGTTTAGG
>CAZVWV010000176.1:0-5692 GCA_964631745.1 uncultured Bdellovibrionales bacterium
TAGCCTTCTCTACGGGGGGCCGCGGTTTCTTCTTTTTTTAGTGTCTGAAATGCAGATCCCTAACAACCGCCCTGGAATATGCCCATGACATCGACTACGATCAAGCTGACGGCGGCACCGGTAACGCCGCAGAGCAAGTGACGTTGCAGCTTGGACTGACGTTTTGAGCCGCAAATCATAAAAGCATGATCCTAGAAAGAGCAGTTGAATCTACTACGGTGGCGGAGATGGCTGAATCTCTTGAAGTTTTCTAGGAATTGGTACTCACCCTAGCGGTGCTAGGGTTCCGTGCCAATTCCGTCGAAAACTTCAAGATCGTCAGCCATCTCCGCCACCTCGCTACGATTCAACTGCTCTTTCTAGGATGATATTCTCTGGCTTACAGACCTCTATCGCAGGGTGGTGTCATTAGTCATTGAAACTAGGTCGCTCTTATCGCTGGCGCCTTGCTTGAATCTGATCAATCAAATACCGCTCTTCCAAAAATTGCGCTTTTGATGTTAGCCTGGCGGCTCAACGGATTATCCTGTCGCATTAAGGGCAATACGCAATGACATTTCTTAATTCAGTACCCCCAATGGGAATTTACGAAACGCTTTATGCTTTTCTTAAGGCGTCGGGAAGTTATATGGGTGATGCTGGAACGCACCCCTGGAGTCAGGGCTTCCCGAGATGTACGCAGTTACCGGATGGTCCAGAGATGCCAGCCTCAGTGTCCTTAGAAGAAACCGATTTGAAGTATCCCAAAGCTTGGGGCTTGCCTCCGCTTAGAGAGGCCATTGCAGCCTACTACCGCGATACCTACGGTTCGCATCTGACTGCTGAAAACGTAATGATCTTTGCAGGTGGCCGGCCTGCAATCGTTGCAACTTTGATGTTTTTGCAGTCGGATATTCGCGTAAAGATCGCCTCTACAGAGTATACCCCCTATTTTGATCTTTTGCGGTTTTTCAAACGCGACTATGACCTTGTGCAGAGCACTGAGGAGAATCTATTCCGTCCAGACTTAGCCGAGTTTTGCCCTTAGTCTGGAAAATCACGTTCGTTGGCCTTAATGAGCAATCCTTGCAACCCCACTGGCGTTACTCGATCAGGGGACGAGTTAGCTGCTCTGATTAAGAGCGCCGATGATTCCAAGGGAATTTTGTTTGATGAGGCTTATGAGTTCTTTCATGACCACGGCCCAGTGAGTGCCATGCGCTATATTAATGATCTTGAACGTGGAAATCTCTTCGTAGTCGGCGCTGCCACCAAAGGACTACAGGCGCCCGGTATTCGTATCGGTTGGGTAGTGTCATCCAAGTCCAATATTGAAATACTTAGCAACTTCTCATCTTTTGGAATGGGCGGGGTCTCGCATCTTTCGCAGCGCTATGCCTTGGCGTTATTTGAGAAATCCAGAATTGCAAAAGCGCATGTAGCTGTCCCCCGTTATTATCAGTCCCAACGGGAACGCTACGGAAAAGCCTTCGAAGAACTTGGGCTTAAACTTTTTACCGGCAATGGCGGGTTTTATCACTGGTGTAAATTGCCGGGCGAACTGAATGCCGAAGAATTCAATCAACGTTTATTTAAAGAGAAGGCCGCAATTTTGAAGGGAGCCGACTGTGACATGGCAAGGCTCGGCCACAAATCTCCTTTGAGGCAATTCTTTAGATTTTCATTCGGCCCCTTAGAGCCAAGTTCGTTTGATTCAGATCTGGAGATTATGCAAAAAGCGCTTAGATGACTCGTAGGACTAGAATACCCGCGCGATTTCAACGAGACTAACGATACTGCTTATGCTCCACAGGATCACCCCAAAAAGCAGTGGCTTAAATCCCAGAGCGCGTAAAGTTTTAATTTCAATATTAGTACCCATTAAAAAAATCGCTAGGATAAACCCTTTACGCGCTACAAATCCGACGCTGTCTGAATAAATCCTCAAAAATGGAACGTAGCTAAATAGCGCCGCCGCGAGCACGAACCCAGCGATAAACCAGGGCAGCTTCACCCGCACCTTGTGCTCTGGATTTGGCAATGCGTACGCAAAAAGCAGCGCAAGCGGGGCGATCCATAAAGCGCGCGCAAGTTTTACAGTTGTAGCAGTCTCGACTGAGTCAGGACTATATTGTAAGGCCGCGCCCACTACAGAGCTTGTGTCATGAATCGCAAGACCCGCCCATACCCCAAAATCATGCGACGACAAGCCCAGCAGGTGCCCGAGGTACGGAAATAGGAAGATCGCGATACCGTTTAAAATGAGAACTACACCAAGCGCCAACGACATCTCTTCTTTCTTAGCGCTTATAGTTTCACCTATGGCTGCAATCGCGGTGGCTCCACATATCGCCGTTCCCGAGGATATTAACGCTCTTAGATCTTTCGTAATCCCCATGGCGGAACCTATCAGCCAACCGCCCCCAATGGTCATGACAAGAGTAATCACGGTGAGTCTAAAACTTGCGGCTCCTTCGGCTAGCACCATATTTATATTAACAGTGGTCCCTAAACCAACGATCGACCAAGCCATTAACTGTTTTGAAAATTTTTGTGAGCTCCGAAGAAAGGGATTCAGCCCAAGAAATGCGATTATCAGACCGAAAATAAGAGCGATGCCCGGACTCATCCAAGGGGAAAAGCAAAGGCAAGCAAATATAATAAAAATCAAACTTTTATATTTAGGGGTGAGCACTTGCAGGCTCGCTAGGATCGACTTCATAAACTCCCATCTTCAACGGTGGCGAATAAATATGCAAGGTAATCAGATTTGCGCTTTCACTAGCATTGGAGATTTTATGTATTTCAAGGTCTTGCGCGACACAAACTTGGCCCACGCCCAATTGAGTCTGCTTGCATTCGCGAACAAGGCGTTTTTCAGAGTCTGTCAGCAAGCAAGCCGTCTCGGTAGCTGTGCCTTCCAATATCTTAAAGGCGCAACTAGAACCTGCGTGGTCATGGATTGCAGTGGTTTGGCCTGGTCTCCAGCACATTAAATAGCAATCGTACCAGTCGCTGCACGCCATTTTATTTCGCGAGTAGTGTAGTTGATCAAATTTGCAGGCCGCAGCTAAATCATGTGGTGTAACATCAGATTCCATAAGCATTCGATGCAGGTGCGTCAAGCTGGAGCGGCTAGTCAACGAATTTAGGTAATCAAGAATCGGCGCAAGCTTAGGAAACATTAGGCACTCCTCAATGCTAATTGGGCTAGCTTATATCAAATATTACCTAAAATAAAAGCATAGGCGTAAAACCAAATTAATTCACTATATAAATCGAAAACGCGCTTTAAAAATTCAGATAGTGTTGGGGGCCCCTCTAAGCTGTTGCGAGTGCGTGCAAGTGCTTCTTGAACTCCGGAAGGGGTTGGCCCCGCCGTTGCTCGAGCCAACCACGATTGGCGCACTGAACCTGGCCCAGCTCCTTGAGAAGCTGGCCGAGTTCCGGAAGTGCGGTATCGCGCTGGCAAAGGTGCAGCCCGCT
The DNA here is from genome assembly GCA_964631745.1 of uncultured Bdellovibrionales bacterium. GTDB lineage: Bacteria > Bdellovibrionota_C > UBA2361 > UBA2361 > JBGSMV01 > CAZVWV01. The sequence goes on from CAZVWV010000176.1 coordinate 3,466, forward strand.
TGGCGAAAATGTTACGCAACGCGCAACCGACAGAACAGTTGCCCTCTTGGGCCCGACGCGGCCCTCGAAGGGAAGTTAAAGATTTGCCGCGCCGCAAGAGCTAACGTTGATAAGATCCGTTTGCCTGCGTGTCGCGCAGGCATCTCAAAAGCTCGCCCCTACCCCACCTCAATAGCCGCCCTCAGCAGCTCTTTGAATTTGGGCCGTGCAGCCTGGCCAGCTTCTAAAACTTCCTCGCTCGTTAAGAGCGTCTTTGAAATTCCGGCCGCCATATTTGATATTAGGGAAACTCCCAGACAACTAATCTTCATCTGCCTAGCCGCGATCACTTCCGGTACGGTTGACATGCCGACCGCATCTGCTCCTAAACTCTGGAGTGCTTTAATCTCTGCTGCTGTTTCGTAACGCGGGCCGCGCGTCATGGCGTAGACCCCACTTTGAGTTAGGCTCGTGACTGACAGGCGTTTAATCCCCCAATCATCCAAAACGAATAAAATCGGGCAGAGAAAGCACTCCTGCACTTTGCGTGTCCTACCTTACTCGCAGGAGTTGGTATGGACTAGGGAGGGGGCGTTTGTTATCCATACAACGCATGAATAACATTTGAAATATTTTTCAACGTTGGATTTCCTTCCGGGGAAAGAATTCTATGCAGGGTTCGTCTGGAAGTTTTTGATTGCTTGGCTAACTGCTGTTTATTGACAGCCTCTAAGTGGCCTCGAAGGATCTCTTTGAAGGATTCAATATCCTGCTCAACAAGGCACTGCCAAAAAGCCTTAAAAACCAACTCTTGATCCTTCAAGCGGGTGGTGCTGCTCGCTTTACGGACCTTAGCCCCAGGCTTCAATTTACGAACTGGTATATCGCTCAAAGAGAACTCTTGCTTTCTTGATGTCATTTTTTTGGTCATTTTTTCCTCCACCATGCAGAAGTAAAACTACTCTGTTGCCTACGCGAGCAAAGTAGACTCTTAAGCCATTTTTCCACCGCAGCTCAGAAAGTCCCTCGCCAAGATGCTTGGCGTCTCCAAAATGATCGTAACGTTCGATTATGAAGACACGTGATTCAACCAAAGCCTGAATTTTCGCTGATTCCGCGGTGAGCCAGTTTTCAAACTCGGAAGATCTAATTACTTGCATGTACTATTAGTGTGCCATATATGGCACATAAGTGCAAGCGTCTTTTTATTGAAAAATGTTGAGGCTTGTATGGATGATGGAGTAAAAAACTACCCGTTCAGAAAAAGAGCAAACCCGATTAGGGTTTTCCATTCGAAGCGGCAGCATTACCGCTTCGTAACTAACTGATCTACCCCCACTTAATTACCCCCTGAACGGTTACATACATTGCTGTCCGGTAGAACATTGCAATTTGGGTCTTTAACCACGGAGGTCACGGCGAACACGGAGAAAACATTGAGGATTTCTCTCTCCGTGACCTCCGTGTTCTCCGTGGTTAAATTCAAATCGCGAAAACTACAAATTCCTGTTTTCCCTTTTTAAATCAAGAATTTACGGCATCACCGCCACCTTTCTACCGGACACGCATGGGTTACATAATTTGAAGAAAGATGCTATGGTATGGCAAAACCATTGGCGTTGGTCAAGGAAGGTATCGATTAGGTCTTTAGTCGGCATCGATCGAGTTTCGGCAGCTGTAGGCTCTAGCACGGCAAAGCGTTAGGTGCTACCGAGATTGCGGCCAAATGTGCCGCTTTGATCTAACAATTACGATTACCGCCAGGTCATTACAGCTTTAAACCCCGCATGCCAGTAGATCATGCCTAGCGGCAAGCCCGACGCAACAATTTCTAGAAGCCAGCGATTCATTCTTATATGGAATCGAATCGCTGGAGAGCCCAACGGGAGAAGCTGCAACGAACGAGGCGCTGACCTGAAGCGAGCGTTCTGTACCGGCTGGTGTATCACTATCGGAACGAGCTCCAGTGGCGCTGGGAGGAGATGTTCCAATCGCAGTACGGAGCGCTGCGAGACGAAGTGCTTAAGTCGCTGGATAAGTACCTTGACTGCGGCATACTTGTACACGGCTGCGCGCGGGCGGTGTGCGAGGAGTGTGGTCACTCGGAATTGATATCGTTCTCTTGTAAGCGGCGATGTATCTGCAGTAGCTGTGATGCCAAGCGGGCGGTAATTTTTGCGGAACATCTGCATGGTAACGTTCTACCGCCCTACCCCATATCGCACCAAGTTTACACGATCCCAAAAAA
>CAZVWV010000177.1:0-5561 GCA_964631745.1 uncultured Bdellovibrionales bacterium
TCAGCCAAGGTTGCTGCGGCGAGCGATGAGCCGCTAGGCAAAGTGGCAGAGGAGCTTGGGGTTAGCGAGTCTGGCTTACGAAATTGGGTTAAGAAGTACGGGAGCAGTGAGGCCCGCTCTGAAACAGCCCTAGAGGAGAAGCTAAAGGAGGCGGAAAAGGAGAATCGCAGACTTAGAATGGAGCTGGATATCTTAAAAAAAGCCGCGGCCTACTTTGCCAAGAATCAGCTGTAGGATTCCAGCTGATTGAGGAGCTTAAAGGTCAGTATTCGATTAATGAGCTGTGCCTTAAGCTAAAAGTTTCCCGTAATGGTTATTACGCTTGGAAAAGTAGGCCTAAATCAAAACGATCTGTGACCGACGATAAGTTGAAGGAGAGAATTTTGCAAATCTTTACGAAACATAAGAAGCGCTATGGTGCTCCTAGGATACACAATCAGCTTAAAAGAGAAGGTATTTGCTGCGGTCAAAAGAGGGTCGAAAGACTGATGCTGGAGCTTAATCTCAGAGCCGAGGGGAAGAGACCCTTTAAGGTCACTACTAACTCAAAACATGATTACCTTGTAGCGCCTAATTTGCTTAACAGGTACTTCCAGGCTTCGGGTCCCAATCAGGTCTGGACCGGTGATATTACTTACGTCCAAACAGCCGAAGGCTGGCTCTACCTGGCTGTTGTTATTGACCTCTACTCAAGAAAGGTCATCGGTTGGGCTATGAGCGATAGAATCGGGACAAAGCTGGCTTGTGATGCCTTAAGAATGGCTCTCCTAACGAGGAAGCCACCCCCGGGGCTCATCTTCCACTCGGATAGGGGTATTCAGTACGCCAGTCACCTCTTTCAGAAAGCCATCGCTAAAGCAGCTGCTACTCAAAGCATGAGCCGAAAAGGTGATTGCTGGGACAACGCCCCAACCGAAAGTTTCTTCGCCACTATCAAAAAAGAATTGATTCGAAACACCATCTACTGTACAAGAGGTAACGCTATGTCAGATATCTTTCGCTACATCGAAGGATACTACAACAATCTCAGGCTTCATTCGTTCTTAAACTACGCCTCTCCGGCTGAGTTCGAGAATATGGCAGCTTGAGTACCTGTCAACAAAAACGGGGGAAGTCCAATGCGTCTGGGCGCGGCATGTTTATAAGGTCAACATGCACATGATAACAGGCCGCATCATGTCCAAGTTGAATTTTTGGGCAGCCTTCAAAGCGTTTAATTACGTTCTCGCAATTTTCTAGTTTATCTTCCGGCCTTAGCTTTGAGAGCTCCGGGATCTTGTAATCAATGCCCTCTGATTGCTGAAGGTTAAAGACAACTGAGTATTTAAGAAAAAACCCTTTTTTTCTTCCTGTCTCTGTCTCTTCTCTTTCTACCTCACTCCAGTACACAACAGGCATGCCGTGCTCGCCCTTTCTAATGCGGCCGCCAAGCTTATTTATCTGCCGGATCGTTGCCCAAAATGGGGTGCTATAAGGAAGCATACCAAGAATAAATGCGTTTATTCCCTGGTAGGCTTTTTTAGTCACGATGTTTTTGGGCCTTACTCCTTCCGATTCGTAGCGCTTCCAAGGAAGGTGCCACGGCAGGGCCTCGTTTTCATCGATAAAGCTAAGAACCTTATCGGTCACTATGTCGTATACGCTTTTTCTATCTTCTTTCATAAGTCACCTTTAGTTTGTAGCGCCCCCTCACCAGAGAATTTTTTTCCCTTTTGGGGGGCTCAACCGAGCCACCCCCCCAAAAGGGAAAAAGTTCTAAAAAAAATAGCCAAGCCAAAGCTTGGGCAAGAAAGAATAAAGGCTGCCCCGAGCGGGCTGGGTGGAGGCACGTCAAAAGGCGTGACAGGGGGATCCGGGGCCCCTGGCGCGACTTTTGATTAAGTGCCGGAGCCCAGCCGTATAGTGAGGGTCAAGAAAGAAAAAGCTGGCCGCTATGCGGCACAAGAAAGGAAGTTAAATGAACTAAGAGAAAAACCCGACATTCACCCAATTTTTATTTCGTGAGCTGTGCAACAACATGCTTCTGTTTCCAAAGAAGCATCGGCTGCTGCTTGATTCGGTGCTGCAGTTTCGCATCATTAGTTAGTAGCTCAGATTTAATTTCACCGGTGTCTAAAAAAGAATCCAAAAACGCTTTTTCCTTATTTGAAAAATCTATAAGTCTTTCAATAGCCCCTGATATAATTTTTTCAATGTCGTGAGCTATGTCCTTTCTCTTATTTACCACTTCGCTATGACCTTGAAGGAGCGGTTCCAATTTTTCCTTGATCTCCCGCTTATCTAGCTTAAAGGTGCCTGTCTTGATTGTTCTTATGTCAGCCCGCCCGGATGCTACGTTACATATAAAGGCTATGCGAAAATCTTTTGCCTTTAAGAGCAATGGCTCCTTTGTCAGAATACTTGCCGCGTCAAATGCATCGCGCGCAGCAAATCGAGATACTAGTGCTGCGAATTTGCCCGCTGCCAATTCTTCAAACGAAAGCGTGGGCACAAAAAGCTTCTCCCTAATATTATCGATCGGGGGGAAATTCGTTTCTTTACTTAGAATTCCATAAAGGGGCACTCTAGATACGTAATTAACATCTACTTCTAAGTTCTGCGCACTGCCAAAGGCACTGTCAAAACGTAAACGAAATTTTCCTCCCGCATGACTTGTCGGAACACGTTTTACGGAGCACCGTTCTCGTTCGCAAATTGCGCTTAGCGCGGCTTCAAATGTTTGACGCGCTTTTGGCAAATCCTTTACCGAAGAAACCCCAATAAAATTAAGGTCGATGTCCACGGAGAGTCTTGGAAGATCTAAGTATAAGAGATTAAGCGCAGTCCCACCTTTAAGAAGCCACCAGTTCTTTATAGTTTCATGGTGATTTAACGCTCTTAAGATCGAGGTCAAAACCAAGACTTTCTCTAAAACCCCGCGTTCAAATCCAGTTAACGCCGCAAGCTTTTCTATAAGAGCTTTTTCAGGCATTTCTACAATCCTTCCCAGTCATTCTCAATTAGGCTTTCGGGCACTATAAGGTTCCATCGGGGGAAAAACCGTCCCCTCCTCTTTTCGCGTCTTAAAAAATATACTTTGGACTTTGGGGCGAGCTTTTGAAGTCGAATAAGCAAAGGCTCAGGAACCGCGAGTGCTTTCTTTCTTTGTTCAAGGAAAAATCCCACTCGTGCTGCAACGGTAGGACGACCAAGAATTTTTAGATATTGCTCTAAGTAATCAAATCTAAGTCCGGCAATAGAAGCGCAACTCCTCCACACTTCATCTACACCTCCCGCTAACTCTGGACGGTCAAGTACGTCCACCAATGTTCGCTCAATGGAGGTGTAGCGAATTTCAATATTTTGGCGCTCAGCGCTTTCAGTCCAACGCGACTGAAATTGTTTGGTTGTTACTGCCGGCCTCGGACGGACGGGCTGAAATAGCATGTTCTCAAAAATTAATTCTTTAGTAGATGAGAGCGTCAAATATGTCACTTTACGAAAGGCGCTCTGAGCCACTCCATGTAGTTCAAGCGCAGTGTGGTGCGAGAGTAGAGAATCAGGGGCAAGTCGACTACAAAGCGCAAACTTATCGACTGACAGTTGTTTCTCACCTTCAATCAAGTGTACATACACACCCCGCTTAACCTGTTTTATTCTTCCCTGTTGGGTCCAACGGTAAAGGTGTGCATTAATAGTATTTACGCTGGCTCGCTTATTTCTTATCTTTAAAACATGCGCGAGATCAGAGCGCGAAAAAACTGGATGTAATGCGAGAAATTGCTCAGGGCTTAGTTGCATATCTTTATTCTAACAGTTAGTATACTAACAGTTATAGTAAAATAATGCAACAGATTTCGAGCTACAGTTTATAATTATGCCTCTAAATATAATATAATTATCTCGCCTCACCTTAATTGACTCCCGACAAGCACCGGCCTTCACGGGAAAAGTCTCGAATCTTCCCAAATAGCTTAAAAAATATCTCAAAAATAGCGCTACACATGGCTTTGAAACAAAAAGCGTCACAAAATCTATATATTATTTGTGACAAGTTATTTCACAGATTCTTAGAGTGACCATACACTTAGAGCAAATCTCCCTTGGCTAACATAAAGGGCTGCTCTGCGAAAAATCTAGGTCGATGTCCGTTGACACAAAGATAACTTTTGTCAACAACAGTGCCACTTTGAGGCCTATCCTGGCGGTACCCTTAATGAGACATTTTCCTTCAATGCGCCACAACATAAAGTATGAGCAAGGGAAGTTCGTGCCCTGTGTGCAAAGCACATCTAGTCGAGTCAAAACGGCTCTCAATACTCTTTCATTTTGATAATATTGCCGATCTTCCTATATTGCTTCTTCTGGTTGCCCTCTTTGGAATTGTTTTTAAGAACTCCTTTGACGAAACAGTGCTCTTTTTTCTTCTTGCCGTAATACCTTTTGTGTTTCGCGCTCGAACGCGCACCGTGTGCGGCAATTGTGAGGCCGAGGTCCCGACTGCTAAGATCGAAGGCGCGACTTTTCATTAATTGCCGGAGCCCAGCCGTATAGCGAGGGTCAACATGAATGGAAGCGCCTCAGATTTCACCGAGCTTTCCATTTCTGTGTGCCTCTATAGAGGCACACAGTTTCTAGGATTTTTGAAGGCGTGTGATATTGTTTTCAGATACTTTACCGAGTGTGACTGTATAGAGGCACACTCATTTTGGTCTATCGTGTGGCTGCTCCCAGCCGCAAAAAAGTACTACCACACTTAGGAATTTAAGGAGAAGCGTATGCAAGAGCCAAATCTCGAGCCTTTAGCTAATGAACTAGTTAAAAGGATTGCCAAAGCCGTGGCCAGGGAACTCGAACCCCTCTTGTCAGCGCGCTTAACTTCACAAGACACTTCCCACCCAAATCCTGCGGGGGTTAGGATAATTCCTCTTACCGAATGGAGTGCGCACCACCCCTACCCTACTACCAGCGCGCTTCGTTCCTTGGTGTTTAACGAGCACCAAAATGGGTTTTCAAAATGCGTGCGGCGAGTTGGAAGACGAGTGCTGATCAGTGAAAGAGATTTTTTTAAGTGGCTTGATGGTAAGAAAAGCGGCCGAGATCGAGATTTCCAAAAATCCTCCTAGTGATGATTTCTTAGTTTGGCTCAGGGTCGAGGGTACCGTTCTGGTAACTAAGCTTACAGAGGCCCGTTTAAGCTCTCTAATGCGAAAATTAGGGCTTGGTCTATCCCGTTTTTTCCTCTGAGTAAGCTAAATATCCCCATATTTTTCATACTCTTATGAAGATTATGAAGATTATGAACTTTATGAGTTTTCATAATTTTCATGCTTTTCATACTTTAAGACAATTCATAGTTTTCATACTTTTATGAGAATTCACGATAGTATGAAGAGTCATAAGTCTCATAACTTTCTTACAATTCACGATTTTCATAGAACTCATACTTCTATGACCTTTATGGGTTTTATGAAAATAGGGGCTTGCGAGAATCCGCTCCATCTTACACCCTGAGAGCAGGTTTTATCCCACCTGGTTTTTAAGAGAGAGGAGGCTTCTATGTCGAAAGCCAACAAACTTTT
>CAZVWV010000178.1:0-5473 GCA_964631745.1 uncultured Bdellovibrionales bacterium
ATTTTCTGTGCTTTGCAGTATCTGGCCGAGCTGGAGCTCAGCGCTCCCGGATATCGCCCCACAAGTTTACCTTCTGCGTTCCTATTTTCTTCGCAGTGGCGCAGCTTTTTCTCACCATCTTGCTACCGCGCAACAATTCGAGACGGCGTCGAAAAATCGAAGTTAAAATCGGATACATATGTCGGTTGGCTAAGTGGCATTGGACGACCTCGCCGGCCGGTGCCGCGGGGTAGCACTAAGTGGTAGGCCGATAGGCAGCAGCAAGCGCGAGCAGTGGTGGCTTAGCCCTACACGATAGTTCTGCTATGAACTTAGGGCGCCGGGGTCGACGGTGCTGCATAATATTCGTGTTTTACGGGGGCTTTTGCAGTTACGGGATGAGAGACAGCAGATTTACTCCTTTCGTGGCTTGTCTTCTCGATCCCGGTTGTGATGGTGCAAGTGCGTGCTGGCAGGCACGGGCACTTGCCTATGCTACCTGCTGACGTGCCAGATGTTCAGCGATGCAACCAAACATGCCAGCCAGAATAGTGGAAATTTCCGCACCGCCAATTCGATCGGTACGAACCCACAGCTCCTGATTGACGGGGTCTGGATAGAACTCTTGTTGAGCGAGAGCTCCTTCCAGCTTTCTCCTACCATCCGGTACACGTTGATCGAACTCCGGCCGAATTCCGACATACGTACTTCTCATCTCGTGCATCGGCCCCGGTGTGCTTACGACAATCACGGCATCGGGACAAGCTTCTGCAAGTTCCCAGAAACAATTCGTGCCCTTGAGTGGATCTGACGGATAATCCCTGATCAACTGCACGAAGTCCTCCAACCCCACCGGAATCAAAACACTCACCGCCCATCCTCCCTGACCATCTAGAGCTTGGGGGGACCTCTATCTGGCCATCTCTGCGGTCAATCGAGGGTTCTGTATCCCTCGACAAGTTTGCCAACGCAGTTTATTGTCTACATCCTTGTGCGCTGGCGTGGACAAACCCAAAACCTACTGCCATAGGCCGGGTTGTGCTTTCGACAAAGCCGCATAAAAAGCCGTCGAGAAACCACAACCCGCCCCATGCGAAAAAAATCTTAAACCTTTAGATCTGCTGCCTCTCGCTAAGTCCTTCTTAATAGATTTCTAACGAAAACTTAGCGAGAGGCAAACTTCACCCTTCTACCCAAACATCTTTCGATTTTTAAATAGCTGATTTTATTATGTTAGCTGCTGATGCAGAACTGTCAATCGGTTTTTCTGGATTTGTTTTGTTTTGGACTTTTCTTTAGCTTCTTGCTAATCTACCCCACGCTAGAGAATTTCGTATTTCGTAATTTTTTCCTTATATTTCGGTTTTTTGCAGATGAGTCCCGAGACTGGTATATCGGCGGCTGAAGCCTCGCGCTCGCCTGAAGGCGAGGTTAGGCGCGGCATCGAAGGTGACATTGATTTGCCTCGGTGGCCGTTGCGGAGTGGAATTATAAAGAAGCCAACCGGCCGGCGTGCTCCCCGTATTGTGATAGTTGAACGCGGCGAACTTGCGCAGGCCCCTGAGATCGTCGTCGACCTCACGGCAATCTCCCTACCCAAACGTGACCATCCGTTTAAGACTTACCCGGAAATCCCTAAAACTACGCTTGAAGAGCTTAAAGGCGCGATCATCGAATGTTTCGGGTTGCCTATATACGGGCTAAAAGGCTTTTCGATTCCGCACGAGCTAGAAAAAGCAGAGACCGGGATACAAATTGCGACAACAGCGCATTACGGACAGATGCGCAAGACCCCGGGCGTTACGGTTTTGGAGGGGCACATATTTCTATGCACCAAAATGCTGATTCAGTTTTACGAGATGATTGGGCAGCTAGTCACCGGAGCTGACTTGCAACGAATGTTGACTCATGACGTCGGAGAGGACCAACGACGCGGAAGCGCGTCCTTTATGACTTCGGCGACGCTTAAGAATAGGTTAGAACCCGGAGTGTTTAGCTCCATGCAACTATTAACGAAGGGTTTCTATGGAAAGTGCGCCGGTGAGAGCGTCCCGGAAAAGAAGGCTCGCCGGGATAGAGATTACTTTATTAAGTTAATAGCGTCCGGCGACATCGGAGCAATCTATACCAAACTCGTAGAGCACGTTGGGAACCTACGCTCGTTGCATTGTGACCCAACGCCGGGGAAAGGGCCGCGCTATGTTATAGAAACAGAGCTCCTTTTTCTTCCGCTGCTGAAACAAGCAGTTCCTCATTTTGATATCCTATTGAAGGTTTATCAGGACTGGCTTCGGACCCTGCGCGATCATTACGGCATCACCAAATCTACTATTGCTGGTTTGCCAGAGTCCGATCGCGCATATCTTTACCATTTAAAGCGCTTGACCAAAGAACGCGGGTACGCGATTGGCGAACATGATTGCTTTGGGCAGTTACTTGCCTCACCGTCAGTCAAAACACCCTTCCAACCCAAACCCTAACAATGCAATATAGTACGCATGGAAGATTCCCTCGCCCTTTCCGAAAAATGCGTAGCATTGCTGGTTGAAGCAGATCGCCAAATTCTCACCCCTCTCGGTATCACAGTTCATTCCATAGACCACGGCCAAGTCGCACTCGCCATGAAAGTAAACGCCAACATGGTAAACAGTCAGAAGATCTGTCACGGAGGCCTGGTGTTTTCCTTAGCCGATTCAGCCAGCGCCTATGCCACTGCCTCGCTCAATATCGCCCCGCTAACCACCGAAGCTAGTATCTCTCTTCTACATCCGGCCAAGCTGGGCGACATGCTGCTTGCCAGCGCGAGTATCGAGCATCGCGGCAAGAGCGTCTTGCACGTTTGCGTGCGGGTAACCAACCAGGATCAGGTGCTGGTTGCGATTTATCGGGGGTGTAACTTAAATCGCGGGGCCTGTATCAATGTGTGAGATTTTCCAATCTCTCGAAACTCCCGGGCCGATACAGGTATGCCGGCAGCTCTGGATAATACTTCATTAGCTCTCTATTTCGGCCTCGTAAATCCCGTGCTACTACAATAGCTGAATCTAACTTGGGGCTGTCCGCCAATAGATGCGGCTCCAGGCTTGTGTAGTTTTCTCGGTCATACAAGATCTCCTCTTTGCACTGCGCTGTAGGTGCCCGGCTTAAATCTATTCGCAAGGTCGGATCGTTATTCAGTTTAACTTTCTGCACAGGTTCATGAGCTTCAATACGTGCCAGGATATCTTCCGTCAGGGTCTGCTTCTTGCTCTCGGAGATAAAGGCCTCGGTTGCCATACCCAAAAGTTCGCAGTGATCCACCGCTCGATAGGCGGTCTCAATAATAGAAGCAGGTACGCCAAGCTCTCGCAAATTTGAAATCAGGCGGCCGCCCAAACTTGTGGCTACGAAGATTATGCCGGTCTGAATTCCGGCCGCCTTCGCTTCTTTGACTATGTCCACTTTCATGCTCTCTAAAGATGTGGCGTATATGCGAGCGCGAATCGGGATGCCGATCAAGACGGAATAAATTGCGCAGACTGTCAATAACATCACCAAAAACGACCTGACGCCCACGGGTTTTAGCACACCGGCGAGCCCAAAGGTCTTGGAATCACATAAGTCGTACAGCCGCTGCCATGCGAGAGCTAGCAGCGGTATTAAAAACGGCAAAGTCACATACAGATAGCGGGGCCCCAGGAATGAATCTCTATGCCAGTAAAACACATAAAGAACCGGCACCGAGAAAAAGCATGCCACTAAGCGCTTCTCCCATTTTTCATGCCCAAGGCCAAAAAATATGGCTACTCCCACGATGACAAGAATAGGAAAGGGCGTCTCGAATAAAAACTCGTTAATCTGATTAATGCTTATCAGTTGATTTAGCAGGCCGCGCAAGGGTGTATGCATCTCGCCCCAAGGATCCTGATGGAATCCTAGCTCATGACTTTTGCCCCATAGCTTTACAAATCCCGGTAAAAGATAATCCCCGGTAGTGAGTCTATTGTACAAAAAGTATGGTAGTGCGCCAAGAAATCCGGCGAGGCTCATGCAAATTGAGCTTCTTAGGTGGGCAGGGGACAAGAGACTCTTGGCTTCAAATAATGCAAAGACAAGCGCCAGCGCAATGAAATCGAGTGACCTGGTTGAAAATCCCAAGCCCAAAGCTAGCCCGAGCAGCGCGGCGTAACCGGGAGCGCGGTCTCTTTCCCAACGCCCCCACGCAAATAAGAACAGCGCAGCTAGGAAGAGTGAGGTGATATGATTCATGTAGCTGGCGCTCATGAAGATCACAAAAGGCGAAAGGCAGAAAAGAATCGCAGAAATGGCCGCCTGTCGCTGGCCGTAAACCTGTACGCAAAAAGCTCTCATTAAGAACGCTGAAGATATCGAAAGTACGAGGCAGGGCAGCCATGTGGCATGTAGGGTCTCCCCCACCGCCAGAAAAATAGAATGCAGCGGAGCGTACTGGCTGTACCAGCGCCCCTCATCAAAGAGCATATGTTGAGTGGCAAAAAAACCAGGCAGGGGCGGGGCCGGGGCATAAACGAGTCCGCTGGCGAAGATCTTTGCCTGAAAGAGCTGCACAATCGTATCGATCAGATGGGGCCTGAAGTTAAAGACTCGCCAGAGCGAGAGTAAAACTAGCGCCGGGAAACAGAACAGGCATACCTTGGAAAGATCTCTCAATCTCTGGGTCGAGAGAGAGAGCGTACTAATGAGCTTTTCAGGCAGATACGATAATAGCCAAGCAAGCGAGGCAGCGATCGCTGAGCCTAGCACCCAGTCCATGCTTGAAAACTGAACGGCGAGGTCAGGTTGTTTGTCTACCAGATCTTTAAAAGGAACAAAGGGGAGAATTATTAAGATAACAGCCGCAACTTTAAGGAAGGTTGCCTCGATTTGCTTTCGCATCTTAAACGAACGCTACCACAGTCAGCCCTGGCCTGCCACGAGAATTTATTAGTTCAATAAGTCCCCACTATTTGGAGTATTTTTGACTAAAAACAGAAGTCAGTCATAATTCTTAACAGGACAATTTAATTAGACGCTAGATGATACAAAGTGATAAAATTATTCGATATCTTGATGATCTAGATCGAACTACTCATGCGCGTGGAATCTCGTTGTCGTGTGCCAACTTAATCTCAAATTGTGACTTTGAAAAGCTAGATGAAATTGAGGGGTTCGTACAGGGCACGCACCGCTACGCGGTCACCTTGACAGACTGCGAGGATGAAGTCATCGGGATGTGCACCTGCCCGGTGGGAGTTGATTGTAAACATTGCGCCGCGCTCGCGATCTATTCAATCCAGGCCCAATCAACGGATCTCGGATCGGGAGCTGTCAAAGGTAAATTAAGCAACCAGAATCCAACCGCACCAGTCCCCAAGAAGAGACCGTATCTTGAGGAGTTTTATTCTGAGATCGAGCGCTGCTGCCATAGGCTACCTAAGGCTAAGGCCGGGTTCAATAACTTAACGCAACACCGTTCAGTGAAGTAATTGTACCAGAA
>CAZVWV010000179.1:0-5424 GCA_964631745.1 uncultured Bdellovibrionales bacterium
TGGCCGCGAGCGCGCGGGCCGCGGACGGTCGCACTACCTTCACTGCTACCATATTCAGCTAAACAATCTTTGCGGACCTCGGTGCGACATTTTGGCGACTTAGCCATTTTGGTATCCAACTGGAGCCACCCTACTTTTACAGTTCGCTTCTTGGTTCAAGTTGATCTCAATAGTGCCTAATAGTTGTTTTGGGACCGAATAAGTATTAAAAAAGTAGGGTGGCTCCAGTTGGCTTTCATGAAAAGACTCAGTAAAAAGCGTGCTGCGCTTGAACTTCGCCCGGCGTTGTTCAGCAAGCACCAGTTCTACTCCACCCGCCCGCTAAGCCAGCGAGCCCTGAAACCCCTGAAGCTTCTCAATCGCGTTAGCGATCTCTCCTGCCTGCGCTTTTGCCTGCGAGACTATCTCTGGGGGCGCGTTTTGCACGAATTCTTGATTGGCTAATCTCTTGTTGGTTCCTGCCAGACTGGCCTCCAGCTCGGTTAACTTCTTAGCTATTCGCTGGGCTAGTGCTGTTAGATCCAAATTATCCGGAAGTTTTACGAAAGCTATTCCGGCTTCGAACTTGTAGGGCACCCAGCCTTTTTCGCTGGTGATTGCCTTGACGATCTGAAGATCGCCGATGGCGCCTATACCTTTTGCTATCTCTGTAAGCGGCGTAAACTCCTGCTCGAACTTGGGCGCGTTAAACTGGAGCTTCACGGTTAGCGCTTCTTTGGGGGGGAGATTTAATTGATGGCGCACATCGCGCACGGAGCGCACGATCGACTGCGTGACTGAGAACGCTTCCTCGGTTTCTTCACTACGTGCCAACTCGGCGGGCTTTGGCCAAGCCGCGCGGATGAGCATGGGCTCATTTGTGCCGGCCTCAACCACGCCCTGCTTTTCGAGCACCTGCCAGAGTTCCTCTGTTACGAATGGCAAATAGGGATGGAAAAGCTTTAGAAGTGTCTTGTGGCAAAGAAAAGCAACTCTTAGCGCCTGAAGCATCTCTTCCCCACCCTTTCGCAGCCGGGGTTTTATGATCTCAAGATACCAATCACAGTACTCATTCCAGAAAAACGTAGTGAGGGAATCTAGGGAATGCACCAGATCGCTCTCAGACAACATCTTATCATGTAGCTCAATAACCTTACTGAGTCTTGAAATTATCCAGCGATCTTCGGGATAGCTCCGGCCCAATGATTTTCTATCATAACTCAGCGCCTGGCCCTCGATATTCATCAGAAGCAAACGCGAGGCGTTCCAAAGTTTAATTACTAAGCCCTGACCGTTTCTGTAGATCTCATCGCGTAGCCGCGTATCGTTTCGGCCCATAGGATAATGCAGCATAATCGCCGCCCGCACCGCGTCCGTTCCGTACTGGTCAAAAAGCCCCAACGGATCCGGCGAATTCCCCAAAGACTTAGATAGCTTTCGGCCTTTATCATCCCTTACAAGACCATGCAAAGTGAGCGTCTTAAAGGGCACTTCCCCCAGAAGCTCTAACCCCGCCATAATCATGCGCGCGTCCCAGAAAAAAAGGATATCACGCCCCGACATCAGCCAATTGTTCGGGTACCAGTATTTAAGCTCTTTGGTCTGCTCGGGCCAACCCAAGGTCGAGAACGGCCAAAGCTGCGATGAGAACCATGTATCCAGCACATCTTCGTCTTGTTTAAGTTTCGTACAGGAACATTTCTCGCATTTCGTGGGGGTTTCAAGCGCGGCGTTCATGTGTCCGCAATCCTCGCAGTAATAGACCGGTATGCGATGTCCCCACCAGAGCTGCCTTGAGATGCACCAATCCTGGATCGTATCCATCCAATGGAAATAGTCGTGCTTCTCGGATTCCGGGACGATGCGCAAACGCCCATCGACCACAGCTTTCTTGGCCTGCTCTGCCAGCGGTTGCATGCGCACAAACCATTGGTCTGAAACCATCGGTTCAACCACGGTCTTGCATCGATAACACTCGCCTACGGCGTTTGAGTGCTGTTCGATTTTGTCTACGAGCTCAAGTTTCTCAAGCGCTTTAACTACCTCTTTTCGGGCAACGTAACGATCCAGCCCCACAAAGCTCCCGGCAGCAGCGGTCATCTTTCCATCAAACCCGACCACAACTTCAACATCAAGTTTGTGTCGAAGCCCCGCCTGATAATCGTTGGGATCATGGGCCGGCGTGATCTTCACCACACCAGTTCCAAACTTCGGATCTACAAAATCATCCGCGATGATCGGAATTTTTCTATCCTGAAGCGGAAGCTTCACAAAACCGCCCACCATCTGCGTATAACGCTGATCGGCTGGATGTACAGCCACAGCGGTGTCGCCCAGCATAGTTTCTGGCCTCGTCGTAGCTAGTACTAAAAACTCACCGGATTCTTTGCCGTCCTTAGTCAGAACCGGATACTTGAGATGCCAGATCTGCCCATTCTTTGGCTCGTACTCAACTTCATCATCGGCCAGCGCTGTGCCGCAAACCGTGCACCAATGGATCATGCGCTTGCCGCGATAAACCAAACCTTTATTAAAGTAATGTACGAAGGCTTGAAGCACGGCTTTACTCAGCCCCTGATCCATGGTGAAGCGCTCGCGCTCCCAATCGCAAGAACAGCCCAATCGCTTCAATTGATTTGTGATGATGCTGCCGTGTTTGTCCTTCCAGGCCCAAACACGTTTAATAAATTCCTCGCGCCCCAAACTGCGGTAGTCAATTCCTTCCTTATCTAACTGACGCTTGACTACATTTTGGGTGGCGATACCGGCATGATCGGTGCCGGGGATCCAGACCGCTTCAAAGCCGCGCATGCGGTGCCAACGCGTCATCACATCCTGGGGGATGTTGTCCAAAACATGACCCATATGTAAGATGCCTGTTATGTTTGGAGGTGGAATCACCACACAAAAGGCGGGCTTGGCAGGATCTACTTTGGCGCTAAAAGCCCCGGCGTCCTCCCATGACTTATATATGCGACTCTCGACTTCGTTATGCTGGTACTGTTTTTCCATTTGTAGAGGGCAGAATACTGTTCTTCGTGAAATTTTTCAAATCTCATTTTTGACATTATTAGAGGATTAGCCATGGAAATCACCAGAAACGCCAATTCGCGTGAAGCTGAGCACCCGATTTACGATATCTTTTTGAAGCGCTGGTCCCCGCGCGCCTTTAGCGAGCAAGCCCTTACTGAGGGTGAGCTGATGTCTCTTCTAGAAGCTGCCCGCTGGGCGCCCTCCGGATTCAACGAACAGCCCTGGCGCGCCGTGTATGCGCTAAGAAACTCAGATGCTTGGAACGGGCTGTTTAATCTACTAGTAGATGCCAACAAAGTCTGGGCCAAAAACGCCGGCGCTCTGCTCTTGTTTCTCTCTAGGAAAAATTTCACTCACAATAACAAGCCTAACGGCACACATTCATACGACACCGGCGCCGCCTGGATCAGCTTAGCCTTTCAAGCTGAACTCATGGGCCTAGCAGCTCACGGCATGGCCGGTTTTGATCACGAGCGCGCTCGCACTGAGTTGTCTATTCCGGATGATTTCCAAGTAGAGGCCATGGCCGCGGTCGGACACAGAGGCGACCCCAAAAATCTGCCGCCGGAAATTGCCGCGCGGGAGAAGCCCTCTGGCAGGAAGTCGCTACGCGAGCTGGTGTTCGAGGGGAGATTTCGATCTAATACATAAACAAAAGTGCAGAACCCGCAACTACTGCGCAAGCCTGCCTAGGAACTTCATGTTCAGGCACGCTTTCGACGTTCCTCGGCCTGGGCTAAATCAAAGTACATCTGCAGGTTTAACCAAACTTCGGGGGAAGTTCTAAGGGCGGCACTAAGATCCAGGGCCGTATCGGCGGTTATACCACGCTTGCCTTTAATAAGCTCATTCAACTTTGCAGTAGTCCATCCTAGCTTCTTCGCAAATACACGTTGTGCGATCTTCTTTGGTGAAAGAAATTCCTCCAGAAGCATTTCACCCGGATGAATAGGATGAGTCGGTCTCATAGGTCCTCCAATCATGAATGGTAATCTATCACTTCAACTTCCTTGGGGCCCTCGTCCCATCTAAAGACGATTCTCCATGGATCGTTAATTCGAGTAGAAAACTTTCCCCTTAAAACACCTTTCAGGGCTTCCAACCGGTTACCGGGCGGCGAGCGTAAATCTCCCACTGCTCCAGCAGCGTTCAAATATTGGAGCTTCCGTTTAGCAACCGTCCTAAGTTCCGCCGGGAAACGCCGAGAAGTCCCAGTAATTCGCTCAAAAAACAAGTCGGCCGCAAGCTGATGTTTGAAAGAACGAATCATGTTATTGCTATATTATCGTAAAACGATAACGTGAGTAAGCCCATTAAAGATTAAGCGCAAAAACACCTACCCTGTTCTAAGCACCTGCCACAAAACAGCTCGAGATCAGCGCACTACCACCGCCCGGCCGGTCCTAACCTCGCGACTATCTGCAATTTTGAAAGCCAAACTCGATGATGCGTTCATCCGGCGCGTGTTATAGTTCACCTACCTCTGACTTTAGAATCTTGGCCCAGTGACTCGATCTGGGCCATGCAAAAAGATTTAAGTCTGTGGCCTGATCGGGCTCTGCTAAAACAGGAGCAACCATTTCAGAAATTGCCAGCGAACTTGCTTATGATTTTCCACGGGCCAGCGTAACTGGTGCTAATATGTCCAACTCAACCTTATGGCTTTTAAGTATTTTGGGGATTCGTTGAATGAGTTTTAGCATTTGGTCAGAAAGATTTTCGGGAGCCTTCAGAAAGTTTTCGACATATTTTCTTAGCTGCACAAGTTCGTCATATTGCAAAAAATAGGCGTCGTCCATTTGTACGAAATTCATGTTCCATTGACTAAATAGCCTCTCGGGCGTGGTTCCTTCAAAGAGGATGCGGCATTGGGTATGACGAGGGTCGGTAGTAATTTTTTTGTACAGGTTATGGACGGCCTGGTGTTGTCCTTCCAGTACTTGAACGAATGAATTGCCAATACAAAGCAGGAGGCCGGTAATATTCAGATCTGAGTTCGTGGCGGCAGATTTGGCACATAGATCTACAAGTTCCAGCTTTTGAAGCTTGGTCTGGGCTCGGCTGATATAAATAAGATAACTGAGCTTTTCTTGCACGCTAATAGTATTTTAGAGGAATTGATATGTTTCGTCTCTACCCAATTTACGGTTATTTGTAGTCCTAGATAGATCCCTTCTTTGCTTGTTGGCAGTGGCTAAGCATTACGACATCATAAAATATCACTAAGCCTTAAAGTCGCAATCCGCCTGGTTTGAACCATTCCGGATTGCTTCGTTGCCAGCTTTTCCCCCTTGAGAACCCCTGAATGAGTCACTCCAACGCGTTCTGCAATCCCCTGACGTTTTAATCTGGTATTCCCCCACGGCCATTAAGTTAAGCGTCGTTTGCTCGTAACTCGCGCACGGTCCAGTA
>CAZVWV010000180.1:0-5297 GCA_964631745.1 uncultured Bdellovibrionales bacterium
CCTATCGGCCTAAGAATTTGTGCCGCTACGCGGCACCGGCCGACGAGTCGTCGGCGCTCCATAATATCCCTACTCTGCGCCGCGTTTGCAATTTACCCGGGGTTTTTGAGCAGCTACGAAAATCGGTACCTATTCAACAGCCACACAGATACCCCGTGACGCTCCAAAAACTAAGGCCCAAACCGCTAATTTTATTTAGCGATCCGGGCCTTATGTCAGAGTCCGTTTAAGAAATCTGACTAGAAAACTACTAAATCGTTCCTTTCAACACCCAAGGCACTAATTAGCACCAAAGCCGCCGAGGGAACGAATTAGCTAAGTAGAAAAACTATCTCTTTTTGGTAGCTTTCTTCTTTGTAGCTTTCTTCTTGGTCGATTTCTTTGCGGTTTTTTTCTTTGTAGCCATTATTAACTCTCCATAAGTTATATAGCAGAGCCCCAACTTCACAAGTCTGGTCTCCAATGTTTGGAGACTAGGACTTGGGCATTAGTAGCTCTGTAAACTTGCCAGTGATTTTCATCACCAGCTGCTGAGTTTTGATTCTTTACGAGCAATCTCGCCCTCAGCGTTATTTGTTTCGATGCATCAACTTCAAAAGCTTCTGCATCTTTTGTTGCGACACTCCCTAAAATTTTACTCTTAGAAGAAGAATTGCAACGCTCTTTTAGCTTCTAGTCGGAAATCTGCCATCATTGACGAATATTAGCAAGTAGTTATTTGATTCAAGTCTGCTTTTTTTATTGGGTCACAAAATTTCGTACGACGCGCTGCGCGCTTTGCGGATTCGATCCTATCTTGTCAGGATGAGTAATTTCTGTTCGAGTTGCAGTAAGAGAGGTGCTTCGGATCGCTTGAGTTGGTTTGCTTGCGTAGGATTTAGCAAACCTGCGAAGCTGCCGATAAGTACGAAGATACCTAATGTTTCTAGGAACTTCCGATGACTGAAAAGCTATCCACGGGCAACGGTTTAAGCGAACTTCGCTCGCCCGAAAGTTTGGAGCTTGCACAGCGAGTGGCGCAGCTCTTTGGATACATCCCTGCGACAGTCTCGGCAACTATACGATCGTTAATGCTAGATCATTTGAAAGGGGCAAAATCTACCCGATCGAATGTGTTGTTTCATGTGCAGCGACTGTACCGGGTTCCTTCTGTTAAAGTCTGCTTGTATTCTTTATCGCAGGCGTTTCGTCACGACGAGTTTGAAAAGTGCGCCGCTTTCACAGCGGAAGAGCTGATTGATTGGTGGCTTCCCGATCAGATCGCCGCTGTATTTGGCTTAATTTACCTTACAAAACGAGCCAAAACCATCTGCTCCCCGGACGAATGGCAGTTCGTATCCTCACTGATTCAAGACCAAGCAAACCTGGGGTTAATTGTCGGCGAGGCTATCCCGCGTATCGGAAGTGCTAGCGCTTTACTGGTTGGGGCGCTCCCCTGCGCCGCTTTGGCCGCTATTCAACGTCAGGACGGGAAAGGTTTCAAAGAGTATCGGCGGCATTTGAAGGCCAACGGTTTAATTTTAGATCACGCCTACGAGTATCAGAAATGGGGATGTGATTCTGTCCAGATTGCAGCTTCTCTCGCCCAAATGATTGGGCTTGGCATCCCCACTGCGGATAGTTTGACCAAAATGCTTCATACTCTATTCGCCAACGACGAAGAGATCGTGCTCGATGCGCTGCGCCTACCCGTGGCCTACTGTTGGATAACGAGCTTAAATTTAAGCGGAAAGCCCCCAGAGGATTTGGATTTTGAGCGGTTGGGCGAATTAAATCCTGACGCCACGACAATCGACCGGATGATCGATCTCTCTGAGAAAGCCAAGGCGGGATCGACTGAGTATCGTTGGCTAGAGAAGACTAAGTTAGATATCGGCAGCGCTCTAACACCTAAATTGTCCATGGAAAAGAGTGTTCCGGCCAAGAAAGCATCTGCTGCTCCTGAATCTGTCCCAGTAACAGCTGCCCCAGAGCCAGAACGAGAGCCAGAAGTGGCTGCGCAAGTTGAAGCATCGGCTAGCGAACCGGATGCCTCAGACGAACTAAGTTACTCCAAAGTACTTCCTGAACTTCGAGAGATGATTAGTGAGGACGAATTCAACAGCATGAGCTTAGAGGAGCGTCGGCAACTAATTGGGGACGGCAGTCCCCAATTTTAGGCCTCAATTTTAGTCTCCACTCCGTATCTATTTGGTTACGCTGTTTGATGCCACACTGGCCGCAAGGCTATTGCAGGCCAGAGTTGCGTACTTCTTGAGCTCTTTTCTGGAATATTTTCTAGCAGCGGCTGTGCGTGCGGATTTAAACCGCCGTTTCAAAGCATTGCCGCTTAACTTGATGGCGATCTGAGATGTGGTACGCAAGGCGCCCGCCACCCGAATTTTTCCGATTAGCAAACCGTAGCCGGTAGCATCGGTTGCGGTTGCGGGAAGGTTGCAACTTCCTAAAGTCTTTCCTGATGATTTAAAAGCAACTTCGATGTTGGCCTTGGAGGAAGGGTTACCGTAGAACGTTAACGAAAACGGCTCTCCGTTACTTAGATATTTGCGCCCGTAGTCGCCCCTTACCGCGCCCAAACTAAAGTCCGAGCTTGTATTGTCGCCGCCCGGCGCTGCCTGCGAAGTTATCGCTCGATATGCATTAATGCGCTTCCCCGTTAGAATGGAGCTGCTCAATCCAACTGAATCACCATCAAGTAAGCGCGCTTTTAAGTCACGGAAGTTTAGCGATGGATTAGCTGCTAGTACCAGCGCTGCAAGACCGGCCACATGCGGAGTAGCCATTGAAGTGCCGCTATAGGTGGCGTATCCCCCCGGCACGGTGCTAAAGATATCAACACCAGGGGCTGCGATATCTACCGAGCTCGCCCCATAATTTGAAAAACTCGCCAAACGGTCGTTTTGACCGGTCGCAGCGACTGCGATTATGTTCTCCAGATCGTAGGAGGATGGATAGCTTGAATAAACATCATTATTAAGTCCGCTATTGCCCGCTGCTGCCATGAATAGCACCCCGGCATCCTTGGCGGCGCGAATTGCGTCATAAAGCGCCTGTGAGTAGCCACCGCCGCCCCATGAGGCGTTAATTATGCGGGCGCCGTTGGCGACAGCATAGTTGATCCCTTCGATAGCGGCATACAAGGTACCAGCGCCGCTGGAGTTTAGAAATTTCACACGCTCCAATTTACGCCAGCTACGCCCAACGAATTATTACCTACACCGCCGATGGTCCCCGAGACGTGCGTGCCGTGGCTGTTGTCGTCATACGGATTTCCGGTGCCGGCCAATACATTAGCTCCGTGCACATCATCAATGTATCCGTTATGGTCGTCATCGATGTGGTTGCCAGCAATCTCTCCAGGATTGGTCCAAACATTGGCTGCGAGATCGGGATGGGTGTAGTCGATGCCCGTGTCCACAACCGCGACTAATACATTTGCAGAGCCGGTGGTCACCTCCCAAGCAGAAGGCGCGCTGATTTTCTGCATCGCCCAAAGCTTGTTGTAATCAACATCCGAGGGACTCCCAACTATCGAATAAATATAATTAGGCTCACAGTTTTGGACACTGGCATCGTCTCTGCGAATCTGATCGCAGAAAGCTTGGTGCTCTGACGCGTCATAATCAACCTCGTCAGATAAGATATTGGGCCCCAATACAGACTCAGCCACGTTAGGCTTTACCAGAGTGATGGCGGAGACGGTGTTAGCAGTCGTGGCTAATGCCCGCACCGCGAAGCTTAAGTTAGTGTTGCTTTCCTGTTGCAGCGGCAAGCTCGCGTGCAAATCTCTTGAGATTAAGTATTCGCCTCGCCTAACCTTATAAGGCTGTGCCTCAGCCCAGGTCGGCAAGCACAGCGCCAAAACTAAAAATGCTAAAAACTTATTGATACGCAGAATATCAAACTTCGAAAACATCCGGTGTCCCCTCCCAACAACATACGGAGCGCAAATTCCCATAGCGGCGCCGATGGCAACTCTCCCTACTTTCAATCAAAAATTTCGAATGAAAAGCGAGAAACCCTTACGAAATGGCGCTAAATAATTTGCTTAGAAGCAGGAAATTCTCTTAGGGGGCTATTAGGTTTAAGGTAATAGGCTGAAAGCAGGTGGGTTAATTGAACCAAAGCCGCGCTCGGCAGGCTTTAGCGGGTCAACAGCGAGACTTCAAGCTCGCCGTCCTTTATGAATCTGGCGAGATTTTTGGCATTGCGGGTCGCCAACAATGAGGTGGCTTCCGGTTTGCTTAAATTCGGAAGGCAGTAAACCTTGTAGCGGTAACCGCCCTGTTCCAACATGCGCGTTACCGAGAATGAATACCCCAATTCAGCCGTTGGCGCTCTCAGTTCAAGATTTTCACCGGATTTATCCAGCTCTGTTATGAGAGGATCTTTTGTGTATTTTGCGAAAAACAATCTGGCTCGCTCCCAGCTTAAAGCTTCGACCGAAAATGGGACAACGAAAGACTGAGGGGTGAGATCTATAACTTGAATAGCTTGCTCCTGGGGGGAAACCACTTCAAAATCAAGCTTTGGGGGTACTCTGCCTGCCTTTTCAGAGGAACATGCTCCCAGAAAAAGAACGCACACGCATGAGGCACAAGCAAACAAAACGCCGCTTGCTGTTCTTAACTTTCTTAGCGGAGAGATCTCTGCACGACCGCTACAACTAGCTAAAAGAGCTGCCGCAGCCACAGGTACGTTTGGCGTTTGGATTGTTGAATTTAAAGCCTGTGCCATTTAATCCCGAAACGTAATCAATCACAGTTCCCTTGAGGTATCCTGCGCTGACATGATCTATTAGAATTTTAACGTCGTCAAACTGCAAAACTGAGTCGGTGTCACGGGTCTCTTTGTCAAAGTCCAAGCTGTATTGATAGCCGGAGCATCCTCCGCCAACAACCGAAACTCGAAGAGCGTCACCTGGTTCGCCTTCTTGGGCAATGGCATTCTTAACGGCTTCAATCGCCGAGGGGGTCAAAAAAATAGGCTTTTCGTCGCTGCCCTGGAAAGCTGCCAATCCCTCAGCCGAATTATCGGCCTTAGGAACCTGCTCACCACTTTTAGAGCCGCAACCAGAGGACGATCCGCAACATGACATAATTATATCTCCAAATTAATCTGCGCTACCCAGGCCAAAAGAGCCTAGGTAGCGTAACCAATAATAGTTTAACGTTAAACTAAGCATAGGTCAATTTGCCGTTCGAACGCGAAAGCTAAAAAACAGGTAATTGCTCATAAACTCAGGGTGGTTTCTTGCTCCGTGTATCTCCGTGACCTCAGTGGTAAAAAATTCTTAA
>CAZVWV010000181.1:0-5224 GCA_964631745.1 uncultured Bdellovibrionales bacterium
TAGAAATCCTCAATGTTTTCTCCGTGTTCCCCGTGGCCTCCGTGGTTAAAGACCCGAATTACAATGTTTTACCGGACAGCAGTGTTCAGCTATATTTATTCAGCTGCGCCGACTGGGCCACTGGCTCCATCGCTCAACGCAGCTCCCCAACGCCGGCGCTCAACCAAGCCAAACTTCTTGCTTTCGACTAAACGCAAGCCCAGCCCCTTGAAATAATTCTCGGAGCAGTCTGCGCCTTTTACCGGCAAACAGAGCGCTGACACCGCTATTGGGCTTGCGCTCTTAGCAAGGTTTATAGATTTTAAATAATCTTCGCCTCCCAGCACTGCTTGACTAAAAGGCAGCGGCCAGGCCCCTTCAAGCTTACCGTATCTGACAAGCGGCGCGAGCAGATACTCCCTGCGGGCCGGATCACGCAACCACTCCACGCTCCTGCCCTCGACCAAGCCGGTATTTACTAAAAGCGGCACGCCGCCAAGAGACTGCGCCTCGCTAACGGCGCCCCGCCAATCTTCGACGCGCCAGCGCTTATCAAGGACTCGCACCATTAGAAAACAGCCAAGCACAACAAGCGCTAGCGTGCGAGCTGCAGGAAGGTTCAAAGAACGTAACAATAACGCAGCCAAAATCGCGAGGCCGGGGTATCCCCAAAGGGCATAACGGTCTAAGAGTATGGATCTGCCGGAAACAAGAGAGATTAAGAATAGCATTAAAGCCGGCAGCATCGCCCAAACAATAATGCATCTCACTGCTTTTCGATTCTCAGGCAGACCAAACCAGGATCTCTCAGCAATTGCGCCACACAGGATGGCAAACACCAAAGCGATTGCGAGATACGGTGGGAAAATTATTCCGATAAACTTTAGCGGCTCAAAGACGAAATCACTTCCGTAAAGGGCGCTTCGCCCTTTTATAAGGAGCATGTGGTAGAGCCCGGGCAGAAGCAGCAAAAATAATCTTAGGGCGTGATTGTATCCCTTGCGAGCAGGGCCGTCCGGCCGCGTGCGGTAGATGTAAAAGGCCTGAACTAAAAATACAGTCAATGATAGATAGTGACAGTAAAACATGAGCACGCTTGCCCAGAGCCAGCGATGCGCCGAGCCTGCCTTGCCTGTTTTGTCCCACTCTACCAGAGCATCAAAAGAGACCAGCCCAAACATTAGGGCGGCAGCGTACGGTCTGGCGCTTATGGCCGCAGACATTACCGGATCAATCGCCAGCAAACAAATTAGCGAGACCACAGCCACTTCAAGATCAAAGAGCTTACGCGCTAGGTTAAACAAAAAGTAACAGCTAACGAGAAAGCACACTAGCGACGGAAGCCTTAAGATGACCTCGGACGAACCCGCGATCGTCTTCCAAAGTGCCAAGAATAAAAAATAGGCCGGGGAACTAGCTTGAAATTCGAGCGCCCGTCGCCAGGCAGCGCCAACGCCATCAGCCGAAATCCAGTCTGAAAGAAGCTCATCTAACCAAAGCGAGGCAGCATACGGGCTCTTAAGAATAGAGATCACCAACAGAAGCAGGAATAGCACCAAGGCAGTCTTAATGGCGGTTTTTGAGGCGGATTGCATTAAAAGAGATCCTATTGCGATATGCGCTAAGCTTGCAAGCTGGAACTCTCGCGGCGAATCTTAAGCTTTCGTGACCCTCATTAACGCTCTTTAGATAATTCTCGAATTCTCCGATTAGATTAAGAGAAATAGAGCGCCCCTGGGTGGGGTACACACCGCATGGCAGTAAGATTAGAAACCGATCTCTTAAGCTGGATTAACGAAGAATCCAACAACGCCGCCACACGCGCGCAAGCTCCCGTGCCGATTCAGCTACTAGTGATGCGCATGGCCTTGGCTTTGCGCCCGGATTACGAAGATCTCTCGCTATCAATAGAGCTCGCCTTAAAGACTTACGAAAAAGCCGAGCTGCTTCGGGTTCTAAGACACTTTGAGCGAAAGGATTGGATAAACTTCGTGGACCAGAAGGGCACAAAGATCGTAATTACCGATGAGCAATTTAGTCTCGGGCGCGGCTATGGTGGGCTCGACCCCACGTATGTCTCCATCACTGACAAGGGTAAGGCTCAAGCTATGGTAACCAAAGTCGCTGAAAGTCCGTCTTCCGAGTAAGCATTCGCCTGAAAATACCGTCCCCCATATCTCAGCTTCAACAAGATTAAATCTTCGCTTTATCCCTCCGCCTAGCTTACTGGGCACCTTAATTGAGATTACTAGAAAAGGTCGATCCTAATAAGTCGCGCCTACGAGCACAGCTTAGCGCACATTGAACACATCCCAACTCAATGTGCGGAACTATCAATTTTTTAGTATTGAATCCGCACATTGAGTTGGGCTATACTCAATGTGCGCTAAACTCAATAACAACGTCAAACTATCTTAAGGCCAAAAATGCTACTAGGTCGCGAAAAAGAGCTAGCAATCCTAACAGACGCTTACGCAGCTAAAACTTCAAAGCTGGTAGTGGTATACGGAAGACGGCGAATAGGTAAAAGTTCATTAATAGCTACCTTCCTGAAAAATAAGCGAAACCTGTGTTTTGAAAGCCTTGAACGTCAATCGACTTCAAGTCAGATCTCGCACTTCAAGAATAGTCTATCTGCTTTTACTGATGATAAGCTCTTACCACAAATCAAGTTCATAAATTGGGATCAGGTTTTCACTTACCTAACCGAACGACTCAGGCAAGAGACAGAAAAGGTAATCATCTTTTTTGACGAGTTTCAGTGGATGGCCGCAGGTCAGACAAAACTTGTCGCGCTTATTAAATATTACTGGGACAATCATTGGAAGAATCTTAACATTCAATTGATACTGTGTGGTTCCATCGCTAATTACATGGTGAATCGAGTTATCAAGTCAAAAGCCTTGTACGGTAGGATTGACCTGGAATTGCTAATCACCGAATTAAAGCCTTTTGAAATCGCACAATTTTTTCCAAAAACTCGATCTCAGGAGGAAATATTGACATACATGCTGATACTCGGAGGGGTGCCAAAATATTACGAGTTGTTAGAGAAAAATCGATCATTAGAAAAGAACCTCGCCACGCTCTGTTTTGAAAAATCAGGTTATTTGTTTAATGAATATGAGAAAATTTTCTTTTCTCAATTTAAAGAACATTTAAGATATGAAGAGATTGTTAAATTCATCTCGCACTCGCCCAAAACGCTCAGCGAGCTCGCGAAGCGGCTTAAAATGCCCTCTGGCGGCGGACTAAAGCGCTATTTGAATAATTTAGAATTGGCTCGATTCATTCGAGCCTATACGCCCATACAAAAGCAAACAACAAATATCGTTAAGTACGGCGTGTTTGATGAATATTTAAATTTTTATTTCAAATTTATTTTGCCCAGAAGAAACAAGATCGTTAAGGATATTCACAAGAATATCTTTGCTAGTGAAATTAAGAACTCTTGGTTACCTTGGCTAGGTCTGGCATTTGAGCGCTTTTGTTTACGATACGCCAATCTCATCTGTGAAATCTTGAAAATTAGCGATGTGACCGAAGACTTCGGTCCTTTGTTTTTCAAAGGCGACACGTCATTTCAAATCGACCTAGTAATAAAACGTAGTGATCGAGTATGGAATCTTTGTGAATGTAAGTTTAACCAAGACCCAGTTGGAGTGGAAATCATTCCAGAGTTCAACACTAAAATCGAGAAAATAAAGCTCCCCAGGGGCT
Source organism: uncultured Bdellovibrionales bacterium (assembly GCA_964631745.1). Taxonomy (GTDB): domain Bacteria; phylum Bdellovibrionota_C; class UBA2361; order UBA2361; family JBGSMV01; genus CAZVWV01. The sequence continues at coordinate 3,700 of CAZVWV010000181.1, forward strand.
ACTCCATAGAAAAGACACTTATCAGTCCAAGTGGAATGACTGATTCTCTTTCCAAAACGGAGTACTTTGATTCGTGTGTGACGATTCGTGAGTTGTTTGACAGGCGAAGGGGTGTTGAGCAATAAACAGTCACCGACCTGTGTCAAGCACCCCCTCTCCGATCAACAAACGGCAGACCTCACGCACTCTGCCGATCTCGCCATCTAGCGGAATAAAAAGCTTTGTTACCAGACGAAGCTCTTGTGCCAGAGCGTAATCCTCAATCAGGTTTAGCTGTTCGGCGGCGCACTCTGCCGAGATGTTGGCGAGCGAACCTTTTAGGGCGTGCGCGCATTTGGCAATCTTGCGGGTATCTTCAGACTTGATAGCCTCGCTTAAGGCTGAGAAAAGTTCCCCTACTTCTTCTTCAAAACATTTAATAACATCCTGTACGATATTGACGTCATCGCAAAATCTCTCGAATAGCTCCGCCACATTCACCACGCCGATTCCCCAAGCTTGTTCAGAGAGCAGCTCCAGACAGGCTACTTTTTTGGGCTCGATTAGATGCCCCGGACCAGCAGACTGCGGGAAAAACTTCCCCAACACTTTAATTAGCTCATGATAATCAACTGGCTTAGAGATACATTCATCCATGCCTTCCTGCATAAAGCGCTTAGTATCGTTGCTGGAAGTGTGGGCGGTGACCGCAACGATAGGAATATGCGGCTGACCTTCTAACTTCCCTTCTCGAGCGCGGATATGTTGAGTGGCTTCAATACCACTCATAATCGGCATCTGAATGTCCATCAAAACAATATCAAATTTGGGGAACCTCTCGGGAGTAGCTTCGCTAAAGGAACCTGAACTTTCAAGAATTTCAAGCACCTCCTTTCCGCTGCTGGCTAACTGCACCTTGTGCCCAAGCTGTTCAAGCAGGGCCTTGGCAACTGTTCTATTAACTTTGGTGTCGTCGGCCACCAGGATCTGTAACTGCCTGCGCGCTGTACTCTTTAGCCCTTCGGTGGAGATGCTCTCATTGGCTAGGTCACTCTCAAGAATCGGCAGAATTTCCTCGACGGATTCCGCTTGCGAAGCCGCTAACGGCACAACAGCAGTCTTTAAAGTGAAATGAAAAGTAGAACCGCTACCAACCTTACTCTCAACCCAGATCTTTCCGCCCATTAATTCCACTAAATTTTTGGCTATAGAGAGCCCCAAGCCCGTACCGCCAAATCGTCGCTCGGTAGACTCATCCGCCTGGGTAAATGGCTCAAAGATTCTAGAAGCTTTCTCTTGCGGTATGCCGATACCGGTATCAGAGACAGAGATGCGCAGCACTGCTTCGCTCTGGCTGATGCTCTCTTGGGCTAAGCTAACCGTGACATCTCCCTTCTCGGTAAACTTGATGGCGTTGCCTAGCAAATTTATGACAATTTGCCGTAAACGCAAACTATCTCCATTTATTTCACCCGGCACGCCTGGGCCCACTTTCAGCCAAAGCGTTACCCCCTTGTCGTGAGACAGAAGCGCTAAAGCTCTCCTG
>CAZVWV010000182.1:0-5208 GCA_964631745.1 uncultured Bdellovibrionales bacterium
TTCGGGCGTGGCCGCGAGCGCGCGGGCCGCGGACGGTCGCACTACCTTCACTGCTACCATATTAAGCTAAACAATCTTTGCGGACCTCAGTGCGACATTTTGGCGACTTAGCCATTTTAGTATCCAACTGGCCTTCCAAGTAGAGCCACCTCACGGCCATTAAGTAAAGGGGGGCAAAGCCGAGCAAGCGAATAACTGTTAACTTGGCGGGCTAGTTAAATATATCGGTTGTTCCAACAGCCTTACTGGACCGTGCGCGAGTTACGAGCAAACGACGCTTAACTTAATGGCCGTGGTGTTGGTCGACACCCGTGTGTTTTGTGAGGGTCGTTTTTAAACGGCAAGATGAGTAAGAAACTTTTTACCCCATTTGCTAGCATACGGTGGTGGTCAAGATTCTCTGACCAAAATCGCGTGAGAACGGATATCCCCCCACTACTGCCCAATTGGTTGGATATCTGTACTGGCACGAGTTGGATACTAGTATTGGTAGAAAATAACCAAAAATGGTTTCAATTGGTTAAGTATGTTTTGACTTAGGTTGGTATCCCCAATAGCATTATGGGAGATAACGGTTACTAATATGTTATCCAGCAAGCAAAATAATCGTGATAAGAATCTCCGAAAACGAAATGGTGGTGACTTTTCTTCAGGCAGAGTTGGAATCAGCTCGATTTGGCCCCCGCACTCGAGAAGCTTTGGATGCCCTTGGTTTTGATTTTGATTTGGTGCTTGCGCCTGACTTCAGTAAGATAGAAGACAACGATGCGCGAGCCGACTTGCTTGAAGCTGCCTGTTTGAGTTAGGCATCAAAAAATGATCCGTCGTCACCATAACAAACACTGCGATGAAAAAGATTTTCACCCGAGTTAAAGTTGTGGTAATTTGATATTTTGTACGGGGCGAAAACTTTTTATCGCGTAACCGTTACGTCTACAGATATTCTTCTCTACGATGTGCTATCTTTACCACATCTACTGTCTTTGTAGCGTCGCTAATACAGTAAACAACACGATAATCGCCTTGGCGAATTCGATATCGTTCCTGTCCAGAAAGCTTTTGTGTGCCAACAGGTCTTGGGTTGGAACTGAGTTGCTTGATACGCTTCACAATTTGTTGAGTGATTTTTTTAGGAATATCATCCAATTCTTTGAAAGCTGAAGGTTTGATGGTGACTTTATATTCTTCCACGAGCCTTGAGTTTTTTTACAGCTTCTTCAAAAGGAATGCTTTTTTCATGAGCACGGGTTTCAAAAGCTTCAAGATCTTCTGCATCCTCGCTTAAGCTCCCCCGAACTGCATCGTTTATAAGTTGTGAAACAGTTTTTTCGACTTCAAGCGCTTTTAACCTGAGTGCTCGATGTAGATCCTCTTGAATATATACGGTTGCTCTTTTTGTAGCTTCTCGCGCCATATTCATAATTATAAACGCTTTAACGTTTTAACGTCAAGCCCTTTAAATCAGCGTATCATAAAATGCACAAGATTTTGCGCACTTACAGTCCTTGCTTGATTAACCTTCCATACCCGCGCGAGACTTGTGATTTAAAGCCACCCGGGGCCACCCTACTTCTTCAGTACTTGTTCGATCCCAAAACAACCATGAGGCACTATTGAGATCAGCTTGGACCAAGAAGCAAACTGGAAAAGAAGGATGGCTCCAGTCGGGCCTCTAGATCCGTGGGGCCAAAATGTTGCGGTTTTTCGCCGCACTCGCCATAATTTTTACCGGTCTCATGATAAGCTCCTATTCTGAAGTAGTATCTTGGCCGATAGAGGATGTAGTTCATTTAGCAACGATGTGGGTTGTTGGTGCGTTCGCGGCTTTTTGTTGCAAGAGGAAAAGTGACGCATAACACCCGCCTGATGGGAAACGCAACCTGTGAGAGAGTTTTAGCAATCTGAAGCGCCGAGTGGGTTGCGTTCCCATCAGGCGGCAAACATTATCCCACCCTTTAGCGGCACTTATCTATTTCCAAATCCGATCTTATGCTTAGTGCTGCGTGACCCAACTAAATCTTCAGGTTTGGCTTCTATCAGCTTACGGATGCTATTGAACACGACCTTGAATTGCGCGTCATGCCGCTTTTCCAGGGAATTTATTTTCTCTGCCAACTCGCGGTGTGAATTCATGAGTTCACGTAATTTCACAAATGCTCTCATAATCGCAATGTTTACATGAATGGCACGGTGACTTCTGAGCACACTAGAAAGCATAGCAACACCTTCCTGAGTGAACCCAAAAGGAAGGTACTTGGAGTGGCCGCCCTTCCCTCCGCCCTCTAAGATCACATTCTGTGATCTTAGAGCCTTAACCTCATCTTGAGTCAGCTGCAGCATAAAATCAGCCGGAAACCGCTCTATATTGCGCTTGACCGCCTGGGTTAAAACTCGTGGCTCTACCTCATATAACCTTGCCAAGTCATTAGATAAGATTACTTTGTGCCCACGTATGAGCAGGATTAAAGAACTGATTTCTTCACACGGAAAATTCTTCATACACTAATATATCGAAAAATTTCGGGCAAAGTTGCGTGCCGAATGTACAAATTTCCCAAATGAGGTGGGATTACAACAGAATTATTAACATTTTCGTTGGCTTCGCTCACCCAGACGATCGTCGGCAATGGTTTCAATAAACCACGACGGCACGTAATTGCTCACTTAAGGGATTCGTCCCCATTTTTTGAGCAATGACGAAGGTCCGTATCGCTTCTTCTAGAAGAACCAACTGGAGCCACCCTACGGCCATTAAGTTAAGAGTGGGCAATCCGAGCGGGCGCAGAGCTGTCAACGTTGCCAACCAGTACAGTCAATTACTTATTCCAATATCTTTGTTGGGTCTTGCGTGTGTTACCCCCACAAAGGATATTTAACTTAATGGCCGTGGGGTGGCTCCATTCGGGGCAGAAGATTTCTGAAATAAGAAATGATTTACGTTGCATCAGATCACTTTGGATACGAAATAAAACGAATCGTCATGGACTGGCTAACTAGTCATGGCATGAAGTTCGAAGAGTTTGGCTCAATGTCGGCAACAGATGAACAAAGCATAGCCGACTTTATTCCAAACGTTTCAACCTCAGTGCTCAAGGACCCCAGCAACCAAGGAATTATGATATGCGGCACGGGCATCGGCGTCGACATAGGAGCAAATCGATTTAAAGGGATCCGTTCAGTCCTGGACATCTGATCGTTCTTCACGCGGTGACAATCGTCACCCGGATCTGGATAGAGATCATTCACAGCCTCATCTATCAGAAACGCCCTTAAACCTTGATCCGGGGGCTGGACTGTCACCACTAGTGAAAAGCGCACCGCAATTATCCAGCCGTCATTTCATCCCGCCTCCTTGCAGGGATTCTTCTGCACAAGAACTGGACACCCAACTTGCGACCCCTAAGGAAGCAGATTTTTTCTTAAGCGATTCAGCGTGTTACCCCTGCGACAATCAATGGGTGTCCCCTTACGGTAACAGTTCCTTACGGTAACAGTTGTTTATCAAATAGACGTCCATTGTAAGCGCCTTTTGTGGGTTTCTAATGGGCGGACTGTGCGAGGGTTGCTCGGTTTCTTCCGTGTGCTGGGTAAGGATAAAACTCAAGGGTTACAATTCATATGCAGCGACATGTGGAAGGCGTACATCAAGGTGATAGCTAAGAAGGCTCCTCAGGCGCTTCATATTCTTGACCGCTTTCACCTCGTCAGCAACGTTGATAAGGCACTCGATGAAGTCCGCGCCGCGCAGAAGCCAAGAAGATTAATCGAGAAGGCTATGAGCCACTCAACAGTACGGTGCGCTGCGAGACGAAGTGCTTAAGTCGCTGGATAAGTACCTTGACTGCGGCATACTTGTACACGGCTGCGCTCGGGCGGTGTGCGAGGCGTGTGGTCACTCGGAATTGATATCGTTGACGTGTCATTCATACTACACCTCTTGTGTCTGTCGTGTTAATTCAGCCGTAGTGCTATAAAGATATCGCCCCTGGTCATCGTAGGGGCAGGCGTTTATTTTACCGGTCTTTCGCCATTTGTAAACGATATGACGACTGACGTTAAACTGTTGCCCGATCTCATGTATAGTCAGCAGCCCTTTTAAGCCAACTGGAGCCACCCTACTTTAACAGTTCGCTTCTTGGTCCAGGTTGATCTCAATAGTGCCTAATAGTCGTTTTGGGATCGAATAAGTATTGAAAAACTAGGGTGGCTCCAGTTGGCTTTAAAGCGGGATTCAAGTTGGACAAGAATTCTCGCTGCCACTTGATCTGCAAGACTGCCGACTAGTGCATCTAAGGTAATGTTCCTCATAATCTCTCCTTATAGATAGGTTAGGAGAGGGCATGATACATCACGTTCCGACAATCCGGCTCGATCGAAAGCTAAGTCCGACCTGATGCCGAGGCATTTATACCGACTGGCTTTTGCAGTTACTTGGAGTCACTTTTTTTGGTGAGCCAGTCCGCGCAGTTTACCGTTTCACATGCCTTCCAATAAACTCCTGTCATATTTGGCATGTTCTCACATCCGAAAATACTCGTGACCTGTCTATTGAGAGGGTGCGCCTGGGTTTCGGATGCTGGATCTTCAACGGTCGGACGTACAACTCTGAGCAAACGGGTTAATGTAGTTTCCAATCGAGTCTTTGTGTTATGAACTATTACTTCTGCTTTAGACGGCATCACCAAACCTAGTTCGTTCAAAGTTGCCGCAAAAATATCCCGCAAACCGGTCCAGCCGGAGATAGCGAACACCATGCCGTGGAGATTGCGGTGCTCAAGCGCTAAGAGCCGAGAAAGCCCATCCCATTCTTGCCTAACGCCATCGCTTCCGGCTGATTGATTAGGAGGCCTTATTAAGGCAAATAGCTCGCGCCATCTTACACAGTCGCGACGTATTAGGTCGAGTTCGTCATGCGTACGTACTCGAAAAGTGAGAGGGGAGGTGTCTTCTGGCACCCGAGGAAGAGTCACGGAGTGACCTACCAAAGATTGATGCTGTAAAGTTAGTTCCATAATGAGACTCCAATTTATACTACAACGGATTCAGTTTCAGGTAGCTTAGTGCTCCAAAAGGGAATAAGCTAGGCGCATTAGGTAAAAACTGACGGACAGATTCCGACACCATATGATTGACCCCATCTGCAAAGCGTTTTCTTTAAGCCAACTGGAGCCACCCTACTTTAACAGTTCGCTTCTTGGTCCAGGTTGA
>CAZVWV010000183.1:0-5005 GCA_964631745.1 uncultured Bdellovibrionales bacterium
ACTGGTGCACACGGTATAGTCCCTGAGTGTCCTTCCCGTAGGTTCCAGCTTCACGACGGTAACAGGCGGAATACCCGGCGTATCGCTTGGGAAGCTCAGTGGCCTGCAAAATTTCCTCCATATGAAAGGAACAAACCGGCACCTCTGATGTTCCGATCAGAAAAGTTCCCGGATCTCGCTGATCCATCTGATAAGCAGAGTCTTCGCCACCAGGAAAATATCCCGTGCCCATCATGGCCTCGTAACGAACCATATGAGGCGGTTCAAAAAGCGTGTAGCCCTTTCTTGAGATCAGATCCATGGCAAAATTTAAAACGGCATGATGCAGTCTGGCGCCATCTCCTTTTAAGAAATAGTTGCGGGCGCCCGCGATCTTGACCGCACGTTCACCATCAAAGATTCCTAGCTTTCGCCCTATTTCGACATGATCCTTCGCCTCAAAATCAAACTTAGGCAACTCTCCCCATCTTTTGATCTCTACGTTTTCCGAGTCATCCTTACCTTCGGGCACGCCTGCCAATGGAACCGAAGGCAGGCGCTGCTGATCGACCTTCCAGCGCGCCTCAAGCTGAGAAACTTCCGCATCAAGCTCCTTGACCCGCGCAGCCAAATCCTTCATGGCGCAAAGCTTTGATTCCCTCTCCTCGTCCTTAAGCTTCGGTAAGGCCTTACTGACGGCGTTCTGCTCCGCTCTCACGGTTTCAAACTGCGACTTTACCGCGCGGTAGCTAGCATCAAGCGCAAGAAAGGCATCAATATCAAAATTCACGCGCTTCTTGGCTGCGGCAGCCCTGTATTTGTCCGGATTCTTGCGAAGATCATTAAGGTCAATCATTTGTTCCTACGGGTTAAGATACCGGCCAAAACGGAAAAATGCAATAAAACATCGACTAAAACAGCCACTTTACCAGAGGAGTGGACTTTTCAAGCGCTCCCCTTAATACTCGGAGCCATGCACTCTCAAGAGTCGGAAACAGAACAGGTCGTACGTGGCGTTATTAGTAGAGTTACTTTTCACAACCCTTCCAACGGCTATTCAGTTCTTCAGCTAAGCGTGGCTGAGAATTCCGATCAACTAACTGTTGTGGGGACATTTTACGACGCGCGAGTGGGGAGCAACATTCTGATTCGGGGGAACTATATCGTTCATCCGAAATTTGGCAGGCAACTAAGCGCTAATTCTATCACCGAGATAGAACCCGAAACTCCGGAAGCCATTCTAAAATACCTTTCAAGCGGCGTGATAAAAGGTATCGGCCCCAAGACCGCCAAAAAGATCGTTAAGGAGTTCGGCGCCGATGCGCTAAGGACTATCCACCAGGAACCGAGTAAACTAGCAGCGGTACCCGGAATCGGCTTACACAAAGCAGATCTGATCGTACAAAAGCTCAGCACCAACCGCGAGATCCAGGAGATCATGCGTTTCCTACTTGAACATAATGTCTCGACTAAGCTAGCTAACCGAATCTTCGAACGGTATGGCAACACCAGCGTTGAGGTGCTAAAGCGCGACCCTTACATTCTAGCGCGTGAGATGCGTGGCATAGGTTTTTTGACGGCCGACACGATCGCCTTGAATATCGGGTTAACCCCTGATTCCCCCCAACGCATTAGGGCCGGGCTCTATTACTCATTGGAACAGGCTAGCGAAGAAGGACACTGCTACTTAAACGCTTCTTCACTGGCCTTACGCGCTAGAGCACTTCTTAAGCTCGATGACATTTTTGATCTTGAACCACAGATGCAAGCTTTGATTCAGGATGACTCAGTCGTACGGGAGGATGAGGCCATATTTCTTAAGCATCTTCAGCGGGCGGAGCAATTCGTCTCACGCTTCGTGGCCCAAAGGATCGGACAGGTGCAAGAGTTGCTGCCCGACGCACTTGTGAATCAAGCTATTGTTAGTGCGGCCAAGGCCCTTAACGTTACCTTCAGCGTGGATCAAGAGGAAGCAGTACGGCGGGCTACCCGTTCTCCGATTGTGATAATTACCGGCGGCCCCGGATGCGGCAAAACCACTATCATCCGGGCGCTGGTCTCGGTCTTTACCCAAGCAGAAAAGCGCGTTTCGCTGGCGGCTCCCACCGGTCGCGCGGCGCAACGCATGGCCCAGGTATGTAGCCACCCAGCTTCAACCATTCACCGACTCTTGAAATACGACCCGCATAAGCGACAGTTCTTGCACGGCATAAGTCAGCCGCTTGCGGCCGATGTCATAATAGTCGACGAAGCCTCAATGCTCGACCTGATGTTAGCCAAAGATCTTTTCTCAGCCATCCCCAAAAACGCCACGCTAGTGCTTGTGGGAGATAAGGATCAGCTTCCTTCGGTGGGCCCCGGCCGCGTCTTTGCGGATCTTGTGGCTATCAAAGAGATTCCTATTGTGAGTCTTTCTAAACTCTTCCGCAGATCTGGGGAATCCAGCATTAACGAAATTGCGCAAATGATTAACTCCGGCATCGTGCCCAATATTCCCGAGCCCGACGGCAACACCAAAGCTGACGCCTATTTTATCCAGAAAAGCGAGCCAGAGCAGGCTTCAAATCTCATTGAAGCTCTTTTCACCGAGCAGCTCGGAAAAAAATTCAACTTCGAGCGTCATCAGATTACTATTCTAACCCCCTCGAATCGTGGCCCGCTTGGCACCGTGGAGCTAAACAAAAAAGTGCAATCTCGACTCAACCCCGTTGAAAATTCTCATGTGCGGGCGGAGATAAAATTGGGCGACACAATTTTTAGAGTTGGAGATCGGGTATGTCAGCGGGTAAACAATTACAACATACATGAAGCTGGGGTTTTTAACGGGGACGTGGGCGACATCAAAAGTATAGATACAAATACGCGCTCATTAGTGGTCGAATTGTGGGATGGGCGCTTTGTTAAGTATCAAGATTCAGATTTGGGACAGCTCTCTCTCGCTTACGCCCTTTCGGTGCACCGTTCGCAAGGGTCGGAGATGCCCTGCGTAATTCTTGCGCTACATGAATCTCATTACAACCTACTGGAGCGACAACTGCTTTACACGGCCGTTACAAGAGCTAAGCAGCTGCTTGTGGTTGTAGGCTCCAAGAAGGCTCTGGCGATTGCTACTAAACGAGCCGAATCGAAGCGGCGCGCGACCAAATTAAAGGAACGTATTCAGAAGTTGATAGAGTAGAATCGGGTAGGATCACATGCCGGAATTACCAGAGGTCGAAACAGTAGCTCGCTATCTTAGAGCCGCATTAGTTGGCAAAGTTATTACCGACGTAGATCTACTTTGGCCGCGGATGTTGTCCACACCTAAAAAGAAAGCCTTCTATACCGGGATACTGAAGATGCAAATTGTCGGCTGCTTGCGCCGCGGCAAGTATATTTTAGTTGAATTGGCGAGCTTAGATTTAAAGGGGCGCACCGGAAAGCAGGATCGAAAGCAGGATCGGAAACAGGATCGAGCTCGCAAATATTTACTTTTTCATCTAAGAATGAGCGGCGCACTTCAAGTGTTTTCGAAAGAATCCCCAAGAGCTAAGCACGATCGCGCAATTTTTGAAATTAATCAAAATGAGGAATTGCGCTTTAATGATGTTCGAAAATTCGGTCGAATTGCCTTGGTGGACACGACCGAAGGCCTGCTCTCGCGCTTAGGACCGGAACCGCTGGAGCCTCAATTTACCGAGCAGATCTTTCACAGAGAGCTTTTGTGCAGGAAGCGTTTACTAAAGCCGCTGCTGTTGGACCAGTCCTTCTTAGCGGGAATCGGCAATATTTACGCCGATGAAGCCTTGTGGCGAGCGAAGTTGCATCCAAAACGACTAAGCCACACTCTTTCAAAGGATGATGCCGGCGTTTTGCTGCGCGCCATACGCAGCACTCTCGTCAGAGCGATTGAGTGCCAAGGCACTGATATCGGAGACAACGTGGTTGAGTTTGGGAACTACTCTCCCAAAGTATATCAAAGAACCGGAAAGGGCTGTTCACGGTGCCGCACACATATTAAAAGGATTGTAGTTGGGCAGCGTGGCACTCACTTCTGCCCAAATTGTCAAAAACTATCAAGAAGCTATGCATGCTGGTCAGGCGCTTAGAAAAATTTCTAGATGGGATTCTCGCTTTATTTTCGAAGCCTGCTTTTCTTTACTGCTTTATCCTGATCTTATTAGTCAACCAGCTATCATTTTCTAGGGAAGCAGACCGAGATCTATTCGCGCGGCTGGCCGTGGGGCGGCTAGTCCTAGACAGTCATGCCGTATCGCTTCAAGATCCCTTTAGCTTTGCCCCGAAGAAACCGGTCTGGGTTGATCACGAATGGCTGGCCGGAGCTGTTTTTGAAAGCTTCCAGAGGACTTTTGGCGATGCAGGTCTGGTTTTGCTCAAGCTAAGTTTTAGCTGCCTTACCGTGCTTTTGCTGCTGCAACCGCTGCGCTCAAAGCTTACAGGCAACTTTGCTCTGGCCATATTTACTACCGCATTAATTCTAGACTCGACCTACCTTTGGTCAAGCACAGTACGTTCTCAGATTTTCACCTACCTAATGCTTGCTTACCTCCTAATAAACTTTAAGCGCGGGAACATCTCTCCCCTTCCGGTCTTTTTACTGATGGTGCTCGGAGTGAACGCGCACGGAGGGTTTATCGTCCCCTTGATCTTTCTTGGTATCTTCACCAGCTATTCTCGCAGCCCCGCAGCCATGATCGCGTTTTCTCTGGCCCTGATTGCGACATTTTTGACGCCCTATCCGGGCTTAAGCTTTCATCAATTTATGTTAGATGCCTTAACTATGTCGCGCCCATCCATTACGGAGTGGCAGCCGCTCCAACTATTCTCCGTAAATGCGATTCTCCCCCTTCTCACTGGTGCTGCCGTAATTTTCGGCGCCGCACAACGCCGCAACCGTTCTGATTGGTTAGGCCTAGCTCTGATTGTCCTGGGCGCGTATGCCGGATTCCGAAGTGTGCGTTTAATGGCGATCTTTTATTTTTGTGTGATTGGTATAAAAACAATTTTTGCGGGTTTTGGGGTTTGG
>CAZVWV010000184.1:0-4951 GCA_964631745.1 uncultured Bdellovibrionales bacterium
GAATCGGGTGATGGCGGGCAAATTCTCAAAAATGAACGAAGAATTAGCTAAGGTACTCGCATATTCGCCGCAGCTTTCAACTTCAGAGGCGCGAACTGAGTTAGCCCAAAAGTTAGCTGATCTCGTTACTGACCATAATATTTATCAGAGCGAAAAACTTCAGAAAACAGAATCTGTTGCCAACAAGGCCACAGGAGTCTTGATGGGAACCGGAGTGGTCGCAGGTGTGCTATTGGGTGGGGCTACCGCGCCTGTGTTGATAGGAGGGGCGGCCATCGTCGCTCTCGCTAGAGCCGGAATTCGTTTTGCCGGACGTGGAGCGGCTGATTATGGAATAGATAGTTTTATTAAAGACGCAGCTATGGGAACGGCCGCTGCCGCGGGATCACTAGCTATCGGTACGTTCGGTGGCTATTGGGCCAAGGACGGGTTGAGCTGGCTCGGCGCAACGAAAGCTGCGCAGGCCACTGGTGCATTCTTGGCTAAAGAATGGCTAAGGCCTGCTTTAGCGCGCATTGGTGGGATTACGGTAGGACAAACCGCCGGAATCGCACTCACATTGGGAGCTGTAAAACTTGGTCTAGATCGGGTCAATAATAGAAACAGCTCTGCGCAAGCGACTAAGGCATCAACCAATTCGGAAAAGATGTCAGCCGACGCCAATCCATAATGATGAGCGGGGCGTCAAGCGTTGGCGCTTCGCCCCCCATCACCGCAAAGTCTTAGGCCGCGGCAATATATACTGCGTAACCAGCGCTTCCTCCTTAGCCTGAAGCTCCAAATTCCGCAAAAGCACCGCAGGTGCGATCGTCGTTATCGGTATAAACCCGGACTCAGCCCCGCAGTAGCCGTTGTCTAGCTCCTGCTCTTTGCCGACTGCGATAATATTTCCCAGCGCCTGTAGCGGCGTGCCTACGAAGTTCACGCCGCGCACGGGCACTTCTTTGCCGTCTGGATAAATCAGCGTGGCGTAAGAGATCTCGCCGGAGAAGGCCTGAAAATCATAGCTTGTTGTTTCGGTTTCGCCGCCGGAAGTTTCGTACACTATCATGCCAAATGGTTTCTTCTGGCGCTTAATCTCGGCTATTAGAAGCATCCTGAGATGTTCCAGGCTGATGGCTTTTTTCGCTTCTACTACGGTCACGGCCATGCGGCTGATGGGGCGTTGAAATTTCTTATTTCTGGCATGCCCGTTTGGGGTGTAGCCTTTCTTAAATAGCTGCGCGCGCGTGTTTAGGAAATCTTTTAAGATTCCATCTTGCACCAGCAGCGCGTCTTTTCCGGGCGCGCCTTCGTCGTCATATTCGTAATGCCCGATGCAGCGCACCCCTTTAAATTCCTTTAAGCGCGGGTTGTCCCGAATGGTTAGCTCAATATCTAAAATCTTTTTGCCGACCTGCCCCTTAAATGTCTGACCCTCCCCGGTAGCAAGTAAACGGCTGCCCTCCAGGCGGTGGCCGATAGCTTCGTGAAACAACAACCCGGAGGGGCCCGGATAGAGCAGTACCGGACCGGAAAATGCATGAATGTTTCTGGCTTTAATGAGCTTTATCAGTTGATCGTACTTCTGAAGAGCTAATTTTTTAAATGCTCGAAAGTCTGGAAGCTCTTTTAAGCGTCCAACATTTAGCACCAGATCTTGCTCAAGCGATGATCCTTCCTTGGTAAAATTCTTAAATGTTGCCGTCAATGAAAAAACCTGGCTGTGTTGAACTATGACACTGCCTTCGGTGTTTACGAAAATTCTGGTCTCGTGACTCGCATCAAACTCCACCTCGGCCGAGGTCACCTGCGGCAAAGAGGACATCCACTGCGATGCTTTTTTGCAAAACTTAACCCATTTCTCTTCGTCTACAAATTCCCGTTCGGCGTAGCGCACGTACTTGACCGGGTCTAATTTGACAAATGAGAGCAGGTTACTGTTAGGATCGATGGTTGAAATCCGCAAAGCCTCCCGCTGATTATAGTCGGCCAGAGCCTCCTTGAACTTCGATTCGCAAAGCCGCCAAAGCGAGAGCTTCAAGCCGTCATAGTTAGAGTCATCAATCGGCACGCTAACATGCGAGGTAGATTCCACCTCCTCATCGTTATCGTTTAACCCGCCGTTAGAAACCTGGTCTTGCCGGTGAGTACCAACGCGCACATCGCAGTAAACATTGCGAGTGTTATCAGAGCGCATCCTGTAAACCGACCCGCTACCGGCCCAGGTATTAAACCAATGCATGTCCCGCAGCAGGTGCCCGCAGTAGTAAGCCCGGGGAAAACCGCTAACCCGCATGCGCTTAACCCTGCGACAACTTTGACGAAGTATAGGGATAAGCCGGTCGATGGTGGATTTCGGGAGCATGTATATTAGATTACCCCAGAAGCAGGGCGGCACAACAATCTACACGGCTTTTTGAAAAAATAACGTAGTTATTTTAATGGGTTATGGTGCAGGGAATGTATTTGCTCAGTAACCCCGGGTAAATGGCAAACGCGGCGCATCGTAAGAATATTCGGAGCGCAGGCGACTCGCCTGCCGGTGCCGAGAAGTTGCACTAAATCTTAGGCCGACAGGCAGCACCAGGTGCGAGCAGGTGGTGGCTACGCCCTAAAAAGTAGTGCCACTAGGCACACCGGCGGCCGAGTCGGCCGCTACTTATATATCCCTGCCAAAACCGGAAGAGTCAAAACCGGAAGAGTCTCAGAGACTTTTCTTCGGGACTTTTCTTCGGATTTTTCTTGGAATTTTACAGATGCACGATATGAAGACTACTTGCTCACACGTGTAAATGTTCGGGGTAAAGCAAAACCTTCATTAAGCCGCAACCTTGCCGCTCTGATCGGCGTGCCTTTTTGCATCTTCTAGCAACGCAATTACTTGTTCGCGTCTGACGCTCGGGAACTGGCTCAAAAAATAATCAACAGTATAGCCCGATTCGAGGTGATCGAAAAGCGCCGAAGCCGGAACACGTGTTCCGGCGAAACATGGCGTTCCACCTTGAATATTCTTATTGATACTGACCACTGATGTCTGTTGATCCCTATCCATCTCGAGTCCTTTCCTCGTTACCACTATCCTATCATACTTTCCATAATCCTAGAAACAGCAGTTGAATCTACTACGGTGGCGAATCTGTCTGAACCTCTTAAATTTTTCTAGGAATTGGTACTCACCCTAGCGGTGCTAGGGTTCCGTGCCAATTCCGTCGAAAACTTCAAGATCTTCAGCCATCTCAGCCACCTTTCGAGCAATTACGAGAAAACGCAATGAATTACGGGCATGGTAGCGCGATTAGGCACTTAGCCAAAAGTCCCCGGGGAAGTCTCAGAGACTTTTCTTGGGAGACTTTTCTTGGACTTTTCTTGCGGAGAACTTTCTTGTGACTTCTCTTACAAACCCAGCCCCTAAACGTGTTTTCATCACCCCGGACAGTTAGCACAATCAATCTCCAGCTCAGCCAATGTGGGCTTGGGCTGGCCCTGATCAATCGGCGCGGGGCTGTATTTATATTCCCCCAACCCAAAAGGCGCTATTTCTATTGGACCATCCAGCTTCACTTGGCGGGAATCTAGGCCGTGTTTATAAATTAGAGCAGCATGCGCGGCGGCAACTGACGCTAAGTTTCTGACATACACTGTAAAACCCCCGCTGGCGTCCCGTTCGGAGACGTCGCTAATTTTTAGCTTGGGGGAGCTACAGTTAAAACTGTAGCGAGTTACTGCGCCCTTAAAGCCATCGTAGCAGATTGCTGAGCCGTCACTGTCAGCGCCCAGTTGGCAATTTATGCCGCCGTGCTTATCGCAGGTTTGAAGCGGGTTGATCGATATCTTTACATCCGCGCGCGTGATCTCGGGTAAGGTGGCGGGCTTCGCAGCGGCATCGCCTGGCTTACTCGAATAATGAGCTACTCCGGCCTTGTCTTCCCATTTGTAAACTGAATCGGCGAAGAGACCCTGGGGAAGAAGGATTAGGATACAGAGTAATATAAATATAGTTCTAGGCAGCATGGGGAAAGTTTAGCAAACAGCGGGATTTGGCAACAGATCGCAAGCGCTGGCCGGGAGCTTGGCGGTAACATCTTTAAGCCTTGGTCCAGTCTTCCAACGGTAGCCCAGGAAATCTATTAAAATGGCGGGTATTTCCGGTGACCAGTAAGGAGCAACGTTTTAAGCAGGTGGCGGCTATTAATAAATCGGCATCAGGCACAAGTTTGGCGGCTTTACCCAATTGATCTTTAAGGGCTCCAAAATGTTTCATGATGTCCGGGGCAGATTCTATTACGCTTACAGACAATAAGAATAACTCAATCAAGCTGGAATTCTCGGCAGGCCGTGCGGAACGGAACGCTCCAAAATAGAGCTCTCCGACAGTCATGAAAGATATCGCCACCTCTTCACGGGTTCGTCGTCGCGCCGCAAGTACTCTCGTATTACCTCGCAAAATTTCGATACAAATATCGGTATCAAGAAGAATCATAGGTTAAACGAACGTCCCGCCGAACGCCTATTATAAATCTCGGATATTATCTTCTTTGTCGAACGTTTGTCTTTAAATTTACCGGCAACCAGACCCCAGATTTCAAGCTGCCCATCAACCGAAAGAGGTTCTTTCTTATAAAGCGGCGCGGCGACTTCCAAGGAGAGGCCCTTTTCGATTAATAGAATTAGAGCTTGATTCAAGCTGCGCTTGTCGGATTTGGCCCAAAGCCGGGCTTTTTCCAGGAGATCCGGTGGGATTTCTCTTACGGTGATAGACGGCATGATAGTAGTTTTAATTTAGTTACGTTATGGTTACATTGTAGCACTACTTTTGACTTGAGCTCAAGCGATAATTTGCAGGCCACGATCACTTTAAGGTTGCGAGACCTAGACTGTAAATTGGACCAATTATCTTAGGAATTCGGCCCTGACTCAGGCCTCTTGTCGGGAGATTGCAAGAGGCCGGCGTTACGGAAGAGATAGACGA
>CAZVWV010000185.1:0-4413 GCA_964631745.1 uncultured Bdellovibrionales bacterium
CGGCTGCTGCCTATCGGCCTAAGAATTTGTGCCACCCCGTGGCACCGGCCGACGAGTCGTCGGCGCTCAATAATATCCGTACTCTGCGCCGCGTTTGTAATTTACCCGGGGTTTTTGAGCAGCTACCCCTAGGCATCCTAATAGCTTAACAATACTTACGTTTTCTCCATACCGGGCCGCCCAAGAAATGTCTCTGAGAACCTACTGCTGGAGCCGGGAACCTACTGCTGGAGCCGGAACTGCCGGAACCTACTGCCTGAAGATGTAGCTAACTGGATTGGACCCAAAGGAACGTGGACTTAGATCTGAAATCTGTTTCCACCAGGAGGGTTACTTCTCCAACAAAAACTGAAAAGCAGGCACTATACGTATAATCCCTGCTGCCGACTGTACACTTTCCTCTCTTAGTATATCTTGGACGACAATTGTCGCACTCTTTGCGCTTACTTCTTGCATTGCACTTGAAAGTCCGTCTAGCTCGCGCTTTTTTGTTTCTGGATGTTGCCACGAATAACAGGCTTGCACGAGATGGGTTTCGCTAGTGTGGTCGAGGTAGAGAAAATCAGTTTCAGTTCCACTTGAACTCTTATAGTAGTAAATTTCCTTATATTGGCGTCTGAGATGGACGAAAACTACATTCTCCAAGAGCTGCCCCTTTTTCTCGCTCGGACCGATGCTTTGCGCTAACCACAGCGCATTATCCACACAGTATAATTTCCTGGGGTTTGTCATCTGTACATGTTTTGATGGGCTAAAAAGTGGAACAGAAAAAAACAAGAAACAATCCTCAAACCAACTGATGTACTCGGCCACATCTCCAATTGTTAACTTATGCCCCAACGACTTCAAGCGACCACACAATTTATTAAAGGAAAAGGGAGCGGCTATTTGGTTGAGCAGCAGCTTCATCGTATCTTTCAATTCTAATGGATCCTTAGCGCTGTTTCTTTCAATTACGTCTCTCAACAACAAGACGTCCAAGTACTCAGAAATTATCTGTTTAATATAAGGAGGCTTAGCCTTTAGAAGCTCTGGAAACCCGCCTTCCGACAGGTAGTCATCAAGGGCGCGCATAAGTTTGGTCAAGTCCTTCGCCACCCTGGTAGTTGTCGGTATCTCGCGAAAATTGCAATACTCTTCGAAACTAAACGGATATACCTCGGTCGCTAAAGAACGACCCCGCAATGCACTTGCTAATTCTTTACTTAACATTCTCGCGCTGGAACCTGAAAAAAATACCTCAGTATTCGGACGGCGAAGCATCCTAGAAACAAACAGCTCCCAACCCTCAGTCAACTGAACTTCATCAAGCATTAAGACCAGTTTGGCGTCGTTAGATCGATCTGGGTAAGTAAGATTGTGCGCATCTATTAAGTCAGTAAAATCCGATGCGACAAATGGCAAAAGTCGGTCATCAAAGAAGTTCAAGTGGATCAGATTCTCTGAAGAGAGCCCATAGCTATCCCAAGTCTGTTTAAGCAAGGTACTCTTGCCTGCCCTTCTTACGCCAATTAGCCCCACAGCCTTTCCAGGGATGGCTGGAAGAGGCAATGAGCGGGACTGATACTTTTGAGCAAGCAGCATCTCAGATTCATTGATAACCGCTTGAAGTAGCTTAAGATTTTTCGCCATTTACTAACCTATCTAATATTTGCATAAGTTTAGCACAAAACCTACTTGATTTTCAAGTAGGTTATCCTATCTAGGAAAAGTCCCAAGAAATGTCTCTGAGACTCTACCGGCCCGGCCAGGCGCGCTGCACCCCCCCCAACGCGCCACAATAGGGCTAAACAGGGGCCGCTGACCTGACGATTAATACATACAGGATTACAATGTTTACCTACCAGCCACCGGAGCCGGAGCGCACGATTGCCGTTAGGAGGGCGCCTGGCCAGACGCTTACCTTGGACCGTACCGTTTCGCACCTTTACAAGGGCGGAGTTCCTGCCGATCCGATCGCGCTCAGATCTTTGAAAAACCGCTTTACGGATGGAACTTATAAGAAAAACCGAGCGCAGCTATTGAAAGATCTTAAAAGCGATCCAGGATTGTTTATTCATTATCTGCGACATATCTACACCAGTGGGATCGACCCGGAGGTGCACCCGGACCCAGTGGCAGCTCTTGCAGTACTTGAGGACGAAAAGCTAGAGAAACTTTTTGAGGTCGAAGCGAGTGATATCTCGGTTCATCAGATCTCGGCTATTACTAAGACTCAAGCCTTACGGCTCCAGCATAGCATGCTAAGCGCGCATTCCGCCGAAGCGCTGGCCACCAAAAACTCTGTGGCCCCAGGACTTGCCTACAGTAGCGCCATGCTGCGGCAACTTGCGCTAAATCTTATCGCTTGGAACTATCCAACTATATTTTCGCGCGCCTTAAATGCTCACCGTACCCGTAAAGTCGATATTCTGGATGAACTTCAGAAGCAGCTGGGTACTAGCCCGCTTCAGATCGTGTCGAGAATTATTGCCGATTGGAATTTGGGATCCGAGTTAAGAAGATCAAGTCAACCGGAGCAATTTAGACGGCAGGAAGGGGAAACGCTTGAAGAGGCTGACGGTAAACTTAATATTCAACAGATCTGCGAAATCTCCGAGCTGTACGCTAAATCTCATGACCGCGCCAACTATCCGGAAGCTGAAAAGCAATGGCGTGACGTGGAGCCTAAGCTGCGCGAGCGCTTTGGAGAGACCTTTCTGGAAAACATTGAAGAGGAGATCCTAGCCAGTTTAAGTCATTACGAGCGCTCGGCGCCCAAAGTGTTCTGTGCGCCACTTTTCGCCAAAGCCGCGGTTAACATCGGTGAGCGTGGCAGCAATGGCAATACCGTCTCAAGAAATAGCTTCGCGCTGCGCTGTCCAGAAGAGCTGTATAATTCATTCTCTGATGCATATGAGCAATTGAAGCTGGGAGAAGTTTCTGTTGAGGCCGTGCGACATCTTGTGGACGTGACCGTTCCGCTGGCAGGATTTCAACGCGGATGCCTGTATTTAGCTTCAAAAGATGGCACAAAGTTGCGGCCTACTCTGCGCGTAGGCGATATGCCGCTCTCGTTATATTCCGAGGTCGGTCACCGCGAGCAATCACCGGTGGTGGATTGTTTGATTACCACCGTTCCGATCCGGTGGGTCGGGGAAGGAATTCGCGGAGCGGAAGTGGAGATTATAGCAGGCAGTTTGGGCGCGCTTCGGCATCCAGGGGTTCTTTATTTAGAACTATCGCGGGTTCTCAGTCTGGAGCTCTCCGAAGAGGTACTCTTATATTTTCACGCGATTAGAAAAGCGTTTCTAGATTTTCTGGCAGACGGTGGCGAGTAAACTAGAACGGTTACCAAGATGGAACCATCTAGTTTTTAGGCCTTCCAAGCTTCAATCAGAAGGGAACCGGCGATCTCGTTAATCGGCGTGGCAGATACTAATTTCTCAAGCTTACTCAACAATGGAATGTACTTTTCAGGTGTGCCCGGGTGAAGAAACTCGAAGGGCCGCACATTAATTCGCTCAAATCCTGCTTTGCGAAGCGCGCTAGCGATCTGCCATCTTGTAAAGGCCGTTTCATCGGGGCTATCCCCCGCAAGTCGCTTAAGCCAAGGGATATTTTTCTGAAGGAAAATCTGCGGGTTTAACATGTTGGGTTCAGAAAAGCGCACAACCCCTCCATGCTTCAAGAGTCGGTGTGCACTCTTTAATGCGAGCTCCCAGTTCAGATGATGCAGAATAGAGATTCCCACAACAGCGTCGAAGCTTTCGTCCGCGTAATTTGGATTGTGGGCGTCCATGACTTCATACTTTGCGCCGGGCGCCCGCTTCTCGGCCACACGCAAAAGGTCGGGCGAGATATCGATGCCGGTCACATCGCTGAAGTACTGCAAAAGGCCGAGCGTCTGAATTCCCGTGCCTGCGCCAATCTCTAAGACTTTGGCTGTTTTGGGAAGAGTTTGGCACAAAAAATCGATGCGCCGCTGACGTCGCAATTTTCCGGCGGCGGACAACCAGCCGAACTCGGCCTGACGCACAGCAGTTTCAGTGGCACCGTGCAAAACTTCGCGATTTAGTCGGTCTGTGAGAGCGGCATCTGTCATAATTCCCTCAATGTTTTAGTTGATTACCTAGTTAGGTAAAATCAAAGAGTGAGCAGAATAATAATTGTATAAGGGCTTAAGAAAGTAAACAGCGCTGCCGGTTACTAAGTTGCACCGTACTTGCAAAAAAACCTGAGTCAAGCACGAGATATTAAGTAGCGCGGACGACTCGTCCGCCGATGGTTATAGTGGCACTACAGTTGAGGGCGAAGCCACCACCTGTTCGCACCTAGTGCTGCCTATCGGCCTTAAGATTTAGTGCAACTTCTCGGCACCGGCAGGCGAATCGCCTGCGCTCCATAATATTCTAGCCCCAAGCCGTACTAGCA
>CAZVWV010000186.1:0-313 GCA_964631745.1 uncultured Bdellovibrionales bacterium
AATTTCCATCCTTGGGTATTCTCCGGAGCGATTCAGAGCAAAGCTAGCGGCCTTCAGAACGGAGATCTGGTTTGCGTCCGCTCAGCCGATGCGCAGTTCTTAGGCATCGGGCATTACTTCGATCAAAGTATCGCAGTAAAGCTTTTAAGTTTTAAGCAGGTCGATATTGACTCCGCCTTTTGGAAGAGCGCCATCGCAAACGCCTATAGCTTACGGGTTGCACTTGGCCTGGTTGGCTCGCTCTCCACGAATGCCTTCCGTTTGGTAAACGCCGAGGGGGACTCTCTACCCGGCTTGATTATCGATATCTACC
>CAZVWV010000186.1:323-4305 GCA_964631745.1 uncultured Bdellovibrionales bacterium
GACCGCCGTGATCCAGTGTCAGACTGAAGGGATGGCGCGTGCCATCGAGAGCATATCTAACGCACTACAGGATACCCTTCCCCTAGAGAGAATTTATTGTAAGGGAGGTGAGCACCTTCAAGCGCAATATTTATTGGGCGAGTCCGGTAATGATATCATCACTGAAAACGGATTGAAATTTCATATCGACTGGGAGAAAGGGCAAAAAACCGGATTCTTTCTGGACCAGCGTGAGAATCGCGCCAGACTGGCCTCTATTTCATCCGGGAAAAGAATCCTTAACTGCTTTTGTTACAGCGGAGCCTTCTCGATTTATGCCTTATCTGGCGGCGCCACCAGAGTAGACTCTGTGGACGCCTCCGAGACAGCCGGGGAACTTTGCAAACAAAACTTGGCGCTTAATTTCCCTGAGTCTCAGCATGACTTTATAAAGGCTGATTGCTTCGACTTTCTTGAAGCCAGTTCCGATCAATATGATATCGTAATCGTCGACCCACCAGCATTTATAAAGAATCGCTCTGCCTTAAACTCAGGCATAAAGGGATATGACGCTATTAACAATTTAGCTCTAAGGCGCTTAAAGCCTGGTGGGTTTGTGCTCACCTTTTCATGCTCCCAACTTTTAGACCGAGCAACCTTTAGGGAGGCAGTATTTAAGGCGGCCCGGCGCGCTAGACGTGCGGTTCAAGTAGTTTCGGAATTTCATGCGGCCGCGTGCCATCCAGTAAGCCTTTACCATCCCGAGGGTCAGTATCTTAAGGGGCTGTTATTACGGGTTTCATAAAGGCCTGAATCAGCCGAACGAACGCCCATTCCAACCCAAACCCTTAAGTTTGCCTTATGTCCACACGATGATCATCTAAAGTGTATAAACACAAACAAGAGGCGGCCCAGGCCGTGACTCGAAGGTTGTATGCCAAAGGTTGTTAGAGTAGCTCTAGTTCTCTGGATCTTATGCTTCACATCAAGCTGCGGAATTCTTCCGCTAAACCCTAAGTATCAAAGCCCACCCCAACGCCCGCCAAACTTCGAGCAATACTACGCCCATCCCCCTTATACTAGCTTTAGGGAGGAGGCCATACGCGACAAAGTGCATTTTGCCGTGAAGCGCATCTTCGTAGAAACCCCCACAGGGGAGATCAAGATTGATTACTATTATAAACCCGAGCGCAACAAAGATCTTGTTTTCGTTTTTCCGCTCTTGGGAGGAAAGAACCATATCGCTGATTACTTTGCGGAGTACTTTGTGCGGCATGGCTTTGACTCGGCCGTTGTCCATCGTAACAACGATTTCAAAAACCCAGTATTTTTCGATAAGATTGAGGAAGTGCTGCGCGAGAATGTTGTGCGCGACAGAGTAGCTATCGACTTCTTCGAGAAAGAGTATGGCAAGGCGGCCTTTGGCTCATTTGGTATAAGTCGCGGCGCTATCAATGTCGCCACGACTGCGGGAGTTGATCCTCGGCTTAAATACAATGTCATGGCCCTTGGCGGGACCGATATGGTGGATATCTTTAAGCACTCTAACCAGAAACGTTTAAAGTTCTACCGCAATGCGGTCATGCAGAGTAAGGGCATTACAAAAGAAGATTTCTACAAACTCCTTCGGCAAACTGTAAAAACCGCCCCGGAGCATATGGCCCGGTATATAGACGCTAAACAAACCTTGCTGCTGCTTTCGGCGTTTGACCGCACCGTGCCGTTTAAATTCGGTATGCGTCTTCGGGAGCAGATTGGAGAACCCAAAACCGTTGTAATGGCAGCCGATCACTATACAAGCATCTTGTATACGCAATATGTCTCCTTGGCACCACCGTTTAGAGCGATCGGGGTCTTCCCCTTTGACTACATTGAAAGTGAGGCGCTTGGATTCTATCGTCAATCGTTCGGCGTTAAGACCCCCACCTTGAAACTTCTGCCCTTTAGACTGCTGCAGATTCCTTTTTCGCTAATAGCTCAAACCACGGCGAAATTCTCGCGGCAAGGGAAGTGAGCTTTACCGATGCTATCACTATCGGCCATAATGGCCTTTCATGAGTAAAGTTAAACTAATAGGCGTGCCGACATCGGTAGGGTGCAGGGTCGAAACCTCCGAGGCCATGGACCAGCACAACGCTCCTGCGGCAACTCGCAAGATGCTGAGTTTTATCTTGGAGGGATATGATATCCTGACCAATTTCGACGATCTGGGCGATGTCACGCATGCAGAGTCGGTCTCGTCTATGCTTCAAGCGGTTAAAGCAAAAGTTTTGGAGATTAGAAAGACTCAGGATATCCCCTTGCTGTTGGGCGGAGTACACACCCTAACGCTCGGAACCTTGCGGGCGCTACACGAATCAGATAAAGATTTTTCGGTAATTTATTTTGATGCCCATCCGGACTGCATGCCGCGCGCCGATATCAATTATGGTTCAACCATCTTTCATGCCGTAAACGAGGGAGTTGTCGACCCAAGGCGCTTCTGTTATTTAGGCACGCGCCAAATCGAACGCCCCGAGGCGGAGCTGATAAAAGCTAAGAATATCCTAAGTTATGAGGCCGTCGATTTCGAGGCCTTTGGCGCCAACCATATTCGAGAGCAAATTTTAAAAGCCCTGCCCCCGCCGTATTTTATGAGCATAGACATAGACGCCATCGATCCAACTATGGCTCCAGGAGTTTCTGCGCCTTTTCCAGGCGGACTCACATTTCGCGAGGTGCTTTACCTCGCCGTAGAGTTTGCGAAACATCCTATGTTGGCGGTCGAGATAGTGGAGCTATGTCCGGCCGCCGACACCAATCAGCAGACTGTAAAGATCACCGCCCGACTCTTGCATGCCATCGCCGCAGCGCTTTGCGGATAATCTCAATAATATCAATCGAGCGACTGCGTCGCTCGACTTTGCTCTAGGGCACGGAGTAACTGTGGCCGCCCTGCTAGTACACCTTTCTCGGTTGATACAAGTTCCATAACCAGCTCTGCGATGGCTTGGTAATTGCGGTTGTCGAGCGCCATTTCGATGGCCTGCCCGATTTTTCCCAATCCTGCAAATCCAAATAATTCGGCACTCGCAAGTTGGTGCGAAAATCGCTTTAATTCCACCCAATCTTGCTCATTCCAGGCTTTCTTTATGCATTCGACTCGCCGAGGATACCTTTCCACAAATCCCAAAACAACCGAGATCATTTTTGGATCCTCTTCCACAATACGGGATACAATTGGTATTACCGGTTCTTCCACTACCGGCGAAGGCCCCTGGCGCTGGCGAGATTCATGAATATACTTGCTGACCATTTTTAAAAAAACATCCTTTCGAAAGGGCTTACGGATATAATCATTACAGCCTGCCTCAAGGCAGCGGTCCAGAGCTCCATTCATGGCAGATGCCGTGACTGCCAAAATCGGGGTGGAGATGCCTTGCGCACGCAACTGCTTCGCACACTCATATCCGTCAAGGACGGGCATATGCATATCGAGCAGGATTACATCGAAACTCTCCGTGATCGCTCTATCCAAGGCCAATTTGCCGTTTTCAACAGAAATAATTTCGGCTTTGAGCGGCGACAGAAGGTAGCCGATCAATTCTCGATTATCAGGCATGTCGTCAGCCAGTAGTATACGGCCCAGATTCGACGAGCTTGAATTGTTACCTGAAGTAGCCAGGCCCAATTCAGATAGGAACTCGTCCTCGGCATCCGGTTTGCTTTCCACCAATTCGAGACTTTTCGGATCGTTAATCAGAAGCTTAAGTGTAAAGATACTGCCGTTCCCCTTAGAGCTGACGACGGTGATATCGCCGCCTAGCACTTGTGCTAACTCCTTTGAAATATTGAGCCCCAATCCGGTGCCCCCGAATTTTCTTGTGGTAGAAGCGTCTGCTTGCGAGAAGGGTTTAAAAAGACGTTCAAGCTCTTCCTTTGAAAGTCCTATGCCCGTGTCGATAATTTCGAAATTCAAAGCACTGGAATCCCGCGATAAGCGCACTGCCACCTTGACTCCGCC
>CAZVWV010000187.1:0-4253 GCA_964631745.1 uncultured Bdellovibrionales bacterium
CCTCAATCACGCAGTGGAACCTCCTATAAGTCACTTTCCCTCTTAAAGATCCTTCACATATAGCCAGGATCTTTAAGAGGGAAAGTGCTGCGCCAAGTCGCAGGTAGTCGCCCGAAGGTTTTCAATTACGGTTGCAGCTTTAGTGCTTTGCGGAGACGGACTGTCCAGGGATAAAGGGCGTGTTGATTGAAACGAATTTAGGCCGTCTCTACTAGAGCTCCGAGATCGCTGCCTTTGAGTTCCTTAAGCGGAACTCTTCCTCGACCTACGATTTGCACAGTTTCGTTATCGGGCTCCCCACTCCAGTGCAATACTGTACGAGACGCTGGAGAGTACGCATCGGTGCTACCTTCGCCGCCGTGCATCGAGGTCGGTCTGCCTAAATTGCGGGGGCCTTGGGCGCCAATTGCTCCAAATATCCCAGTGCACGGTAATTCAATTTTAAGATGGCTCAATCCTGAGCTATCGACGCCAGCGAGAGGGTAGCTGGTCTTTAATTCGGTCAAAGTCGGCGCATGCCTATTCCCACCATCACGTCCACCCATCTCAGCCATATCCAAACTCCCGCGTCGCTAAAAAATACCCTTGAAGCACTATTATCGTACCAGATCGTACCCTATTCAAACTACTTTATAGGGACTCTCTTATTTAGATCTAAAAGATTCACATTTTGCTTCAGCAAAATACAAAAATATTACAAATACCCGCAAGAAAGAACTCAGTGGAATGAGCTAGTTAGGCTGAGGTGAAAGCTTACGTCGGTTGTGCCGTAGCCTGGGGTGGGATTTTCCCGAATGATCATTTCAATTGAGCTGTTCTCTTTCAGATAAATGCGCGCTCCGAGGTCCAAATATACTGAATAGCTTGGGTGTCCTACGATCTGGCGCACAACCTGGGTGGCGCCGGAAATTCCACATAGCAGCGAGGCAGCGCTGGCTGCCTGGTATTCTAGGTAACCAAAGCCTTCCAGGTGATTAGGGCGGTACTTCATCCCAGCAATCTCTCTGTCACTCAAAAACAGATGCGCGGCGCCGAAATAAAAGTTTAGCCGCCCGAGGCGAACTTGATACAGTAGCGTGTTTGATATATCCAGGCCGTTGTGTCCGAACTCACGCTCGGCAGTGGGAAGGCTTAAACCGAGGCGGTACGAAACTGGATTCCCCTCACCCGCCACTCGGGCCTTGGCGGCCACTTCGATATTACCAAGGCCGCTGCCGCGGCGGTCCAAGCCGAAGTCGCTTCCGTCGGTATTCTCACCGGAGATCTCATACTGCTTATCCGACAAATTATCGCGGTCGCCGCGTGGCAGACTAAAGCGCCGGTGCCAGCCGTCTATGAAGGGATCCAAGCTTCCAGCTCCGCGCCAAAGAAAAGGGATGCGCAGCTGAAGCTCGGAGCTGTGCCCCACTCCGTACGCAAATCTTCCTGTGAGGTCCCCGCCCTCACCATCCACAATATAATTATCTTCAAGCACAGATGTATTTGCCCAGGACCCGAGCAGGTTAACTTGCAGCTGCCCTGAAGCGAGCGTCTCGGCGCTCTCTGGCGCGAGCGACTGGTGAAGCGCTGAGAGCGGATACTGATTTGAGATTGAGACTGGTCCGGAAGGCTCGGGTTGAGCTAAGACTGGCAACGACGTAATCCATGCCAGGATCAGAAGCCACATGAAAGAGTTACGAATCGGGCTAACCCTACTCACCCGCGACCGGCCATGGTCCGTGAATCACCTCGGATCCTAAAACTATGCCGTATTTCTTAGCTTCACCGGCATTTAGCTCGATTGCGAAGCGGGTGGGTTTTTCAATTTTTCTGATTACTTCGTTTAGGACTGGAACGTTCTCAATCAGCCCGACCACTTTGTCTCTAGAGTCAATAAAGATCATATCAAGCGGGATATAGGTGTTTTTCATCCAAAAGCTTAACGGTTTCTCTTCGGGATACACGAAAAGCATGCCGTGCTTCTCCTGCATGGATTTGCGATACATCAACCCCTTTTTGCGCTCGACCTCGCTTCGGGCCACCTCAAGCTTAAACTCCGGAGTTGTCATCACCTCTGCGGTATGGCCCTGCGCATTCTTAAAGCGCACAACAAAAAGATCGGCCTCGCCATGTAACTGAAAAAACTTCCAAACGCCAAAAGCCAGTACCGCAAAAGCACACAGCAATAAAAGCGCTTCACGCCTTCTAAACCGTTTTAACCGTTGATTCTTTCCCAACTCTCGCCCACTAATTACTTAGCCGCCCTTCATTTAGCTGCCCTTCTTGGCCGCAATCGCCGCAGTCAATTTGGGAGCAACCTCAAACAGATCCGCCACCAGCCCGTAATCCGCGACTTCGTATATGGGAGCATCCGGGTCTTTGTTAATAGCCACAATCACTTTGGAGTCTTTCATGCCAGCTAGATGTTGAATGGCACCTGAAATACCGAGCGCGATATATAGATTGGGCGCCACGACCTTGCCAGTCTGCCCCACCTGCCAATCATTTGGCGCGTAACCAGAATCAACAGCGGCGCGCGAGGCTCCCACGGCCGCCCCGAGCGCGTCGGCCAGCGGAAAAACGACCTTCTCGAAATTCTCCGCAGATTGCAAAGCCCTGCCGCCGCTCACTACCACAGAGGCGTCGCCCAGCTCGGGGCGCTCGCTCTTGGAGAACTCATAAGCTACGACCTCTCCGGCTTTGGCGAGATCTAAGTTTAGTTTCAGTTCGCTCTTGCTGCCAGAAGCGCTCCCTTTTTCGGCTGCAGGAAATGCCGTGCCGCGCACTGTCACCACTTTATGTTCGGTTTCGATACTGACATCTGCAAAAACATTTCCGGCGTACATTGGGCGCTTAAGTGTGCCGTCATCGTTTAAGCCAACCACATCGGAGGCCTGCCCAGCCTGAAGTGCGGCGGAAACCCTACCTGAAAAATCCTTGCCGGATGAACTTGCAGGCAGGATAAAGGTATCGCAGCCGTGTTCCTTATAGGCGGCCAATGCCGCCTGGGCGTAAGTGCTTGCTAAATATTTTTCTAAGGCCGCATCTTCCGCATACAAGACCTGATCAAATCCGTAACAAAGCGCCTGTTCAGCCGCGCTGGATGCGCCCTTGCCGAGACAAAGCGCGACCATTCCTGATTTACCCCATTTTTCCTTGATTTTTTTGGCAGCGCTAATCGTTACCAAACTGGCCTTGGGGATCTTCCCCTCGACATGTTGAACAAAAACCAAAACACTTCCCATCGCTACCGTCCCCAAAAGTAATCTCTTCTATTAGAAAGCCTTGACTTCCGTATGTAAGACTTCCACCAGCTCTTCCACGCTCTGCAGTTTTCTACCGGCCTGGCGCTTACCAGGGGTAGACATCTTATGAATTTTAATTTTTGGTTTGAGATCCAAGGCTAAGTCCTCGATCTTGATTTCCTCTAAAGGCTTCTTCTTGGCTTTCATAATTCCCGGTAAGGGCGCGTAGCGCGGCTCATTCAATCGCAGATCGGTCGTAACTACGCAGGGCAGCGAAACCTTAATAGTCTCCAAGCCCCCGTCGACTTCACGTGTTACGGTCGCCTGCGCTCCCTCTATCACTAGTTTCGAGGCAAAAGATGCTTGCGGTAAACCCAGGCGTTCCGCCAGAAGCTGACCGGTCTGTCCGGCGTCGGAATCGATGGCCTGCTTTCCGAGGATTATCAATCCGTACTGACCGCGCTTAAAGACCTCCGCCAATGCGCGTGAAGCTAGATCAGAATCGATCTCGCCCGAATATTTTACTAACACGGCAGAATCTGCTCCCATGGCCATGGCGTATCGTAACTGTGATTGCGTGTCTTCCGGTCCAACCGTACAAACTACGACTTCACTGGCTTTGCCCGCTTCCTTTAGGCGAATAGCCTCCTCTACCGCAATCTCATCAAAGGGATTAACAATCCATTTGATCCCATCGGTTTCAATGCCGGAGCCGTCAGCTTTAACTCTAATTTTTGCCTGATAGTCCGGAACTCTCTTAATTGGAACTAAAATCTTCATAGAACTACTTATAACTCGATAAACTCTGCGCCCTTGCTTTTACCCGCTCGTGCAACCAGCGCATGAGCCGGACCCAACAAATATAGACGAAATATACCCCAGGCCTAGCGGCAGACAAGTGCTAAAAAAAGGTAATTGCTCATAAACTCAGGGTGGTTTCCCCCTCCGTGGAACACCGTGTCCTCCGTGGTAAAAAAACTGAATGGTTTCACCACAGAGGACACCGAGTTAAACGGGGGTAATGTGTAG
>CAZVWV010000188.1:0-4230 GCA_964631745.1 uncultured Bdellovibrionales bacterium
ACAAGGGGGAGCGGGGTACTATCTAATTTGTTCAGGCGGGGTAACGCGGGATGGCGGAGCCACCTCGCAGGCCTCCGGATACGCCTCTCCCCGGAAAATATCCGCGCTTTCTCGCCGGCGCTAACAACTATTCGATGCGGCGGATATCTCAAGTACGAGACGCCCTTGAATCCAGGCTGTGGCTGCAACAACATCTGAACTTCATCTAGGCGCAAATCGTTAAGCCATACTCCCTCGTTTATATGTTCATGTATTTTCTCTTGGCGGAGTTCTTTATTATCAAAGCGAGATCCTTGCCAGTCGTAAATGGTTCCGCCTTCGCCACAATCAAAACAACACCACTCAATCGGCGACAATTCACTTTGTTCCTTACACCAAGCTGCAATACTACCGCGGCACCGTTTCTTTGCTTTGTATTTTCTGCACTGGATTGGGTCCGAGCATCTAAGCTCTCTTGAACCTGATACGGAAGTCACAATCTCGCCTAAGAAATTAACAAGATTTAGTCCACGTGAACTTAGCTCCTCAGGCAGTTGACCATGCCGATCGAGTAGGTCATGAAGCTTTGTGCTCATTGTTAAGTTCATCTTCACTGATGTCATACGATTGACCTATCAATATTGAATATGGGCATCTGATCTAATGTAAAAAGTCATTTCCAGCCGCATCAAATATCTGTTTAGTTTGCTGCTTGTCTGGAGCAAACCAGCAGAGCACTTCAGAAAATAAATTGCTTAATTTTACCTGTGACTTCTTATTACGTTCTAGGTATGGAAGGCTTTCATCAACAACATATTCTGCCAATCCAAAATACGAAACAAAGCGATCTAAAAATCGCAATCGAATTATGTCTGCTAAACTTTCCTCTGCTGACTTTAGTAAATGTTTCTCCTCTGGAAGCATCTCTAGCGCCATTGGGAAGGCCTTAATAAAAAGCTGCGCGAATTGTGCCGTTGGAAAAAGTTCCTTTGCTTTGCGACAAAGAATATAGAGCGAAAATATCGAGGCTTGTTGAACAATCGAGCATTCGGGACGGCTGTCAGTGAATGACCAATTGTATTTCTTAAGCCAATACTTAAGAAGTGTCACATAATCTTCTGGCGCAAAGCCTCTTTCTAGGATCTGCTGGCCTTTCTTAGTCAACGAGAATTTTCGATTCTTTTTCTTTAACCAACCACAATCAGTAACGGCATAACGAAGAGCCAGAATGTCTGGAGCATACTCTTCAGTTGCCACAGTAAACGGACGATCAGTGAACGGAGAGTCATAAAGTGCATTCACTATCTTCTTTGGGAGGTAGCCGTTTTGAGTCGCCTTCGCTTCTCGTACCTCCCCAATCAATCGAATGAGCAAGTTTACCTTATTCACGACGGGCACGTTCGCCAACAAGCCTCGATCGAAAATGTAATTAAAACATAAAATCGGCTCAATCTCATCAAATTCACCATACATCAAAAGATGCATCTGACTTGGTGATAATCCAAGAAAATCATCAAGGCCTTCTGAATTTACCTGCGCTTGAAGTTGATCTATCTTTTCTTCGAGCTGTTTATCTTTCATTACACCTCAATAAATTTCAATAATCTCTCAATCTGCTCCGGTCCAGGCAAAAGCCCCTTAAGATCTTCGGGAACATTAGTATCAATCTTATGAATCAGAACTGGTCTTCCCCTGACTTTGTTTAGTCGGTAAGTTTCCTTTTTTTTTGGACGCTGGCTTAAGCGGGGGCGTTTTGGGGCTCCCCGCTCGCGCTATTTGTTTGGACACTTACTGTCTTCCCCGAAACGCTATGCAGCTCTCTGTTCGTACTCCATCGGCGAGAGATAATCAAGAGAGGAATGCATTCTGTATGTATGAACTACGTGTATTTACTGAATAGCATAAAATTCCCGAAAGAATTCTACGTTGGACTCACAACTTCACTCAAAGAGAGATTGAAGCAGCACAACGAAGGGATCTCAACGCACACTGCAAAGTTTCGCCCGTGGAATCTCGTTATATTTGTCGGCTTTGTTAATGAAGCTGATGCTAGGCGATTTGAGAAATATTTGAAGTCGGGTTCGGGGAGAGAGTTTTCGAGGAGGCACTTCAGAGCAGCGTAGCCCTCCTACGCTTTCGGCTTCGCTGAAGCGAATCCGAAAGACTCCGGCTGGCACCAGCCTTCGCTCGCCTCGGAACGGGCCTGCCAGCCGTAGCCTCGCCGCAGGCGAGCGAAGGCTGGTGGGGTGGAGTATCTAGAATGGATTAAGTTGTTGAAACAAGATACATTTCAGCAAGCATGTATCCATTTTGCATCCAAAAATGTCGGGAACTTCAATGGACTTCGAAGGCGCACTTAAGAAATTCTTGTCAATAACTCCAACTGCCGCGAACGATGGAGGCATGGAATTATCAAAGCTGGATCTAGCCTCATATCCGTCGCGTTGGGCTGAGATAATAGATCGTCTTGCGGACCTCCGTGGTGGGCTCCGTCCGCTCGAAAACGCCCTTTCTCGCATAGGCGATTTAATCGTGCCATCGGTGCAATCGAAACTTAGTGAGGTGAAGGGCGAAAAGGCAGTGTCGCTGCTTCGAATTTTGGGAGGCATTCTTCAGGAAAAAGGTCGGGACATTTATGCTGACTATTCTAAGAGAACCGGGGTTGTCCGGGATACGGCGTTAAGGCTGCTTGCACAATACTTTCCTTCCGAAGCCAATGATTTGGTGCTGAAGGCTTCAACCACGCAGGTGAGCGAGGACCTGTTTGCCGCCCTTTTGCTACTGGGCACAAAAACGGGATTTCTCAAAGCCCAAGCGGCCGCCGAGAAGAATCGGCTCGGTGAGAGTGTTGCTGACATCGTTCCAGCGGCGCAGTTCGGAAAGGTTATTGATTTTGCACTCGAACAGCTTGGGTCTGAACCATTGGGCGGTTGGCCCTTTGAACGGATTTTAGTCACCGCTGATGTTTGTAAACGACTACCTGCTAAGGCGGATACTTATCTCATCGCTCTTCTTAAGTATCAAAAGGATTGGGTTCAACGGGATGCCGCTATTGAACTTGCGAAGAGACACAATCCGGAAGGGTTGGAAACACTCAAAAATAAGCCGTTGAAGGATCGCTTCAGAGCAAAGGCCGCCGTCGAAGTTTGTCTTGGTTTAGGAGCGGCAAGTTTTTTTGATTGGTTCTCCGAACAGCTCACCACGCCGCCTCGTCCTGAGCAGCTCTCGCCCGATGAGGCTTATGGATATGTTCTGGCTAAACTCGCTACTGTGATTTCAGAAGATCCAAGATGGAATCCGTGGCTCAAGGAATATCAAGGAACAGAGTATAGGTATCTCGATCCATTACGGCAAAACATCAACCCACCGGAGTCGTTATTACTGGAGAAGGGACCTGAGTCATTGAAGGCATTGGAGCGCCTTGCAGAAAATAAATCGCCGTTAGTCGTGGAATGGATCGCTAAGCGCCTTGATAGTGACGCCACTCTTTTGAGGGAGGAATATTTTTCTATCCTCGAGTCGTTGAGGCTTCTCGGTGACAGTTCGAATGAGAAGTTTCTTACGGCGCTGGTCAATAGGTTCAAGCCGACAGGATTTGCTAAGGAATTTGCCGAGCAGGTGATGCGCGATCTTAAGGGCCACTAGAGTTTTATTCGCCGAAGTGCCGCAGTTGAAATCGACGACATGCTCCTGTCTTAAGATAATGCTCAAACGCCTCCGCCTTCTCACGATTCGTGAAGGCGAAATAGTTGATCAATCTCCAAGGACGATACTGATTGGTGTAGATGGAGTCGCCTCGATTGTGTTCCGCAAAGCGGCGCTTGAGGTTGGAGGTTGCGCCCATGTAGTAGCGGCGTCGATCTTTTTCGCTTTTCAGAATGTAAACATAAAACATACCGATCTATTAATCGGTGAAAATGGGTAAAAGTTGCTTGGAAGTCGAAGTTTTTATAGCTGGTCCGCCCCCTAAAGGGGGCGAGATCCACCTGGACCTTTTTACATCGCTCCGGCCGAAGGCCCGAGCGATTTAAAAAGAGGCGGGTGGGGTGGAGTATTTCACCTAGATTAAGTGCTTGAAATACTACGATTTAATTTTTGCTTGCAGCTTTTTTGCATCCAATTTTTGCGTAATTTTGGAAGGTTGTGAAATGTCCTGAAAACTAACCATTAACTGCCACTATCATAGAAGCAACTTGGGGTCTTGTCCTGAAATAGGTTGACACATGAAAAGGTGTGTTAATTTAATGAGGG
>CAZVWV010000189.1:0-4212 GCA_964631745.1 uncultured Bdellovibrionales bacterium
GCTTGTTAGGGCGGCAGCCACCCCCCGTTCGAACCTATTGCTGCCTGTCGGCCTAACACGCACTGCCATTTCGGGGCATCGGCCGACGAGTCGTCGGCGCTACGGGCTCACCACCCCGCAAAGTCACCTAACCATACAAAATCGCATAACCCTTAAAGAGTTACTAAATTTTGATAGATCTATCTGCTCAGGCCCCTAGGGCTCTTACTTTGCTTGAGAATTAGGATTTAAATGTTCGTTAGAAGGTTAATCGCTATCATGTTTTTTGCCCTGCCGCTTATGGCGCAGGAAGAGAAGTTGGCCTCGGATGCTTTGGTGGATAAAGCTACTGAGTTATTTGGTATCCCGGAGGGCAGCAAATATTACAAGGCCCTGCGCGCGCAGCTTAAGAGCGGTATCGATGCTGATATTAAAGCCGCCAAGGAGGCTGAACGCACCGGCAAGAAGGTCGAGCGTGTATTTCAAGATAACGAAAGCAAACAGCTGGCTACGCTTTTCCCTAAGGTGTCTGAAGACGCGCCCATACTTAAGCATTATCGCGGCACGCAAGGGATTCCGCTGCCGGGCAACGATGAACTCATTAGCCCCTTTTCGGATATTCCCATGGACGAGGTAAAAAAAGAGATCACTGAGAAGTACCTACCCGAGTATAAAAAATCGTACGAGGCGCTCTTAGAGAACCCCTCCCTACCCACCTGCCAGGAGAGTCGCACCTTCAAAGCAGAAGTCGAAGGGCCGCTGGGGAAGGAATATGACGATCAAGTTTTTATGGATGTTTTATATCTTCCGGAAAACTTGAACCCGCTTACGCCCGAAACTTATTTTGGCCAGACGGCCACGCTTCGCACCTACGTAAGTGAGAGCGGAAATCCGGTTTCGATTGTAGCTCGCACCTTAGGGGTCTGGTGCCTGCCTTACAGAATTCGCATAACCGGCAAGAACCGCTTCGTGCATATCGGCGCAGATGCATTAAAGAACTTCGAGAGAAACCAGAACGGACAGGGCGAGCTTAATAAAGAGATTGAGAAACAGATTCAATACTTGGGGTTATATAGTGGGTCTAAGAAATCTTGAGTTTATGTGATGGGGAGCAGGTTGTGAGGAGCTGGAAAGTGCTACGAGTACTTGGAAAGAGCTGGATATTTGCGGTGATGGCGATAGTCAGTGCGCAAGTTGCACTGGCGGAGACGCCTGCGCCTACGCCCGCGCCGACTGCTACGGCCTCTGCCCAGGAGACGCCGACCGCCCAGCCTACACTCGTGCCGCAGGCGCGGGTTACTTTTACGCCGATTACTGACCAGCAGGCTAATAGGATGAAGTTGCATGCGAGAGTAGCCAAGGGTGAAAGTGTCCTATTAGGAGTTGGGGTCAAGAAAGACGGAATTCCCCAGATACGTCCAACTACCAGCGCACAGATGCGTGAACTCGCCGACCGCGAGTTCATAAACGGAGATAAACCTGATTTCGTCAAACGTTACAATCGCACCGGCAAAGATGTCACAGTCCCCATCGCAAACTCCATGATGGACGTATTAGAAATAGACCAGCCCCCAGAAACTTCAGCCAGCACCCTTAGCGCCTCACCATACGGGCTTGAAATTCCTGTGCCTGATGTGGGCTCGAAGATCTCGAGGCTTAAAACCAGCGAGATGGGGAGCCTGCGTAAGAAGATGAACCGCTTTATGTCTGACTCAAAAGGCTTTTTCGGCGTCGATTTCGGGGACATGGCCTCGAAAATCATGGGGGATTTTGGGCGCCAGTTCTTATCGCCTGCATCTTTTTGGGATTGTTGGGATCTGCATGTACAAGGGGTGTGCTGGGAGACGGGACATGGTTGTGGCGGGCACCCCAACGCCATATGCGCTTGCGAACCTTTCTCGGGCTACTGCTTTAGAGCAGATGCCTTGCGCGAGTATAACTGGACCGTGCAGCAGATGGAGACCGCAAACAGCAAGGGCGAGGATTTCTATACGCCGAAAGTTCTGGCGAAGATTTTATTCTTAGCGGGCGAAGAGGCTTATAAGCTTCTTCGTAAGCCCATCGCCATGGGGAATGGTATCACTACTGAGCTGGCGGCAAGGGGCACCGGGGTAATAACGTCGGTGATTCCGGGTGCCATGAGCGCCGGAAGCTTGATGCACGCCAATATCGAAACCTCAAAAATCGAAGACATAAGTCAGAACGCCGAGGATGCCATCTTTGATATCCCAGCGGAATTTCGCGCCTCAAATAACAACGCCGAGGGCACAAAAACTATTCAGACAAGAATCTTTAGATCTATCTCTGGAACGCTGGGGGCGAAGCTTCTAAATTCGATCCCTGTGCTAAAGGGCTTTGGGCCCTGCCAGAAAGATAAGAATTTCGTGATTGCTATGGGCTTGCCAATTTGGAGCGAGGGGTCGTTTTGGGCTATGCTCACAAAACCGCTCGATACCTCCGTATTGGCATCAGCGATACTGCACGGAAGCCCTAGTGAGTTCGCCCAGCATATCGGTCATTCGCTGGGCTGCCCCATCTTTAATACTATGCAAGCTGGGGTAGATGGAGACATGCTCTCCAAACCTGCGGCGGACCTTCAGTTCGGTCCCTTCGGTTTAGCTATAAACGAGATCTTTAATAAGGTGCCCATATTACACGCCACTCAACAGAAAGTCGCCAAACAATGTGGCCGTGGCAACAACGGCTATATGGGCCAAGTGACCGGCGCCTCTGCCAGCACCGACGTGATTACGTCCCATGAGAAAGGCTTACAGCACGCAGCCGACGAAGTAGAAGCCCTGGTTAACAAGGGCAGCGCGCTGCCCGGCGGAACGGGCCCAGCAGACTTCTTCTTCGGCTTCAACCGTGAAAAAGATACCGTGCAGTATTTAGGTGGCAGTCCTCTAAGCAAGAAGAACGGCAAGAGTTGCAAAAAGTTAGCTTACGACAAGATGCATTACGAAGAGGAGTTCAAAGAGAGCGACCGCAACCCCTCGCCTACCAAAGACATCACAGAGCCTCAAGGGTTGATGTCCCAATGGCGCAAATTTAAATGCTGCTACAATAAGCACTGCATAGGTAATTGCGGCGATCAAAACGACGTGTAACCCTAGCCAGTATGAAGCCAACAATAATTTCAATACTAGGACTGGTGCTACTTAGCGCTGCTTCGGCGCGTTACGGGGTTGCAGATGATAAGGCGCCCAAGGAATTTTACCCAAAGGATTACTCGAACCGTGTGGGGGACAGTCAAGCCGGGGCCGATGGGATAGTTGCGGCACCGACTGAAACTCCGGCGAGCGAAATCGCTCCTGAGGCAGAGACAACGGAGCCTGCGCCAAGCGCTGGCGCTGAGGGTACCCCAACGCCAACACCGACCAAGGCATTAATCACCCCGGTGCCAGGGCAACCGTACAAGGTCAACTATATCGGCGCAGTATTGAACTCGCTCGATTTTGCGCATTTCGAAGCCGCCTTGAATGAAGTCGTGGATGTAGTCACAAAGTATGACCTGGCTTACGGGAAGTTTTACACCGTGGGCGATTTCAAAAGCGTGCCGAAGGTGCAAACTACGGTCTTTAAGATAATTAGCCGGGGCGGGGAGGTGCTAGTAAAAGGCGCAGCGCCCGATAAGTATCCAGTACGCCTATCACCAAGCTGGATTATCGGCACTCCCGATGGCGAGTTCCTGCTCGAAGCCACCGGTCCGCTAGATGATAATTTCAACTCAAGTGGGCAGTTTGTGGATCGACTAGCCAAGCTAGAAGTAACGCCAACCCCCGACGCTACTGCGCCCAACGAGGTTGAGCTAGAGAATTAGGATTTTAGCGGTTACTTTGCCACGTCGACTCGGCAGCACGTCTTCGCAACTGCGCCGCGTCGCACGACCTCGCCGTTGCCTGCTCGCGCTTATCGCTGCCTATCGGCCTAACATGCACTGCCGCTTCGTGGCATCGGCCGACGAGTCGTCGGCGCTACATCCCAATTCGTGGCAAAGCGCTTCGCGCCGCAAGAAATAATGCGCTGACGCTCTTTGTAGAGCTCCTACGATTTTTATGGAGCGCCACATCGACTCGGCAGCACGTCTTCGCAACTGCGCCGCTTTGTACAACCTCGCCGGTGCCTGTTCGCACTTATCGCTGCCTGTCGGCCTAACATGCACTGCCGCTTCGTGGCATCGGCCGACGAGTCGTCCAATGCCACTTAGCTTAATTGCGTAATAAGGCCCTCTCT
>CAZVWV010000190.1:0-4198 GCA_964631745.1 uncultured Bdellovibrionales bacterium
AGCAAAGTTTGTATTAATTTGCTCGATGTCCAACCTCCGATAACAAAAAGCTTATTGTAAGTGGCAATCGTGTATAATTAGATATGTGAGAAAGGCTGAATTAAATCGGCAAAATGGGTACGCTCGACGAATTTCATAGTGCTCAAATGGCCGCTCTCTCCGGCGATTATCAGGAAGCTCGTCGATTATTAAACGAGATTTTTGAAAATCCATTTAGTACTGTGTACTCTGAGCCAGAGGACTGGAGGAATTACCTTCTTTTGACAATTCGGTACTTGGAGGGAGATCTGCCAAGTGTTGAGGAGCTTGCTTCAATTTTGCGTGAAAATAGATCAGTGGCTTTGAGGCTTGCCACTGGACTCCGGAGATTTGGTAATATCGATTATAACCGAGATTATTCCGCTTCGTAAAACGGGGTAGACCCAACAGCCGTGTCACCAGCCGCCATTTGAGCTAATTGAGCATTCATATTGATCTCAAATTGACCGTAAAATGAGTCGTTCCATATATTTTAGCACGAGTGCCGTCGCTTAAGCGTAGTTTTCGTTCCATTGATCTCCAATACCCAAACACGATAATAATTAACCATGAGTAACACTCGTCAGCGTACTCGCAAGTCAACTGACCTACGTAGCGATGGGAGCCCTTTCCAATTGCCGCCGGGTGTGACTTTCAGCAAGCAGCGTTTGGGAGATAACTGGGCGTACGTGTTTCGTCATCAGGGGCTCGGTGAACTTGGGCGAATCGTGCTACAAGTCCGAAGTGATGGACAATGCCAAATCTCATGCGAAGTGGTGGGTGAACCTACCGACCCGATGACTATCCGTCGGGCCGAAATTTTTGGGCCGCTGGGCATCGCTCTGTCGGATCGTATCGCAGCGGCAACTGGCCCTTTGTCTGGGGTAGCCTATTCCCCGTGGCCACTCCTAAGCCCTCCGACCCCCAAGGAAATGATCAAAAGCAAACTCATTCCCTGTGAGCGCTGCGGCACTATGGTTGCCATACTCATCTTCGCGCCGGAGGCAACGGATCCCGGCCGCTTCGAGGATTACGCCCGTAAAATGTACGCTCAGTATACACACTTGAATTTGCCGACCTGGATTATCGGTCCCTCCTTAGGCAGTGGTCCGCCCATGGATCGGCCCGCTGATATTTTCAAAGTGTGGCCGGAGCGAATTCCCATGGAACGATTGCGGCCAGCGGAATTCAATCCGCTGATTAACCAACTGGCAACCAGGCATTGCGTTAAGGAGCTTCTAAATCGCGGATAGCCACCAATGGCGGCTGGTGACACGACAGTTGCGTCTACCCCTGAGCAGCTAGTTTATTCCGTTCCGAGGCATGGATTCGCACAATGCCTCCCCTACTTTGGCACCAAGAGGTGCCTTAGCGCACAAAATGCAGCTGCATATACTTTTCCGGGATCGCGACTACCACGAGGACCGGCCACATTAAGCACTTTGATGCCGGAGCTTTCAAACCACTTCCTAAAATTCTCTAAATTTAGGTCCGTAGTTAGAAGGTTCGCAATAAATAATGGTTTTTTCAATTTCTGCACAAGCCCTGCGGTCAGCTTCGTGCCGCCTGACAATTCTCCATAACTTAAGATAAGAGTGCCATCTGAATCTCTTACGTTCCACTCTGTTCGTTGTCTGTAATCGCTAGATGGTGTTTCCTCTAGTGCGTAGCAACTATCTATTATCCCGTCCTCTGCCCTTCTTCCTTTTGGGCACCAGCCACCAAAGGGGATGTGAAGCTCCCTTGCCACATCCAAGGCCGCGCGATCGACACCGGTTTGCCCGCCCGAGACAATTTTCTCAAGCGTTGGGATATACGAAGTTTTAGTGCCCTCTTCCATGCTATAAATTCACGAAGATAAGATAAGTTACTAATTTGTATTACAATATTACATGTAATACAAATCATTTCATGGCCGCCAAAAACTATGTTATGATAGCGCAACTATAATGGCCAGAAAACAACCACCAAAAACCAAGGGCGGTAAGAAGCTCCTTCAGCGTCGACTAAAGAAAGTAATGAAGATGACAAAATCGAAGTCTCAGATCGTAACGCTTCGCATCCCGAAAGAGCTTAACGAGTGGTTAGACCGCGTTCGTCACCTCTCCTATCCGAAACGCATAACCAAACAAGATCTTTTGGTAGAGGGGCTCATATACGCTTATCTTAGGCGCGGAGAGGCGCATGAGGCAGAGGTTGGGGCAAAGGATGTTTTAGGGTTTCCTCTCACTGAGTTACCGAAATGATGCGGTCGAGTTCTGGTAGATAGGGACAGCTAAATTGAAATTGATTATAATGCTAAATAAATGAGTTCAGGTGACATCTGGTACATAGCGAAGTTATCGTTACTTGCCGTATACACGCTTGCTTTCTGGCCTGTAGTCATATTTCTGGCATTAGGATTAATTTGTTTCGCTCTTCAGGTTGGCTTTGTAGGCCTTGTCTACATGGTGCCGGTCGTATGGCGAGTCATTCTTACGGCGTGTGCCTACCTGGTGGTATTTCCTTTCACAGTTTGGAGTAAAACTGCCTGGAAAAACGCGAGAAATCGCATTCACGCTGGTATCTGGCGGAGGCCTCAACCAAGAGGTGAAGACACATTTGAGTCAGGAACGGAGTCGCATGCAAGTAAGCCAGAAGCTAAAAAGCCGACCACAGATGATCCTCATTTTGTGCTCGGCGTCCCTTTAGAGGCAAATGCCACTGAAATTAAAAAAGCTTTTAGGCAGAAAATGATGATGAATCACCCTGATAAGCTAAGTGGTCTAGACCCTGAGCTTCAAAAAATTGCTAACGATCGTACAGTAAAGATTACGAAAGCCTATGAAAGATTAATTTCAAGAGTTTAAGCTAGTTCTCACATACACTGACCCCCCCTTCTGACCCCCCCTTAGTACCCCCCCTTTGGTCAAAATATTCCTGCTAGGTTTGGCTCACATCATCGCCAAAGACGGCATGATTTTAAGAGGAGCCTAATCATGAAAGACGTAACGACTCAAAAACATATCCGCAAAATGGCCATGACTTTGCTTGGCATTTGTCTCGTTCTCCCGGCAACCGTCCTTGCTCAAGCGATGCCGTGGGAAAATCCGATGAGACAAATTCTAGCGAGCCTCCAGGGGCCTACAGCTCAGATAGTAATCATTTTGGCCATAATTATTGCTGGTCTTGCCTTCGCCGTTGGAGAAGCAGGTTCATTTTTTCGCCGCGCTGCAGCTGGGGTTATTGGCGGAGCAATTGCAATTGGTGCAAGCGCATGGGCCCCAACGCTTTTTGGCTTTTAGATAAGGAGAAATCCCATGGAAGAGTTCCAAGTGGCAATACATCGTTCACTCACACAGCCGATACTAATCGGGGGAGCGCCAAGAGAATTTGCCATTCTTAATCTGACTATCGGTGCAGCGCTGGTTTTCGGTCTCCATTCATTACTAGGGGTTCCCCTTGTCCTAGTTTTGCATGGCACAGCAGTTCTTCTCGCAAAGCGAGACCCCTACTTTCTCGATACTTTTAAGCGCCACATTAACCACAAACCATTTTACGACGCGTAACAGGCCATGATTCGAGTACGTGAGCATAGAAAAAATCCAGACAGGCTTTCAGATGTCCTTAACTGGGCAGCGCTCGTAGCTCCGGAGGTTGTCCTTAACAAAGACGGCTCGTTTCAGGCAACAATAAAGTATCGAGGCCCAGATCTGGACTCCTCCACTCCTGCCGAACTCACGGTGAAAGCTATTCACATCAATAATGTACTTAGAAGGCTTGGCACTGGTTGGGCCATTTATGCTGAAGCACAACGCCGAGTTTCAAATGAGTACCCTGAAAGTCAGTTTCCAGATGCGGTTAGCGCAATTATAGACAATAGACGGCTTAGAGCTTTTTCATCTAATAACCATTTCGATACAGTATATCTTCTTACACTCATATATCTTCCTCCGCCGGAGCGGCACACTAAGGCAGCAGCGATGTTTCTAGCATCGGACGAGGGAGTAAGCGTAAACTATGAAGTTACTCTAGAAAACTTTTCCCTTGAGATAAGTCGGGTAGCGGATCTGCTCTTACGTATCCTGCCTGAGGTAAGAATACTCTCCGGCAGTGAACTTCTGACGTATCTCCACAGCACCATATCGCCTAAATTCCATCCAGTCCTTGTTCCCGAGCATGGTATGTACCTAGATGATTT
>CAZVWV010000191.1:0-4103 GCA_964631745.1 uncultured Bdellovibrionales bacterium
TGGGCAAGAAGGGCGGGCAGGTCCGGACCGCCGCACCGAGGGCCGGCGCGGTTGCCGGCGCTCCATAACATTTGACCCTGCGCCGCGTTTGGCGTTGACCCAGGGTTTTGTAACTTTCTGGAAGGACCATACTTCCCTATTAGTCCTTATGAGTCCTCGCGCACAGTGGTGATCTAGCTAGTGCGTAATATGAGAATTGCCGCTCGGCACTAAACATTATAATGTCGTACGTAAAAATAGCTGCATAGAGAAATCTAGTCGGTCTGACTTCAGAATGAAGCTTTTATCACGGACTTAGATTAATCAAGCGTCGTCGACCCAATATCAACTCTGCAACTGCCGGCACACTATTTGCTGTATGGTCTGGATTGAGCGCAGCGCACTCAACTGGATTACCAAACCCGTACGTCACCCAACAAGATGAACAACCGATATTCTTCGCAAAAAGGATATCAGCCGCTGTGTCACCAACAACTAATACACGTGAACGGTCGCTGATTCCAAGCTGGGGCGCAACGCGCGCGTCAAAAATCTGAGGATTGGGCTTGGGCTCCATACCGGCTTGCTCGCCCATATACAAGCGTAACCAAGGCTTTAAACCAAAACGTTCGACTGCGCGCTCAACCGCCGCTTGTCCTTTGTTACTTAAAAGCGCTAAGGATATCCCAGCCTGACTCAGCTCTTGAAACGTTTCCGTTACCCGATCGAAAAGTGAACACAAAGAGTCGCCTGCAGTCCAATAGATTTCCCGATATGAACTTATGTATGCCGGTATATCACTTTCAGGCACCCGTAACGAAGCAAACGTTTGTGCTAGAGTTGCTCCACTAGCGATTAACGTCCGCACGGTGCTCTCATCAAAAAGCACGTTGTCACCTATCTGCATCCGCATTGCCTCGAGCGCACAGTAAACAATGGCATCGTCTGTTTTTACAACAGTGCCATCAAAATCAAAGATCACAAAATCGAATCGATATTTACTCATTTCTTCACCATTTCTTGCCGTATAGTTTATCTCCGATGTCACCGTTGGTTTTTGGAATGACATATCCATCAGCATCTACAGATTCGCCCAACACGGCCGTTATTGCAGAAACGCCAGGATACGCGCGCCTGATACCAGCAATTCCGCTCGGCGCAGCATAACAACACATAACCAAGATATTGTTTTGCTCAATACCATTTTGCACCAAACTTTCAATCAATTTACATATAGTTCCCCCAGTCGCGACAATTACATCAATTAAAATCACCGGCCTACTGTTGACTGGCCTCATTCCCAGCCATATCAATTCTGCGCTGTTTGGTTTGCTGCCCCGATTTGCAACAACCATCGACAGTGGCAACTCGCCAAGCTCCTTACGAAAAGCATCAATCATTGATATTCCAGCGCGAAGCGGCACCACGAGTTGCGCGACACGAAAACCGTAAGGAACATAGTGAGCCAAGATAGTAGAAATGCCATCTATGCCACTTTTTGTAGTACGCATCGATCCTTCCGGCGCAGACATCCACTTAAAATATTCCAGTAATTCACGGTCTTGTGTTAAACCTCCTATGTCGGTGAGCGAATCAAACACAATTCCATCCGTCTCGAATGAGCG
Organism: uncultured Bdellovibrionales bacterium; assembly: GCA_964631745.1. Lineage (GTDB taxonomy): Bacteria > Bdellovibrionota_C > UBA2361 > UBA2361 > JBGSMV01 > CAZVWV01. Next base: position 1,605 of record CAZVWV010000191.1, read on the forward strand.
GACAGAGCGAACTAAATGCGCACTTTTTGCCTCCTGAAATTCTTCAAGATGAGCTACAGCAACGGTGTCGAATAGGCTACTATCGTCGCCGCAATAATGATCCATAAACGTAGATTTTGTAATTACTCCACGCACCAACTCAGCTTTAGGCGAACCAGGCTCAATTGTCCTCAATAATTCTTGCGCCGTCCAAAGTAGCGCCAACTTATGGGCGCGATGACGCAGAAAATTGCGCCTATCGAAATAGGTGATAAAACTGCTGCCTACCCACCTGAGCCGATCCAAAGGAGACAGATCTGACAATTCATCTCTTCCCCGTGCATTTCCCCGCGTAAACAGCATCTTTTCGAACTCGGAGGCTGTATGTTCATACAGTTTATTCTGCATGAGAATTGCCAATTCCCAAACAGAGACGGGCCGGTTCGGTATTAACCAATTCCCTGAGCTGGGCTGCACGCGGGCCTTCCGAGCAAGCAAATAGTCGCATAGCCCTCGTGCCACATGCGCAACTATTTCTTCTTCTGTGTTCAAGGTTTTGATAGCTTCGTCAAATAAGCCTAGTGAGAGCTCTGAAAAGAGAAGGCCGTCCGAAAATGGTTGAGCTTCGATATTCCTTAAATTTCGGTCACGCAACAACCGCCTTAATTCTGGAGCAAGGGAAAGAAATGTTCCGAAGTATTTTGAACCATAAAGATCTGTCTTCAATGTTGCGCAGGCTAAGTGCGAGAAGTCATGTAAATCAAATTTTGCGCCACTCTGCCACTGGTCCGCTTCCGCGCTAAGCTTCACCCAATCTTGTTCGTTAAAATATATCTCTTCGCGCCCTGTCGGGTAAAATGCATTTTGCGGAAGTCGCAAAAGTGACCATTTAAGATGACCTGCTCGAAATTCTTCTCTTAAAATGTTTACTATCGCTCTGTTAACGATGCGTTCTGCGTTACAATCTGAAGTAAGTAAGTCGATCCATTCCTTTATCTGTACCGGATCATTTTCTTCGAGCATCCTCGCATACAACTGAGCGTCTTTGGGAGTAAGCCAATATATTGCACCGTAACGTTGTGCGAGCAGGATTGCTAAGCCAATATCAAGTGACTCCGTTAGTTCATAATTGCAAACGCGGCGCAGAGTAGGGATGTTATGGAGCGCCTACGATTCGTCGGCCGGTGCCACGTAGCGGCACAAATTCTTAGGCCGACAGGCAGCAGCCGGTGCGAGCAGGTGGTGGCTACGCCCTAAACGATAATGCCACTATAACCACCGGCCGACGAGTCGTCGGCGCTACTTAGTATCCCTGCTTCGCCCGGGGTTTTTGAGCAAATACCCTAAAGAGGAATCTTACGCTCACCGGTTCTGCATCAGCCAACTTTGACGGTTAGGCCTTATTGTTGCTTCAACACCTGCAGGTGTTGAGAGAGTCCGCGCGCGCATAGCTGATATAGCTAGCGCGTTAGAGTTGTTTTTAGCTGGGTTGTGCGTCAAAAAATAAGAAGGGTCGAGCAGTTACAAATTTCGGCTTGTTAAACCAAGCGAAAAGTAGCTCCCCTCCGGCGGGACTTCTCAATGTTTTGATGTCACCACGGCGCCACCCGCCCCCAGTATCTCAAGCTTCATCAGAGCTCCTGTTGAGACCTTTCACCCGCCGGTGCCATTCAAGCGCCTCGCTTAAAAGACTCTCGACCACCGCCGCCTTGTATTGATGATACGCCAGAAGCATCGTATTACCTTCGGACATCGCACCTAACTTTACATCGTTATAACGGGCTATGGCACTAGGCTCTGCACGAAGAAAATCCCTGAATGCAATTTTCTCGTCCCATTCAATACTAGCATACGGCACAATCTGTAAATTGAATGAGCGTTCTCCTCTCTTGCGCGCGAAGGCCCTCTCCTGCCCTGGATGAAGTTGTCCGAAATATTCATAGTTGAGTGAAGAGAGTGCCGATATCACACCATCCGGGATAACAAATGTCTTCAAGCCTATAAGAATGTCAACAATAGGCTTAGAGTAGAGATTTGCCACAGCCGAGCTGCCGACATGTTCGAAAGCGGCGCCGCTACAACTGAACGCGCCTTGAAGATGCAATATTTCTCCATCATACCAACCTGCCCACTCCCTATCATGAGCTACGACGGTTACTTTTTCATCAAGTTGGGAAAAATCAAAAGGCTTAATCCCATCATCACTACTCGTACCGACTTGATTCACTGGCACTTCACTCATGCTAGATTTCTTCATCATAAAACCATCCTCGCAAATAAACACAACTACATTTTTTCCGCCTGGAGGGCACCTACTCTTCAGATCTTTCTGTAAGTTAGTTCTAGACGGACTGCCGTAACATCGCAGAATTTTCAATAGTGAGCGAGTCGCCCTGTATTTGCTCAAGAACCCCCGGGCGAAGCAAGAATATTAAGTAACGCCGTCGACTCGTCGGCCGGTGTGTATAGTGGCACTGCTTATTAGGGCGTAGCCACCACCTGCTCACACCTGGTGCTGCC
>CAZVWV010000192.1:0-3955 GCA_964631745.1 uncultured Bdellovibrionales bacterium
TATTCTGTTACAATTACTTCACTGAACGGTGTTGCGTTAAGTTATTGAACCCGGCCTCCCCTACATGTTGGGCAATCGCACTATTTAAGGCAGCTTGAACAGCCCTGCAGTCCCTTGGGGATTCAAGTTTGACTCCGTTCACTTCAACATCCTTAATAATAGCGTCCTGGTCAGCACCTGGGAGCCCCCGGCCTCTTGGGCCAAGAGAGCCTGGAATAATATCGCTCACGCCTCCGCTTCCTCTGTCGATGCAAACCCAGTTGTTAGTATCAAGAATAACATGGCTTGCCATATTGCCACCACGAAGTGGATGGTCTGTTTTCAAAAACTCCAGTAAGAATCGGGCGGCTTTTTCATTCAGTCCCTCTAATTTTTTTCCTTCGTCAATCAATACGCCATGAGATGTAGTAATTAATGTTCGGATCTCTTGAGCAATTTGAGAGCTGGGACTTACGCCCTCTGCAACTGCAGAGGCTCTTTCTACTCCTGCAGCGGGAACTTCTCCTTTTAGAGCAGCGATAGCTATTTTTACTCTTCGTCCCATTTCGTCAGGCGCAAGAGTGTCAGATTTAACGGCTGCAGCACCTTCAAGACTTCCAGCTGCTTGAACTGTAAAGTCAGCTAGAAGCCTTCCTGCTTCAGCAATATCAGTAATGACTTCACGCGCCACTGTCTGGGGGTTTGCCATAGATGCTCTACTACTCATACTGTTCTCCGATCGGTACGCCTAACTCGATTATTGACTGTGCTTTCCTCAGGCGAATAACCTTCTCATCCTCGGAAACATTCTCTGCGCAAAGAAGCTTTTCTATTTCTTCTCTGAGTTCCTGGAGTAAGGCTTGATTATTTTCGTTCTTCTCTGACATAGCGGAAATTTTATCTTAAATTGAAATCTTAGTCATGTTATGGTTCGCTTTTTTCCGTAAGTGATTTTTCACTTTAAAGGGGGCTTTTTTACTTAAAATCACTCCTTTGCCTAAATGCCCCTAATTAAGAAAATATAAAGATTGCAAATAGTTAACAATTTCAAGGAGTGGATTAAGCTATGCCGCCTAATTAAAGCCTGCGGACATATCCGGCACTTCTCCCGCAAATCGGCTTTTTGGTGGTTTCGTTCTCCCGAGTCCGTCTTATCCGGCCATAATCCGGCCTTACCCGGCCAAGACCTATCGACGAGATGGCCCTTTCCCTACTTCTCCTAGTCTAGTTAGAGCAACCAAACCAGCGAGGTCTCTTCGAGCTTGGCGTTCACTAACTCCAAATATTTTCTGGAACTCTGCGGACGTTATCGCCCCATGCTCGCTCACATACTCCAAGGTTTTCCGCTGTCTTTGTGTAAGACCAGCAACCTTGGATTTATGTGATTCAATCCCCTTTGATACAAGGCGGACAATAAAGACTCCTGACTGAATCTTAAATTCCGGGCGAGACATTCCCCGCTCTTCACATGCCTTAACAATACGAAGAGTACCGGTTCCCCAGCGCTCAATGAGTGCGGCTCGGTAGAATGCGCTTGCTACGAGCCTATTGCGAGGCCGTGAAGGATGGGTTTGATAGAGCGCTTCAAGCGACAAATAAACCCGCACACGGCAGCGCATCCCAATTACGTCCGGTTGTCGACTCTACAAGTCTTTGAGTCTCTTCACGAGAGATAGACTGATTCGTGCGTCCAACGCGCTTGTACGGCTTCCCGAAAGCCCAAACCGGCTTAATTGGGCTCTCTTCGATGGAAACATGCACGATGGCTGACGACTCCCGGCCATCGACTTGAATCGATGGGAATACCGGAGGATCGGTATGTCGTTTAATATCTTAGCCAGATTTTCAAGAGAGTTTTTTCCAAGTTGGACACCAACAGTCTTTCCTTCCGGGCTAACACCAAAATGAACGGCCCCACCTTTACTGGTAGCAAATGCGGCTAAAGAGCCCACGGCCTCCTTCCATTCATTCAAGGATGTTTGGTTTTCACTGTTTTCGTATTCAGCTTCGCTGGGCATTTTGGTTGCTCCTATCCCCTTAGCTATCACAACGGCTCAGCGTCTCTAATCCCTGCCCCAATATATTCGCAATATCGGCTTCAAATTTTTGAAGTCCCTTTAGGTCTCCACTTGGTGGCCGCGTAAGACTACCAATCTCGCCCGCCCTGCCATCAAGGCTACCTTCAGAATGAAGCGGTAAAGTAACGATTGGTGCCGGGGTTAATATCAAAATTGATAATCAGAACTTTTCGACCCATTTCCACGAGCGCACTTGCTACATGCACGGTATTGATGGGTGTTCCCGACCACGCCTTTTTGATTGCCAACCGCAAATACGCGAGCTTTTATTACTTCATCCATCTCGTTGCTTCTTTGAAAAGCATTGGGACTAAAATCCCACGGTCTAGCGTTATCGCGATAACGCTAGAAGCCGTGAACGCAACAATCAAGAATTCAGCCTTATGTTCCTAAAAGGCACTTTTGAAAAAGCCGCGCTTTCTCGCCGGCGCTAACTGGTGCTTCAACTCGGCGCTAACACTACCTTTAGCACCGCTTCTAAGTGCGTGGGACGTCAGGGAGGATTTCCCACCCGTTTTGATTCGCTTCAGGCATACTCTTTACCCACTGAAGATATTCTGCCGCAAGCATTCCACCATATTTGATGTCGCGTTGCTTCAACAAGCGGTATGCCATATCGTAGGATTGGTAAACCTCATCCATTATGAGTGCAGCTTTAATAAAATCATCACTGCTACCATTAAACGATTCAAAATTGGTTCTTACGAAGACTCCTAAAGCACATATGGCTTGCTTTGGCCAAAATTTTCTTTTGTGGAAGTGGTGCTCTATTGGAGATCTATTCCTAAAGGGATGAAGCGTGCCGGTTTGTAAACTTACAAAGGTATGAAAGGTAAACCCTTGTGCCGCAAGAGACTGAACGATGTCACCAAATAAGGGTTGTCCTTTATAAAGCTCTAGAAAATCAACTTCTGAATGCACAACGCAAAGTCGTGACAGAGTCAGAGGAGATGAATCAATTACAATCTTTTCTAATCCTTGAATATCCATTTTCAAGAAGTCGATTGGGCTATTACCAAATATTTCATCGAGAGTAACTGTCTTTAGCCTGTGTGTTTGTATGATCTGTAAGGGCTCATCGAACCAGTTTAACTCATTTACTAGTTGGCAGTTTGGCAGGAAACAGCCCGAGGCTGCTGGACTATTTGTTTCATAAAAATTCCAATCATGCCCATCGCCGACTGCCTTGTCGATTACCTCAACTTTGCCCCTAAAGAAGTCTCTAAGCTTAGCGGCAGAATCTCGAAGAGGTTCAAATAGAATTGGCGTGCAAACGCCCGCATCGTACAGCGGACGATAGGAGCCATCGACTGTATCGCCCCAATGCATGCCAGCTCCAAGGTCCGCAACGCGAATATTTAACTTGTTGGCTCGTGCATAGTTAAGAAGTAGTGACATTTATGGCTCCAACATTTATTTGGCAACGCTTGATCGATTTTGCTCACGTTAAACGACCAACAAACACGCTAAACACATCAGAAATGTTCTGATGCCGCTAACCAAGGCTGGATTCTTAATTTTTGGTTTAGATACGCGAATATGGTATCCGTTCAGGGGGTAATTAAGTCGGGTTAGATTAGCTGGTTACGAATCGATAATTCTGCCAATTCGGATGGAAAACCCTGATCGGGTTTCTGTTTTTCTGAACGGATACTTATCTCCACCCCGATTTGCTGCCGCAAATCTGCCCCTTAATAGGGGCTGTAAAGATCTGTTGGCGGTTTGCAATCGTTATACCCCCGTGAACGGATACCGAATATGAGATAGTGGTCCTTGCGGCAGATATAACAATATTCTAGCAAAGCCTCTATCCTGAGATCTGAGCAGTAGTTAGAAAAAGCGATTTAACCTAGAAAGAGCAGTTGAATCGTAGCGAGGTGGCGGAGATGGCTGAAGAT
>CAZVWV010000193.1:0-3915 GCA_964631745.1 uncultured Bdellovibrionales bacterium
GACTCGTCCGCCGATGTTCATAGTGGCACTACAGTTTAGGGCGAAGCCAGCACCTGCTCGCACTTGGTGCTGCCTATCGGCCTAAGATTCAGTGCAACTTCTCGGCACCGGCAGGCGAATCGCCTGCGCTCCATAATATTCTTGCCCCGAGCAGGTCTCGACCTTTGCCCGTTTTTTTGAGCAGATACGCAATTCCCTAAGAATCACTAGTATCAACCGCATTGGCAACTTTCTTATTGCGGAAGAACCAGAGCAACTTGTGCACCAGACGTAAGGCGAGTGTCACGAGAATTGCCGTAAATGTTGCCGATACGCCCAGATCGATGCGGTCAAAACCGACGGCCATGCCTATGGCGGCGGTGGCCCACATTAGTGTGGCGGTGGTGATTCCGGATATGCCGCGGGAGCCGCGAAAGATTACGCCAGCGCCCAGAAATCCGATGCCTGGTAAAATTTGGGCGGCTATGCGGCCGGGGTCGGCGTAGGCGCTGACTGTTCCCGCAATGTATTTTGACATTAACGAGAATAGGCAGCTGCCCATGCAGATTAAGGCAAAAGTTCTAAGACTTGGGTCCTTGCCCGAAAGGTCACGCTCTAGTCCTATAAGCGCTCCCAGAGCGGCGGATATAATTAGGTGTTTAAAGCCGTCCACGTCCCAAAAATACATATGACTCCATCTCAATCAAAAGCTATGCTCCAATATAACCATATGCGCACTTTCAAAACACTCGCTATTTTATTAATTTTTCCGCCTTTTTTTGCGATCTGCCTTACTCCGCTGGTTTATGAGGGGTTTTATTTATTGCTAAATCCGCCACTCTGGCCCTTCTCGCGCGTGTTTGACCGGTGTTGCGCGCTTGGAGCTATGCTTGCGATTTGGCACCAGAGAGAGAGCCTCAGACTTTTGCTGACGCGGGAATCTCTGCGGCTTTCGCCGCGCCTGGCCGCGGGGCAAATTAGCTGGACCATGCTGCTTACCTTTGGAATGTCTTTGCTGCTCCTGCCGCTGATAGAGGACCTCGGTAATCTGGTTGCAGCTGAGCGCACAGCCAGCGAAGTCTTACGAAAGTGCATTGTGACGCTTCCTCGCGCGCTTTTAATCGGCGCGGCTGAGGAGATTTTTTTTAGAGGGGTGCTGCTGCGCAAGGTCTCTGAGGTGATTTCTACCGGCTATGCCTTAATCTCAGTAAGCCTTCTTTACGCTGTCCTGCACTTTTTCTCGGCAGAGAGGGGCTTTGTCTTTGTGCCGGGGGATTTCACTCAGGGGGTCACTTATTTTTTACTTGTGCTGAGGCGGGCTTTTCCGTTGGACGCAGCTCCGGCATTGTTTGGCATGTTTTTAATCGGGATGACTCTTGGAGCGGTGTATTTGCGCAAAGGTAAGTTGTATCACTGTATCGGGTTGCATGCCGGCTGGATTCTGGCCCATAAGTTAAGTTTGTTTTTGACTTTGGAAGCGCCATACGCCAAATTTGCCGAGGGCGTTGGAAGAAGGTACTACTTAATTTCTCAACCGATTGTATGGGGCTCGATCGCTTTGGTGGCAGTGATTATGTTGTGGAGGGTAGATCGGCATGACCTTAGAAAATAAATTAGATAAAAAAATAGTTTTTGCAACAAATAATTTAGGCAAACTTAAAGAGGCCCGAGAAATTTGTGCGCCGTTTGGAATTCAGCTGTTGTCAATTAATGACGTGCGCGCCATGCATCGTGAGCTGCCCGAATATAGAGAACCTGAGGAAGGTGAAGTAAGCTATTTTGAGAACGCCAAAATAAAGGCGCGGGCGTGTTTTGATTGGTGCGGCATGCCGTGCGTCGGAGACGATTCCGGACTTGAAGTCGAGGCTTTAGGCTGGGGTCCCGGGATTATAAGCGCGCGCTACGCGGGCTCGGGCGCGACTGCGCGTACGAACAAGGACAAACTCTTGCTTGAGCTCGCAAACAGTTCAACTCGTAGTGCTCGAATGCGATGCGTGTTGTGCTTTAAAGTGAGCGCGATTTTAGAACGGTGCTTCGAGGGCGTTCTAGAGTGTAAGATTGCTACCGAAGAGCGTGGCCAAGGTGGCTTTGGCTACGATCCGCTCCTGATTGTGACTGGCACGGATAGAACACTGGCCGAGCTTAAGGATAGCGGGTTTGACATAGCTACCCATCGAGCGTTGGCGTTTAGGAAATTGGCCGCGCAGGTAGAGGACTTAGTACACTAATCAAATCCTAACCTATTTAGCACATATTTGGTTTGACAGAAGCCAATGAGGGTGCGATTCAGTCAGTGTTATCTTTGTGTTGCCAGCGCGGGCTGGCATCGGAACTTTTGAATAAATTGTTTTGGAGGCGTAGGAATGATGCGAAAGCTTATTATTGTTGCGGGACTTTTTGTTTTGCCTTGCGTATTGCAGGCCAAAACTCTTGACGATCTCTTAGTTGAAAAAGGGGTCATTACAAAAGCAGAAGCTGGCGCGGCCAGCGCGGCTGGTCCAAAGATCTATTGGAACGGCGGGACTCGCATCGAGTTTCCGGATCAAGGCTTTAGCACGCAGATTAATACTTTCATGCAGAATCGGTATACGTACACCGATGCCGACGAGGATGCGGGCGCAAAAAACACTTCTAGCTTCGACATTTATAAGGCGCGCATTATTGTTTCGGGCACGGCGCTTAACAATGAGTTTTACTACAAACTCGCGCCTGATTTTATCGCCGACACGGATGAAGGCGGCGAGCATACTCCACGCTTAGTGGACGCAATCATCGGATGGAAACCGATCCAAGATGTCAGCATCCGCATGGGGCAATTCAAGACCGGGATATCCAGGCAGTATAACACTGAAGATCAATCCCTTCAGATGATTAATCGCTCAAAGGCTTCGGATTACTTTAGTTTAGGACGTGAGCAAGGCGCTCGCGCTGATGCCGCAATCATGGATGGTGCTTTAAATGTTTCGGCTGGGATTTTTAACGGCGAGAGCGTTGGCGAAGCCATCAACCAGCCTGGCGTGGACACCAAGCACACCGGCATCGTCAATCTGTCGTGGAACGCCATGGGCAAGATGGATAGTAAGACGGAAGGGGACTTGGATTGGAGTGATTCCCCAGCGCTTGTTTTCGGAGCGGCCTACGCGGCTTCTCGTGGTGACACAGCCACTGGCGACCTTGATCAAGATACTATCAGTGTGGACGCAAGTTTTAAGGGCCAGGGCTGGAGCATGAATGCTGAGTACTATGTGAGGACCGTCAGCGTGGAAGGCGATGACGACATCACTCCACAGGGCTTTTATGTGCAGCTCGGTTATTTCGTCGACCCCAAGGTACTAGAAATCGCCGCCATGTATTCATTGCTTGATTGCGATGATGGAAAAGCTAGCGGGATGTGCGCGGGTTACGACAAAGTTAACCATGTGCAAGCAGGGCTGAATTATTACCTCTGGAAACATAACCTAAAAGCTCAGTTGGGCTTTGAGCATATCAATCAGGATAACGGCTCAAACGATATTGATACCAATAAGTGGTGTTTGCAGCTAACGGCATATTTCTAAGCAACTTTGTCAACAACATTTCCGGCGCTCTGATGCATTTGCATCAGAGCGCTTTTTTTGCGCTTCTATTATGTAGCGCCGACGACTCGTCGGCCGGTGTGTATAGTGGCACTGCATGTTAGGCCGACAGGCAGCAATAGGGGCGATCGGGTGGTGGCTGTCGCCCTAACGAGCACTGCCGTTATGACCACCGGCCGACGAGTCGTCGGCGCTCCGATGCCAAAGGCGCGAAGCGTTGTGCCACGTAGTTTTGGTTGGAGCTCAGCGCTCCCGGATATCGCCCCACAAGTTTACCTACCGCGTTCCCATTTTCTTCGCAGCGGAGCAGCCTTTCTCACCATCTTGCTACCGCGCAACAATTCGAGAAGGCTTCGAAAAA
>CAZVWV010000194.1:0-3864 GCA_964631745.1 uncultured Bdellovibrionales bacterium
GTCCAACATCTAACGATGTTGGGACGTTTGTTGGTCCAACATCTAACGATGTTGGGACGTTTGTTGGTCCAACATCTAACGATGTTGGCACGAAAGAGGCCCGCGGATATGTATAGATATTAATGGGGGTGTCCAGGTTTCGACGGGATTCACAGAGATTGATGTAAGCACGCAGAGGGTCCGCAGGCCTCTTTAAAAAGCGGAGAAAAATAAATGCAAATAGTAATGACTATGCAGTAGCTCCGGAAATGGCATTAGCTGCCTAACCGGGACTATCAAGACTCACTGCTTCGGCTTTGGGTCGGTTCTTAAGGGGAGTGCTCACGGCCTCCTAAGAGCCTAAATTTAGTGAGCTGGTCTCCAGATGCCGCTTCGACCCTGGAGATAAGAAAGCTTCGAAGCTGGCCTAGCTTGATCGAGTGGACTAGAGCTCGTTAGGTAAGATAAAAGTGACCACTAAGCGCGTAGAAGGCATCAGTTAAGGTTTCTCGGACGCGGGTTCGATTCCCGCCACCTCCAATTTTCCCATTCGGCATTCGAGCCCAGGGGCTGCCGCCCCTCTCGCTCGCCATGGCTCGCTTCACCCCGCATCTTGGTTCGATTTGGTTTCTTCCACGTCCCCACTTCGCCCCGCCCAAGCGGGAGCAACGTCTAACGACCACCAGTCCAAGGCGGGGCGAAGTGGGGCTACCATAACTCCAGCCACCCCCACACCGCCCACCGTTATGATACTCAAGCCACCGACGCAGATCTGAAGTGATGCCAAAATACCGTTGATCTAGCCGACTCATACTTCTTAAAATATATACGTACTTCATATCTATCCAATCTGCGATCTGATTAAAAAAGTTTCCTTTCGAAATAGATTTTAGCGTGGGACGGTTTTCGCAATTTTAATGTGCAATGTATTCAGCCCACTGGGTGGGGGGCCTTCAGGAATGTTGAATCTGCGCAAGGTCTCTGCGAGAGTACTAGGCTGGGAAGGTAATAGCTCTCCAGCGGACTCTGCCTCTGGCCGGTAGCGGCCATGGGCACCTAATGTTTAGGCGTCACTCTTGAAGGGTTTAAATAATACATTCAGCTCCTTGTGCGGGCCTGCTTTAAAGGGTTTTAATCTGCGCAAGGTCTCTGAGATGAATGTTGCGGCCGCAAAACGATGGACTGGGAATGAACCGAGGTCTGCTACCGAAAATCTCATTTCCAAATATATTACAGTGTAAGTGCTACATGGGTAAATCAATACGACCGGCAGTCGGCGAGACAATTGATGAAACCGATTGGACAGAATTTGACGAGGTCGTCGACTTCGGCGGGCAACTAATTTTCGCGGTAGACGAAACGGCCGGGGGCGCTCCTATTGGCCCGACAATTGAAGAACTGAGAGAAAGCGAAGAAAGAGACAACCCGCAAGCAGGCTGGGCACGAGCCAAACGCGCTTTCTATCGGGCCTTTAAAGAACATGGTGAGTTTGTTATCGGACGTGTGCGGTGGGTTGGCGCGGGACAATCACGAGACGCCTTTTCCGCTTGGATTGACTTTCCTGGAGATTCAAGACTTTCTGGACCTTACGTTGCGTTACTGCCTAAATCAGATTCCGACCCGAAAACGGATGAGCGTTCTCGGCGTGAAGCACTGATTAACAAACAGCTTAGTTCCTTGACTCTGCCTTTCAAAATTCCGCGAGTGGTCAGACTTGTCCCTGAGGCAGGCAGAATCGTTGTGGTGCGAGACTTTGTTGACGGAATAAGACTTGATTTGCTCCGTGGAAGGCAATCAATAGCAAAGCCGTGGGAGTTAATTGCTACGATCGCGTCCGCCATTCATGGTGTGTCAACGCACGTCTTTCGAAAGTTGCAACCTACATTTGAAACAAGGCGAGATTTTGCAAAGGCTAAGCTTAGTAAGACCTTCCAAGATGATTCGAGCGAGTCTGAAATTCGTGATGCGTTTCAGTGGGCAGCTGAAAACATTCCACTTCCGGCTAGCTCAACTCTGATTCACGGTGATTTACTGGGACAGAATATTTTGCTCTCACTTAGGAATGAAGCAACGGTGATTGATTGGGAGTATGCATGCTTGGCCGATCCGGCCTGGGATTTGGCCATTGTCACGCGTGGAGTAAAGAAGCCCTTCGGACTCGCAAGTGGTCTTCAACTTCTTTTAGAGTCCTACAATCAGATAGGTAGGCACCAAATCTCGGTAAAGGACATTCACTTCTATGAGCTCTGCTTGGCAGTGGGCTGGTATCATCAGTCGAAACGCACACAACCGCACTCCGGCCAGGTTCAGGCAGACCTAGCACGAATCAGCGCTGTTATTCGCCGAGCCACTACGCAGTAGTTGACTCAATATCCGGTATGGCGGTCTTATCTCTACTGCATGCTAACTTCCGCTTTCTTTACTCCTCGCCCCAGTCGCAGCGCTCGCAGTTCGTGGTAGGTGCGAAGCGCAGTGTCTATGCGGTCTGTGGAATCCCTATATGGAGGCGCTGTGACTTCCCCGGCCGCGGTGATTTGGGACATGTGACTATCCATGCAAGGATGGTTTAGGGTTATCACGCGAGCGAAAATTTCAGTCATGAAGCGATCAACCTTCCTACCCCGAGTAACTGGACCCAAGGAACGCACGATGCTTTCGTGGGCGTACAATCCACACGCAAATAGGAATGGCACGACGAGTTGATTCGGAAGGTGTATGCCAGCTATGTTAGGTAAAGAATTATTGGGTGCTAGGCTCTGCGATAATGTTGCCAGCGCACTGTAACCAAGAAGCGCCATCGGTGTTGCAAGCAACGCTGGCAGAATGAATTTTCTGTGCCATGGCTCTGCCCTAAAGTGATAGGCGTGCGTTATTTCGTGGATAACTAGTGGCCCTATCTGTATCGGCAACGAGCCATCCTTAAGAAGCTGGGCCCAAACATCGTGAGAATCGAGTCGTATGGACCGTATGATAACCTGATTATGCCAAGCAGAGTAGCCGCCCCCCGGTTGTTTCGCCTTTTCGTCCCATTCCGGAAACTCCCTACGAATCCCATCTCCGAGAGACCCTGACTCCAGATAGGTCAAGATACGATCAGGAATGCCGAACTCATCCACTTGCTGGAAATAAGAGGAGTGGTCGCGCAGTCGGCATATAAGACTGGTGACGGCTAAACGAGTCTCGGCCTCCGACAACTTTATCAATATTTGGTATGAGCCATGTTGCAAATTTCTATCTACCGACGCCTGAAGGAAACGCTCATTGTTTGCCACGACTTCCTTGTACTCTAAAAGTTCTTGCACTAATGGTCCCTGCAATCCGGTTTGGGCAAGCTGCCGCAGCCAGTATGAAACACTTTCTGGCCCATGGGTCATCTCATCTCGTAGCGCTGCCTGCAAAGCAACTTAGGAGGCAGGGCTCAGTTGAGTCCTGCGGGTCGGGCATCGAGGGTTGTCTTCAATTGCAACATCGAAGGCAATCGACTTTGGCCGCGAATCTGATACTGGACGGCAGGATATAGAGCCTTCATATGGGCCAGTCGGAGCCACAGAACTAATGGGTCCATCCGTTAAGCGGACTTCCACAACGCTTTTTAAAGGGCCGTTTAGCATATTACATAGGCTATGCGATAGTAGTGGGCGAAAGTAGCATGGGATCAGAATCCATCACCTCGACGCAAAAGCTCTGAGATGCTGCGAGGCGGGGCAAACCATCTCGGCGTTGTTCGTGAGAGAAAGAGAGAATAGTTTCAATGCATTCAGCTCGTTGCAAGAGATTGCTTTAAAGGAGTTAAATCTGCGCATGGTCTCTGAGAGAAGTTTTGCAGTAACACGACCACCAGTTCAAGGCGGGGCGAAGTGTGCCCCTCGAAGCACCCGCGCCACC
>CAZVWV010000195.1:0-3808 GCA_964631745.1 uncultured Bdellovibrionales bacterium
GACGCCGATTTTCTGACTTTTCGACATTCAACATGACTTGCGTCATCCCCAAGATACCGTTGATCGGCGTTCGCAATTCGTGGCTAATATTGGCCACGAACATAGATTTGGCGCGATTGGCAGAATCTGCATCCTTTTTAGCGTACTCAAGCGATCGATGGGTGCCCTCTAGTTCAGCCAAGGTGCGATTCATCTCCCGTGAGAGTTCGGCAAGCTCATCTTTTCCAACCGCGTCGAGCCTGGCACCGAAGCTTCTTGTCTCACCTATGGATTTCACTTGCGACATTATCTTCGATATCTTGCGCAAGATGGAACGCTCAAGCGCGAGGAGCGTAAGAAAGGCAAAGACAACTCCTCCCAAAACCAGTGTACTAATAACCGACTGCTCGGTATGTATCCCTTGCTGATAGATAGTTCTAGGGATTACTACTTTAAGCACCAACGCCGGTCGACTGCGTATATCCTTAATGAGAGAATAAGCGCTGGCTAAGTTTTCACTTCGAATCACGACAAGCCGGCCAGCGCTCTCAAGTTCCGAGTGCTTATCAGCAGACAAGTTCTCCACGTGTTCGACGCCGGCCGCAGAAATTAGAGAGAGATTGAGTTGGGACTGGTCCGATAAGGTTTTTACTAGCGCATCATCGAAATACCGGCCAAAAACCAAGATACCATGCGGGGAACCACTGCCGTCAGTTTTAACTATCGCTCGGGTCGAGAGCATCACAAATTTATCGTCCAACATCACCCCAGCGCTAATTGGAGTGAGATTCGATATTGGGCTCAATATCTCAGGAAAAAGCGCGGGTAGCTTCGAAAAGTTTGGGTTTGAAATGTCGCTATCCGATCCGTCAGCTCCACGCTCCTTCCCCAAGACAAGCTTGCCAGCGTTGCTGAAGTATAAGATAAAATCTATGCCCAGATGATCAACGGCGCTTCCGGCTAAATTGGATTTGACATACTCATCATCCTGATGCTTCATGAACTCATAAGTGTCATCCCACTCCGCCCAATCAGCGGACTTGCTACTTTGATGATTAAATTCGTCAGAGAGGACTCTTTCGGCGCGCTCCAAATCCGTCTGGATATCGTCGGCCTCAAGCTTTAAGAATCCGCGCATCACGATCTCGGAAAATGAAATCTGTAAAGAAATTATGAGCGCCGCGAAGCAGACGAGCAGGAGCGTCAGGGTTTTGGCTCTGAGTTTCATGGGGCGGGCGTGGCCTTCTTTAACACACCTTGAACCTTCTTCACCAAAGTCTCGTAGCCAAATGGCTTAGTAATAAAATCCGAAACGCCGTGCTCATGGGCATCCATGACGAGTTCTTTGGTGGACTTGGATGTGATCATGATAAAGGGAATCTGCGCTAAATTAGTATCGGCGCGCATGGCGTCAAGCAGTTCCATGCCCTGCATATCGGGCATATCCCAATCAGAGACAACAAGATTGGGCGCGGAGCTCTTGAGAAGCCCTAGCGCTTCCGTGCCATTCTTGGCCTCAAGAAATTTAGCAAAGCCCATCTTTTCCAAGAGCTTTATCACAATACGCCTAGCGCTAGTGACGTCATCGACAACCAAAATTTTAAATTCCGGGTCGACAGAGTCTAATTCTGCCATAATATTTCCTTGCACCAACTACGTGCCATGCAACTTACTCAAACCGCCGCCAATTTACATTCCATGCTAAGTGCTTGTTTGTCATAAGGAATATCGAACCAAATTGGTTATTTCTTGAGTTTGAAGCTTCCTGGTACAGCTCCTGGCAGGCTTAGATACCGCTCCAAATGTGCTGCCGTACTTCCCATATTGGAGTTGGTTGGCCGAAGCATAACACACTGATTACGCTAATGTATTTCCAACCTGGCGCCTTGATGTGCCGAGCCGCCTTTTTCACGGCGGCGCAGTAACGTAACCACATCCGGAAAAAACGGTGTAAATACATCATTTGGATCTTGGTATATTCAGGTTACTTGATAAGTTAAATATATCGCTAAATCTAACTTATAATTCCCTCGCCGCTTAAAAAAAACCAGCACCCAAACATTTACCAGCTTGGTGGGCTAAAAAATTTCCGAAGTAGGCACTGAAGCGATGGGTTTCGGCGATACTAACTTCATGGAAGTCTGAATATGGTGAGATTTCCGTGTCGGCATTAACCTTTAAACACGATGGCTCCCACCCAGCCAGAGGACCTTAACCGCAAGTCAGCTTTGAGCGCAAATACGCCTTAGCCAACCCGGGAACATAACCCCAACCCCTTTGAGCGAGAATCACTTGGGGTCATGTTAGCGTTAACTTCCCAGTCATCTCTTCAGCTTTTTCAGACTCTGAAGCGCATCGGAATCGAGACCCACACCGCCACTTCCATTCCAGCCTGTTTTGCAGGCTTAAAAGTGGCGGCCTTTGCAGCCTGCAGTGCTGCCTCGTCAAGAGATTCGTAGCCGCTGGACGACCTCACCATCGCCTCAGAGACCGTACCGTCCTTCCCAACGAGCGCAGACACCACAACATCCCCGCTATATCCAGCTTCACGTGCGTCGCTCGGATACACCGGTGCAGGAATACTGCAAAGAGTCGGAGTGGTTACGGAGCCAGATTTCTCTTGCCCGCAACCAAACATCCCTGCCAGTAACGCCAAAAGGGCCATTTTCGGTAGTTTCATCGCTTTCACCTCCTTTCCTTGGGAGTGAAGCAAAGCTAACCGGACCCGTCATGATCTGCTCATAGTTTAATTGTAATCGGATTTCGAATTTAACGAAGGAAAAAATGATTGAGCGGGCCCGCGTCAAACCTACGCGGTTGTTATGTTGCTCTGCGAAGTCAGTTTCTGCGGCAATCGAAAAGATCCATGTCTTCCGCTTGCGCCGCCAGTGCAAATTGATAGGCTAATTGAACATCGAATACCCTGCATAAGGGTCTTTCAAGCCGTTCCGCATCAGGCTCTTCACTATAAACTATTAATGCGATGTCGCTCTGCACCGCGACAAGCAAGCCAACCGTATCTTCGTCTATGACTCCGACCTGGCGCCCGACCTGAACGGGATGTTCTTTTGCATGCTCAACTGCCCGCGCTATTCCCATCTCAGTATAGTCTCGCACAGGCTTAAGTTCAGGTAAATTTCTTGGTTGGTGAAACTGACTCATGGTGACTTATTAAATAAGATAATATTCTGGAAAACGTTATGAGGACGAGTGTGTTTCGAGTGCCATAACATCCAAGAAAATAATATTGAAAATGACGACCCAGGTCTAATCGTATCTTCTCAAAAACTACCTGCCAAATTACGAATATTGTGGAGCGCCGTCGACTCGGCCGGGTACTGCAAAGCACAAAAAAATACGAGTTAACCCACGAGGGTTAAACGAGAAAGCGGTTGAATCAGTTTGGCACTCTGAGCTTATAGAGAAGGACCGGACTCCTACTTGATCCTCGCGGGAAGCGCCCAAATAGAGATATTTATAGAACTTCTCATTGGTAGAGTTCGTACGCGCCATTGCGAGCGATTTTCCATATACACTTGCTTTCCACTACTCGCGGCGCACTACTAATGAGTTCGCCGGTTGCACCACTTCCTGCTGGAAGCGTGGCCAACGCGGACATGATTGTGTCAGGCGTGGGTAACATTCCACTTTTTTGAGTAGCATCTTCGACTGGAGCCACCCTAGTTCTCCACTACTTGTTCGATCCCAAAACAACTATTAGGTACTCTTGAGATCAAATTTAACCAAGAAAAGAAAAGTAAAAGTGGGGTGGCTCCCACGGCCATTAAGTTAAGCGTCGTTTGCTCGTAACTCGCGCACGGTCCAGTAA
>CAZVWV010000196.1:0-3807 GCA_964631745.1 uncultured Bdellovibrionales bacterium
CGCGACCTCAGTGGTGAAATTATTCAGAAGTTTTTACCACTGAGGTCACGGAGGTACACGGAGCAAGAAACTACCCTGAGTTTATGAGCAATTACATAGTTCCCAAGCTCGCACCTCGAAGTGACACTCCGCCTATTCAGGCTGCCGCACAGATTTATAACCAATTTTGAGCTGCGCCTGTTCAGCTTTAATACGCATCGCTTCCCATTCGGGCTTCCCCTTAGTCAGCTCAAGAAACTTCTGATAATAAGCCAGCGCCTCAGACTTTTGCCCGAGAATGTGATGAGATAA
Organism: uncultured Bdellovibrionales bacterium; assembly: GCA_964631745.1. Taxonomy (GTDB): domain Bacteria; phylum Bdellovibrionota_C; class UBA2361; order UBA2361; family JBGSMV01; genus CAZVWV01. The sequence continues at coordinate 292 of CAZVWV010000196.1, forward strand.
CCCCAAATTAAAATTGGTCTCCGGATCGTCAGGCTCTAAAGTAGCGACGACTTTTAGATGCTCCAGAGCTTCGTCCGCTGCCCCCTCGCGCAAAAGTAGCGCCGCCAGATTACTCCTGGCTTCGCGATCAAGTGGATTGGCTTTGATCGCCCTCGAATACAAAACTTGCGCCTCTTCAATCTTGCCTTGAGCAACCTGCGAGGCTGCTAAATTATTTAAGGCCTCAATTCGTATTGGATCTGCGCTAAGCGCGGCAGAGAAGTAGCCCGTGGCTTGACTGAGATCTCCAGCATTAAAACTCAAAACACCCAGATTATTGTTAGCTTCAGCTGCTCCCGCTGAAAGTTGAAGCGCCTGCTGATTAGTTTTAGTTGCGGCTTCAATCTTGCCAGCCTTGGCCTGCGCATAACCCAAATTGATTAGGGCAGCGTAATCTTTCGGTCTAAGCCGCGTGAGTTCTACATAGGTCGCCTCAGCTTCCGCCCACTTCTCTTGATAAAGCAAGGAAAGCCCTAAATTATAAAGATAGTCTAGCGCGCTTGGATTAAGTCGCCTTGCATCGTTAAAGCGTGACGATGCTGTCTTATAGTCCTGCTTTGCGAGCGCTATGGCGCCCAAAAGATTTAGCGCCTCATCGGATTTGCTATCCAGACCCAAGGCAGTTGAGGCCTCAGATTCGGAGTCCCGCAATCTGCCCGCGCGAAATTTGATTCGCGCCAACCCCAAATGTCCTTCGGGCAAATTTGGTGAAAGCCTTGTGAGAGTTAGATACTGTCCGGCAGCTTGGTCCAGTTTCCCAAGCTGTTCATAAGCTAAGCCGCAATTTCTATATGCTAACGAGGCTCTCGAATCTAACGAGGTACCAGTGAGCCACGACGAGATAGCATCATCAAGTTTACCTTGCATGGCCTGGGCGTAACCCATATTGATGAAGGCCCGCGCGTTGCCTGACTCTCCGCGGGTAGCTTTCCGAAAGCTCTCCTCGGCCTTCCCAAACTCTCGCTGCTCGAGCAACTTTAATCCTTGCGCAATATTTGAATCAGAGCTCTCAGATACCGGTCCCACAATAATATCAAAACTCTCGCGCGCCGATGCACGCACCTCTCCGGAATGAAACAAGCGTGATGTTGATCCAAGCCTAGCGGGGGTTGCATCGTTATCGGTCGCTTTCTGCCACTCTTGTGTGGCCGCCTTGAGGTCGCCCATCTTCAATAGTAGATTTCCGAGCTGATTGTGGGCCTCGGAGATCGCCGGGTCTAACTGCACGGCAGTTTCCAGGTCCCTTCTGGCAGCCGCATAGTTCTTCTTATCAATCAAGACCACGCCCCGGTAAAAATGCGCCAACCCCGACTCGGGTGCCAGGCCTATATATTTAGTAAAATATTCGACAGCTCGATCCAAGTTCCCTTGCTTGGCAGACGAAAGCCCAACATACAGCCAAGCATCTTTCTCCTCCGGATTAAGCTTCAGTGCGCTTCGATAAATTTGGTCTGCCTGTTTGTTCTGACCAACCTTGCTAAGAAGCTCTGCCAACCTAAACCTATAAATGGCGTTCTTAGGATCGAGCAGAATCAATTTTTGATAAATGGAAATCGCAGAGCGAGCGCGATTAGTTCCCAGATAGAGCTGACCTAGATTGTTTAACGCAATCTTCTCCTTCGGATTGATCCTTAGAGCCTTCTGATAATATGCCTCCGCACCGCGTAAATCGCCCCTTTGTTGGCTAAGGCTCCCGAGATTTGTAAGCACGACCGGGTTACGAGGCTCACGCCGCAGCACTTCCATGTACATAGCTTCTGCCTTATCGGTCTCGCCGCGTGCATGCAAGCTCAGCGCCTCCTTTGTAATCGTGCGACCAGAGTTACAGCCGCTAAGCGCCAAAATTCCCAAAACTAGAAAACGAGTAAAACCAAGGTATTTCATATGCTTATGATGCCGCGCCAGAGCGTCTGGCCGCAAGCTAGATTTACCCTGAAGCAAGCGAAGACCTCACCCAGACTTTAACTATAGAGGCTTGTTATGGACCAGAAACTTCGAAAACGGGAACGTATCTACGAAATTCTCGCAGGCAACTTTGAGCTCGATTCGCCCAAGATCGATCAATCGGCAGTAGCCAGGCTTGACGGACAGCGTCTGCCAGATCTCAGGGTAAACCGGTTCCGTTTTCTGACCGTGCCAATTGTCATGGCATTTATCTCCGTCGTTCACTTGTTATTGAGGCCCCAGTATGATCCCCCTGCTCGCGCGTTGGTAGTGCCGTTGCTCTGTTTAGGCGTGATTTTGCTATGGTTCGTAAATGCCTTGATAGGGCGCCGAAAGGCCACAAAGGCCTTCGCCAAGGCTCTCAGTAAACCGCTAGATGAGCTACAAGGCCTACGAGATTATCTAGATCGCTATATCGGCGAGCTCGATAATAGAACCAGCAGATACTTTCACTGCGTAACCAATACTAAAATATCCACCTACTTCATCTTAAGACAGATCGAACGCACCCTCTCTGAAAAATTAGTGCTGGTGAAAGAACACCTATTAAGAGCGACATATCGTGACATTCGCTCGGCCTTCCAACTTTTGAAGGGAAATCTCATATTTCAAGATGGAGCGGTTAGAAATGCTGGCAGCACGCATGTCCTGCCACTTGCCAAACTATGCGACACGGTACCGCTATTAATTGAGAATCTTGAAAGTGGATTGGTAGAGATCGAATCCGAGATCGCCTTGGCAAAGAGTCACTATGCCGAGGGATTAGATTCTAGCAAAGAGAACGACTAAAACCACCAACCTCCTTTAATCCGGGCCCGCTACTCGATAACCCAAATACAGCCCCTATTAAGGGGCCGATTTGTACTCAAATCGGGGGTGGAAACTACAAGCCGTTCAGAGAAACAGTAAACCCGATCAGGGTTTTCCATCCGAAGTGGCACAATTAACGCATTGTAACCAACTGATCTAACCACGCTTAATTACCCCCTGAACGGTTTTCGGAATCGCGCAGACACCATTTGCCTGCTATATTATTGATTATGAGTAAATTTGGAGTCAGCCTGACCCAAGAAACCGCGCTACTTTCGTTTATGGAACGGTTGGCGATTTATGAGCGCGATCTAATCGAGCAATTCATTAAAGGCAGCGGCCCGGGCGGCCAAAAGATCAATAAGACCTCCTCTTGCGTTTACCTGCGCCATATCCCCACCGGCATCGAAGTAAAATGCCAACGCGGCCGCTCACAGGCGCTGAATAGATTTTTGGCACGACGCGAACTTTGCCTAAAACTTGAAGAACGAATCCTGGGGGCCGAGAGCCGCAAACAACAGGCCATTCAAAAGATCAAAAGGCAAAAGCGCAAACGTTCTAAACGCGCCAAAGAAAAGATCTTAGGCGATAAGCGTAAACGTTCCGAGAAGAAACAGCATCGCGGAAGGGTCAAGGATTAAACCTACTTCTTCATCGGCGGAAGTTCCACCGCGCTAACTTTCGATTGATAGCCACAGGCGCTATGCGAACCGTCACAAAAGG
>CAZVWV010000197.1:0-3763 GCA_964631745.1 uncultured Bdellovibrionales bacterium
CGGTAAACATGCAGGTAGCGCCGGAATTCTTAGGGTCGAAAGAGGACGCGTTGCTTTTTTCGGCCAACAGAAGTCACGGCTATCGCTTTACCGCCGCCTCCTTTGTGCGCGGCGAAGTTGGGCTAGCGACACGGCGTTCCACCAACGAGTTTGAGGATTCTCTGCTTCGGGGAGAGCTGAAATATTATAACGTGCTTGGCAATCTTCGGGTTTCTAATCTTAGCCTCGGGCGCCACACCTTAGCCTATTCGCTCTTTATGGACTACGGAAACAAGCTTGATAAGGAGCGCGAGTTCCTAATAGGCGGAGATAACGCTGTTAGAGGATACAAAGCTAGAACCTTTACTGGGGACAAGCGTTACGCCCTGAACTTAGAGGATAGAATTCACCTGGTTGATGACGCTTTCGATCTAGTTAGTTTCGGCGCGGCCTTCTTCTTGGATGTGGGCGGAGCCACCACCAGGCCTTTAGGAGCCCTCTTCTCAGATGAAACCTACTCCGATGTCGGCTTCGGATTAAGATTCGCCTTCCCACGATCCTCGGGGGAGCGGGTTTTAAGGGTCGATATCGCGCTACCCCTTCGTGATGGTCCAGACGGAAGCGGCGCCTATGAGCCGCGCTTTCTGATCTCGGGTGGGCAGCTCTTTGGGTCAAGACTTAGAAGTGAATCTTTGGGACCCGAAAAAGCGAGCGTTGAGGTCGGGTTTGATAGGTAGAAGTAATGCCCAGAGGGTTTTGTTTTCAATGGCTTCTGATTTGGCAGCTCTTTTTTGTATTTACCGGAGCGGTTGCTGACGAGCGCCCGCGCATTCTGAGCCTCAAGGCTTCCGCAAATTTTGTGACCGTGCGAGTGAATACCTTTGAAGGGATTCATAAGTTTCTTTTTCACATACGCGAGCCGATGCAAGCTCGCCGGAACGGCCCTGATCTTCGATTGTTTCAGGGGCTTCGCAATGATGATTCCCGAGTTTTTAGCGGAAACTCCCGCGCGGCTATGTCGCAGAGCGATTCCCGTTTAGTTCTAAACTTCATCGGAAAGCGCCGCGCACGGCTTTATCAGATTGAATATTTAAGAACGGAGAGCGGGCATTTGGTTTATCGACGTAGCTCCATGGCATCAAAACATAGCCGCCTGGGGTGCTTGGCGTTAAGCGCTGAGATTCAGATGAGCTCCAGCGCTTCATATCATCCGGCCCCGGCGCAAAAAGATTATAAATACGCTCCGAATCGTTACCTCCAGCTAAGCACTGATGCCGATTTTGAGTACCATTCGGCTTATGGAGCAGAGACATCCAATCAGATTCTGACCGTGCTAAATGCGGCCGAGGCGATTTACCTTAATCAACTTGGAATCTCGTTTGTAGTGGTTTCCCAGCATGAGTTTTCGAGCTCTAGCGGTAACTATGTAGCTACGGACGCTTCTCAGCTCCTGGACGAGTTTCGCGAATACTCAGAGGAGCATCACCAGCTTTCGAAATCAGATCTTTATCACCTCTTCACGGCCAAGAGCTCCGATGACGGCATCGCGGGACTGGCCTATGTTGGCCCCGTCTGCCGCGACAACTCTTTTAGCTACGGGCTCTCAAGAAAGGTTGGAGCAGCCCTGCAGCCGCTTGTTACGGCCCATGAAATTGGACACGGGCTTGCCGCGACACATCCTGAGGACACCCTTAGCTCTCCAGATCCCTCATTAATGACCGGACTAGTAAGGGCAGACCAGAACAGATTTTCGGATTTTAGCCTTCAGGAGATAACCAACCATCTGGATCGTTATGACGAGGATAGAAGCTGCGTCTCTGGCCTTGGATTCTCCGTTACGTTAAATTCCATCAGGGGCGCCCGGCGTGCTGTTTTTAGAATGAGCACCAGAAGCCAAGGGGGAGATTCATGCCAAGCCACCCTCTATGGGTCATCATCGAAATCACGCCTTTCGCTAAGCTCGATCCAAACCAAGGCCAAAGCGCTCAAATCTTTCACGCTGGCCAATGAGCAGTCCCGTTTTAGCTCGCGCTTTACCAACGGGAAAGCGCGAGCAGCCGTTCCGGTTTATTTTCGTGTTTACGCCGACTGTGCCGGCGCTATTTATGCCTCAGCTATTAAGGAGAAGAAGCTCTTTGCGTACGGCGCACCTAAAAGCAGAAGTATCAAAGCTGGGCTGGCTCAGTTAGCGGCTAATATTCGGTAGTCGCGAGCCTGCCGCAGAAGGCAAGCGACATAAAACCTAGTAACACTTTTCATTCTTAGGCAGGACTTTTGAACCGTTAACTCCAACTATCTCACCTACTACGGCCTTCATCGCGTTTCTGGAACTTGCAGTAAATCGGCTAGCCATTCCACCCCGAGATGGGTCGCTTATCTCATCACAAACTATTGTACCAGCACGTATATGTGCGTCATAATTTGACCCTAGTGGGCGGCCTATATGATGAGGATTGGAGGTGACAATTGAGTAGTGATCTGCAAATCGCTCGGCCGTCAATACCACTTCGCTAGCATCTCGGAACTTCACATGAATACCACCTTGAAGAGTTCCTAAACAACCTGATTCACTTCCACCTTCACTAATGCGATTAACTGGTTGAAATCCAGCATATCGAAGCTCGAACGCAATTTGCTGGTTAAGATACCCGTCCTGGGAAGTTAGCCGCCGCAAACCCTCATCCCAAAAGCCCTTGCTAGGATCCCAACCAATAAGCCCGGCGGCATGCAGATGGCCTTCCTCGAACATGTGTCCAAGCGTTTCCTTTGGAAGACCCAGCATCGGTTTGTAATCTTTCGGTTGTTCCAAAACATCGTGAACGTAAGAGCCATTTCTTTCGTATGGATCGTACCACACTAGAGCGAGTTTTCGGTCCGGCAAAATAACTAGGGATTTATCCCCCAATGAACCGAGGTAGATCTGCTCACGTTTTGGCTGGCTCTCAAGCAGAGCGCAAAGCTGACTGCCTACGCCTGATGCTAGCAGGAAACTTCCTTCAGCAAAGAGGGTTTCGAGCTCCTTCTTTCTCGCAATTCGTCTAGCTCCAGTCTCCCCCATCATTTCTTCAAGTATCTGGGAAGGGTCCGGTAGCTCTTGATTAGGATTTGACGGACGCGCACCGTTAGGATTTGGCATGGTAGTCTAGCTCCATTGATATTTGATTAAATCATATACACACTTCAATTTATGACAATCTTTATGAGATCGTTGCATAAGAATTTCGGACTTTACAGCAGTGCTTAGCCTCTGTTGATTACACGAAGCACTAGCATACGGTATACTGGTGCATACCACCATATTTAGTTCAATTTTTTCGATAGGTTGCAGCGAAAACCGGTAGCTGCTCAAAAACCTCGGGTAAATTACAAACGCGGCGCAGAGCACGGATATTATGGAGCGCCGACGACTCGTCGGCCGGTGCCACGGGGTGGCACTAAATGTTAGGCCGACAGGCAGCAGTCAGTGCGAGCGGGAGGTGGCTGCCGCCCTAACGAGCAGTGCTGTTATGACCACCGGCCGACGAGTCGTCCAATGCCACTTAGCCAACTGACTTAAGTATCCGATTTTAACCTCGATTTTTTGAAGCCTTCTCGAATTGTTGCGCGGTAGCAAGATGGTGAGAAAGGCTGCTCCTCTGCGAGGAAAATGGGAACGCAGTAGGTAAACTTGTGGGGCGATATCCGGGAGCGCTGAGCTCCAGCTCGGCCAGATACTGCAAAGCACAGAAGATTCGAGTTAAACCACCAATCCCTCTGGTGTTCCAGAGGTGGTAATGCGTAAGAA
>CAZVWV010000198.1:0-3728 GCA_964631745.1 uncultured Bdellovibrionales bacterium
GTGGCACCGGCCGACGAATCGTCGGCGCTCCATAATATCCGTGCTCTGCGCCGCGTTTGTAATTTACCCGAGGTTTTTGAGCAGCTACCGCTAAAGTTATTAAGGTAGTGAATCCATGAGCAAATTTGAAGTCCCACGAGACGGGTCGGATCCGGTGCAATAACCGCACACCGAATTTGAGCATGCAGGTCGTCAACCCACGCCTGGCGCGGCCCTCACTCCCGTCGAGCGCCAAAAAATCGATCTTAACTTATTTACGGCGTTGTCTGAGGCGGTTGGCGCCATGGAGCTTTGCCAATTCCCAGCGCTAATCGAGCGGGTAGGGGTCAGACTCCGTTCGGTCGCAAGCCAGAGTGGGAATCGAATGGTAGTCTGCTGACGAACAATCGCTCTGGCCGACCGGCAGCGCATCCCAAATATAGAATAGGCGTTTTGCGGTTTAAGTTGCGAAAGCGAGCCCGTAGGCTACCGTAAATGGCGATAAATTAAGCGCCGGCACGGCGCCCGCGCGCAAAACAAATCAAACTTGCCGCAATTTGCGCTGAAGGCTACATTCTTCCCATGGAACAAAGATCGATTAAGCAACTCTTGAGCTCTGAAAACGCCTTGGGACCGTGCAAATTGCAAGGCTGGGTGAAAACCCACCGGCAGTCGAAGAATGTCTCATTTATAGAACTTGGGGACGGCAGCTCCGTGAAGGGCATCCAACTTGTGCTTGACCCCAATTTACCTTCATACAAGGAGGTGGCCGCTCGCATTGCGACCGGCGCGGCGCTTGAGGTTGAAGGGGAAGTTGCCGCCTCGCCGGCCAAAGGTCAGCGCTATGAGCTAAAGGTTTCGGCGCTGCGTTTAGTTGGTGAAGCCGATGCAGAAACTTACCCGCTGCAAAAAAAGGAACATACGCTGGAATTCTTGCGTGAGAATCTGCACTTCCGCCCCCGCACTAACACTTTGGGCGCCGTCTTTCGTATCCGTTCCGTAGCCGCCATGGCTGTGCATAGGTTTTTTCAAGATCGCGGATTTTATTACGTGCATACCCCTATAATTAGTACCGCCGATTGCGAAGGTGCTGGCGAGATGTTCAGGGTCACCACTTTAAAGCTCGAAGATCCGCCTAAAGTTGAGGGCAAGATCGATTACTCCCAGGATTTTTTTAAGGAAGAAGCGGGCCTCACGGTATCCGGGCAGCTGGAAGCTGAAATCTTCGCCATGTCACTCGGAAAGGTCTACACCTTCGGCCCCACCTTCCGCGCCGAAAACTCGAACACCACTAGACATCTCTCCGAATTTTGGATGATTGAACCTGAAGTTGCTTTCTGTGACTTGGAAGGCAATATGCGATTGGCTGAAGATTTTATTAAGTACACCGTTTCGTATGTGCTCGAACACTGCGCCGAGGACCTCGCATTTTTGCATGCCAAAAAAGAGGGCGCAGAAGATCAACTTGAGGTGCTGCGCGCTTTAGTGACTTCGCCCTTTGAGCACATAGATTACACAGAAGCCATTAAGATTTTGGAAAATTGCGGTGAGAAGTTCGAGTACCCAGTCAAATGGGGTATAGATCTGCAGTCCGAACACGAAAGATATTTAACGGACAAGCACATTAAGGGCCCGCTCTTTGTGGTTAACTACCCAAAAGAAATTAAAGCTTTTTATATGCGCGTCAACGAAGACGGCAAAACCGTGCGCGCCATGGATATGCTGGTGCCGCGCTTAGGAGAGGTCATCGGCGGTTCACAAAGAGAAGAACGCCACGATGTGCTGCTGGAGAGAATCCGTGCCTTAAAACTCCCCGAGAAAAATTACTGGTGGTATCTCGATCTTAGAAAATTTGGGTCGGCACCCCACAGCGGATTTGGGCTCGGTTTCGAACGTTTTCTGATGTATGTGACCGGAATGCAGAACATTCGCGATGTAACGCCCTTTCCAAGACATCCTGGATTTGCGAAATTCTAGCACGGCACTTAGTTTGCTGCGTTCGGGACTACCCGGAATAGCGCATGGGCAACCACGGCATATTCAAATATAATAGTATTATGGATTCAAAGTCATACATCGAACTTACCGAGAGATACTCCACCAAAAATTACGCGCCTCTAGATGTTGTGCTCACTCGCGGCCAAGGGGCCTGGTGCTGGGACGTTGACGGCAAAAAATATCTGGACATGCTGGCCGCCTATAGCGCCATGAATTTTGGGCACTCCAACCCGCGCTTTGTGAACGTTGCCAAAGCGCAGCTTGATAATTTGACCCTTACCAGCAGGGCGTTCTACACCGACAAGCTGGCGCTTTTCTGTCGGGATATCGCCGAGCTTGCCAAAAAAGAACTGGTAGTGACTATGAACTCCGGGGCCGAGGCCGCGGAAACCGCCATCAAGGCCGCGCGCCGTTGGGGATATGAGCGTAAACACGTCGAAGCAGATCGCGCAGAGATTATATGTTTTGAAAATAATTTTGCTGGACGCACCATCACCCTGATTAGTTTCAGCACTTCCAAGGGTGCTAAAGCTGGATACGGTCCGCTAACGCCGGGGTTTCAGATCGCTAAGTATGGCGATATCGATTCCGTAAAGGGTCTAATTAACAAAAACACCGTAGCCGTTATGGTAGAGCCCATTCAAGGTGAGGCCGGCGTGCTAATTCCGCCCGTGGGATTTTTGCCCGATCTCAGAGCGCTTTGTGACGCCGAAAATTTATTACTGATTGCAGACGAGATCCAAACGGGGCTCTGCCGCACGGGAGAGATCTTCTGTTGCGATCACGAAAAGGTCGTGCCCGATCTGATTTTGCTCGGAAAATCACTGGGCGCCGGAATTATTCCTATCTCTGTAGTCCTCGGAAACGAGGATGTCCTGGGTGTATTCACGCCTGGCACGCACGGCAGCACCTTTGGCGGCAACGCCCTCGCCGCAGCCATCGGTAGCGAAGTGATTGCGTACATCAAAGAAGAGAAGCCCCATCTACACGCCAAAGAGCTGGGCGAATATTTCGTCACAGAGCTTAGAAAGATCAAAAGCAACAAGGTGCGAGAGGTGAGGGGGCGTGGACTCATGATCGGCGTCGACATCGCCCCAGAAGCCGGAGTCGCCAAGAAATACTGTAAGGAATTGAAAGCTCTGGGCGTTCTCTGCAAAGACACGCGCGAGCAAACTATTAGGTTTACGCCTCCGCTGGTGATTTCGCGCGAAGAGATCGATTACGGGCTTTCGCAGATTCGGCAGGTGCTGGGGTAGATTTCTGGTGGCCGCTAGATTGAGTGGTTATCCCATTGGTGGGAATGCGTAAGAAGTAGTCACCACGAAGGCCACGGAGGACACGAAGGGGGCACGAAGTGGAAGTTTGATGAAACGTTGGGCCGAGTCCTTGGGCGTGCGCTAGTGGTACACCGTGAACTTGGACCCGGGCTGCTTTAATCGACCTATGAGCAATGGATAAATTTTAACGTTGAGATATTGAAGAAAGTCATTAAACGATTTGTTCTTTAATTCCTCCTTCGTGACTTCTTCGTGAACTTCGCGCTCTTCGTGGTGAATAAAATCAATGGGATAACCATTAGCGCCACATGATGCTCGCTGAGCGCGCCTGGTCGATATCTCAAAACCCTCCTGACAAAACACCTACGAGGATTGGAACGCGAATATTATCTAGCATCGTGCTGATATTTTGTAGCGCCGGCGACTCGCCCAATGCCACTTAGCTTAATTGCGTAATAAGGCCCTCTCTGCTTG
>CAZVWV010000199.1:0-3714 GCA_964631745.1 uncultured Bdellovibrionales bacterium
GGTTAACATAAAGGCCCTTCTTTAGGGAGTAGTTTTCTACTTCTCGTGAAGTAGGCATCGTGAGAATTGTATAAATGAATTCAAAAAACGATGCAATAAGAAAAATTACTATTTTTAAAAATATTTTTAGTTGAAATCTTCGCTCAATATTTAAGCGCTCGGGCTGCGCTAGTCTCTACGCCGGTGCGGCGCTTGTCGTAGCGTTCCACCATGGTGACGGTTGAGTGACGTGAAAAGTCTTGCACTGCCCGGTAAGAAACCCCGTCAGACAACAACTTCGTAATCGCTGTGGCTCTTGCCGAATGCGGAGTCGCGGTATCGCCCGCGCCGACCTGCTTAGCGTACGCCTTGAATACTTTGTAGAGACCGTTCGCGGACAGAGCCCGTTTAGTTAGCACGAGGCCGCCGCGTCCAGTGTAGTTTGGGAATAAGTAATCTTCGTCCGCGGCGCCTTGTGCTCGCCGCTCATTCGTCCATGCGTTGAGTAGATCGGATGCCCAATTAGGAATCGCCTGCTGGGCGTCACGTCCGTTCTTTGTTTCTTGGAGAGCCAAGAACGATGCTCCGGATTGGGTAGTTTTGAAGTCTCTCAATTTGAGCTTGACCGCTTCGCTTCGCCTCAATCCCCCGCCGAAAAGGGCAACCAGAAGAGCTCTGTCTCGCCGGCCCTTAGCGCTTGTCGTATCCGGCGCGTCGATTAGTTTCTGCACCAAGCCGAACTCAATCATCTCTGTAGGGCGTTTACGCCCAGCGTTCTCTGACGGGGGCGGCACTAAATCTCGTGAGAACGGATTAGACGATCGCAGTCCGCACGTGGCAAGCACGGAGTAGAATTTCCTTAAAGCGCCAAGCTTCTTTGCGATAGTTGCGTTTGAAAGCTTTTCTGAGCCCCCTGCTCGAGGCTTATGTCCAAGCCGCGTTGAGAGCCAGCTCCGGTATCTCACGGCCTCGCTATCAGTGGCACCGAGCAACACACGCGCACCGTTATCTCCGCCCCATTCGCCTTTTAAAAACGTGCACCACTCATGGAGTATGCCGCAGTAGGTGTCTTGAGTTGTTACTGAGCGGACGGCTAGAAAGTTCGAGACTTTGCGCCAAAACTCTTTCAACGCGAAGTCAGTATCTAGTTTGACTAGGCTGCCCATTTGGAATTCCCGGGAGTATCGCGTGAGATACGCACAGTGAAGCCCGCGCCGTAGAAGCGTTCGAGGAAGCCCTGCAGCTTGTCCTTTAGCACAAGCATGGAGCTACGCAGCAGCGAATTGTCGGCCCGCACCCAAAGCCGACCAAGCTCGAACTTTTCGATCTGGCATGCTCTGAGATTCTCCGATAACAGCTTGTCAGCTTTGGCGAGTTGCTCTAACAGGTGCGTCATGTCTAAAGGATTAGCGCCGGCCTTAGCAGCGAGCTTAATCCGCTGCACCTCTTCCAGTCCTGAGACTAATGCACAACCGACCCCTTCCAGATATTTCAATCCGGAGACTCCCAACTTCAGGGCGTCCAGTAACTCCCGAATCAAATCTTGGTTTAAAACGACACTCTCGCTCTGAGACTCCATAACGCCCTCCTGCAGTAAAGATTAATAAAACCAAATTCTAAACCAGCCCGAAGGCTCTACCGATAGTATCTATGTCGATACTATCCGTTTGGATACTATTGACCCTATCCTAAAACCGGATAATTCTCAAGCAAATTGGAAGGCCCATGGTATGGCACGTATTTTCAAAATTACGCACGGTATGCTCAGGCGGCGAGCGTCTGCGATGGGTTTAAAAGGCACCCGAGGAAAGAATTATTGGTCTGAATATAGGTTGGCCAAGACTCTCGGGGTCTCCCAGACACAGCTCAGTAAACTTAAAGCCACGGTTAGAAAGCCTGACCCGCGCACAGTAGCGAAACTATGCGGGGTGTGGATAAAGCACCTCGGGATGACCCGAGATGCTTTCTATAAAAAGTATGAAGAAGTTGATTGCAAGCCCTAGAGCTGGGTTCTGAGGTCCGCGTACAGTAAGTCCCCTACCCTCGCCATGACCTTAACGCTGTAGTCATCTGCATCAGCACCTGAGCCGTTATAATCTCTGAGAGCAAGCCGAAGCTTAGCCGCTGGGGATTTGATCTCTTTATGCCTATCGAGGTTCTCTCGTAAAATCTTAGCGCCGCATTCAAGCCCAAGCGCCTGGTCGTAAAGCTGTGACCAGTGTATGCCGCATCGTGGCTCAGCGTTGAAGCCCATAACCTGGGCCACGCCGTGGCTTGATGCAAGCATGCGCAGCTCCGAGTCGCTGACTCTAGCCTTGGATTTGAGCTGCGTATACTTAGTCGGTTCGAATCTATAGAGCTGGGTCCCGCCGGCGGATTCCTGCAGCACGATTGCACGTAGTACTACCGCCGGCACGTGCTGGTCTTTTGCGATGATATCGATTAAGGCGCTCAGTGAATACTCCTGCGGTTTAACATACTCCCGAACTACCTCAACCCGGGTGATAGCTCGCATGAATTTCGCGCCTTGCAATGATGCAACGGCCCGCACCTCAGCCCAGCCAGCTACTACATAATGCGCGGCTAGCACGGCGCAAGCGCAGAACAGCACAAACTTAGTGGTGTTGATTACCATGAAGCGCCCTATCGATCTTCTTGCTATTACCTTTTCCATATTGAAAACCCCTCTAAAGAGGGCAGGCCCAGCCCCATGTTTGATTATCGAACCCGCTCTTGTTCACTTTTCGAACTTACTAATCCCCTTCCGGTTGTCGACCTTATCGATCGCATTTGCCCCAACATTCACATCAAAGCCGGGGTAGAACTCCATCTTGGCACCCCAAAGATCGACGTTCCGTACTCCCATGGCGCCGCACCCTGTGAGGTTGGCCATCACGTACAGCCACGCCGTCGTTGCTGCGCAGTTCCTGATCGTTCTCATCCAATAGTTCATATAACCTCCGATAAAACTGCCCTTCGGCCTCATGCGGCCAGGGATTATCCCTGCACCAGCGCTTGAAGCCGTCGAGCATTAAGCTAAAATCGTTCCAGTCCATACCGAGTGTTTCCTATAGCTTGCCGAGATATGCTTATTAAGCTATCTTCGCAACCATAATAACTCTATTCGGTACCGATGTGAATAAGCTTAATAAGGATTCTTCCTATTTTATTTAACTAGTAACCTTAGTAAGTTAGAGGTATGAAAATTCTAGAAGTTGCCATTGATAGGGCGGGTAGCATTTCGGAGCTGCAAAAAATGCTAGTGCGGAGGGGCGTAAACGTCAGCCCAAGTGCGCTTTCACAAGCGCAAAGCAAGAGCAAAGAGTCTCTGCGTTTAGATATTCTTGCAGGGATTGTGGAGGTAGCGTTCGGTGGCGATTGGAAGGAAGCCGGGAAGGTGCTGCAATCCGAGTTCCTTCCAAAGAAGTAGGGGGGGTTACTCGCCAGCCCTTTGCTTTGCCTGTGCATGCATATCACCAAGCACGCGAATAGCAGCGCCTAGGAGTCCCACGACTCCAGCAACCCAGCTCCATTCAGGATAAACAACCGCGAGTTGCACAAACGTGTTCATTAAGCCAGTCAGGGCGATAACGAAAAGCAGCAACAGGTTTCCGAGGTCCCTCTTCGAGCCGCTTAACCAACCCAGCAATTTTGACTCAAAAACTTTTTTGATTACCCAATCTTGTAACTTAGTGAGCATGTTCATTTCTCCTTATAAATTTATTTATGGCAAAA
>CAZVWV010000200.1:0-3659 GCA_964631745.1 uncultured Bdellovibrionales bacterium
TATCCATGGCATCGATATAGATCCGCGAGCCACGCAAATTGCAGCGCTTTCTCTATGGCTTCGATCGCAGAGAAGTTGGAAACAGCAAGCAGTAGCTCGGCAAGAGCGACCAAGAATCCAGAAGTCTCATATTGTTTGCGCGGAGCCGATGCCGGGAGAGGTAGGTTTTCTCGACGAGTTCATTGAGGAGCACATCTCTAGCACTTCTGAGCTAAAATTATTGGGTCAGCTTGTACGTCGAGTCTTTGATGGTATGAAACTAGCAGGCGAAGCTGGGTCTCTACTTAAGATCGAGGAGGAGATTGCCGGTGCTGTAGCTGAAGCTAAACAGAAATGGGTAGATGGCCCGAAAACCATCCAGCTAGGTCTTTTTGCAGAAAAAGATACGCAGCCATTACAAAAGGAATTGGGATTTGATGTTACTGGCATCACGGATCTGACATTTTGGGAGAAAGCAGAAGAGCGCATTTACTCTGCCCTAAAGACATACTCTGAACAAGCTGAGTCTAGCGGCAATTTCCAGCGCCGTCTCTTTGTGGATGATGCAGCCCGCGGCTTCGCCTTGATCGATCTGTGCCGCAAGCGCTACGACGTGGTGGTGATGAATCCGCCGTTTGGTGACCCTTCCCGAGCAACGAAATCGTATCTTGTTAACACCTACCCATCCTCAAAAGGCAACCTCCTTACAAATTTCATCGAGCGGGCAGGTGTTCTGCTACTGAAAGGCGGAAGAATTGGAGCAATTGTTAGTAGAACTTGCTTTTACCTTAAAAGCTTCGCCTCTTTTAGAGACAAGGTTGTGACCGGTTCGCTGGCCCTTGAGGCCTTCACAGACCTTGGAAATGGTGTGCTGGATGCCATGGTAGAGACGGCTGCAGCAACTTGGGCGAGCTGTCCTGAAAAGCCGAGAGACGCTATGTTTTTCCGACTCCTCATGTCCGTGACCAAGGGACAAGATTTATTGCAATCCATTAATAAGGCAAACAACGCCAACAGAGACCAATCAACTTTTGTCGTGGTCCCGGGACAATTCTCTTTGATGAAAGACGCCCCATTTGTTTATTGGATCCCCCAAACTGTTGCGAAAAAGCTCGCTCGTTTTCCTACGGTAGATCCGGAGGGCTGTGACATCCGTGTCGGCTTACAAACCAACGACGACTTTCGATTCCTTCGCCTATGGTATGAAGTCGCGCCCGAAAAAATTATTGCTTTCCAGCCCAAGAATACAACTCTTGGCCCCGCCACATATTGTATAAACCAGTCAAATTCGGGGAAGAATTGGGCATGGTATTCAAAAACTGACAAATCTTCTGCATTTCAGGCATCGATCCACATTTTGGCCAATTGGCAGAACAACGGCTCGGAAGTCAAGGCGTTCATAGAGTGGAAGGGCTTCGTAGCCTCTAAGCATGTTATGAGCGAAGACCGGTATTTTCAATCCGGCTTTAGTTACATGCTTCGAGCTGCGCGTTTAGTTCCCTACGCTGTGCCAGTGGGTGTGATTCCAACTGCTGGGCGGTCCCAAGTCTATCCAAAGCCAAACTTTGAAGATTGGGTTTTCTTAATAATGGGCTCTGCCATTGCATCCTGTGTCGCTCGTTTTCGCGGAGAGGATTTTAGTCGGCCAAAATTTCAAAATTCGATGGTTGGTTCTGTGCCTTTCATTGAGCCGGTTCAGGAGCTTTTGTCCGAAGGGCTTCAGACCATTAACCAAGAAAGGCTGAGAATCTCTCGTCGATTATCCACCGACGAGTCCGAAATTATGTTTTCCGCGCCACAGACGGAAGGTGATTCACATGAGCATCGAACCGACTCACAAAGAGAGACACTTCTTGGTGCAAATCTTGAAATGAAGATTGCATCGGCTTACGGAATAAATCAAAACGAACTCTCGATTATTACAAGAGACCTTAATGAAGCCCTAAGTATTCTTGAAGAGGGCCAAAATGATGATGAATTGGATGACAGTAGAGGAAATAACGCGCTGACCGCATATTATACGAAAATGTCTTCTTACTGTGTTGGCTGTGCCTTCGGCCGTTGGGACATCCGGTATGCCACGGGCGGGCGACCAGCGCCGGAGTTACCAGACCCGTTTTCGCCGCTGCCTGTCTGCCCACCCGGGATGCTACAAGGCAACGACGGCCTTCCACTTTCACCTGAAGCTGGCTGCAGGCTGCGAGCCGAGAGCCGTTACCCGCTCGATGTGGCATGGGATGGAATTCTTGTGGACGACCCGGGGCACTCGCTCGACCTCGAACGTCGCATTCACGCCGCCCTTGCCGTTCTCTGGGGCGACCGCTCCGACGCGGTGGAACATGAAGTTTGCGCGTCCCTCGGTGTTCCAACACTGCGCGAGTGGTTTCGCCGACCCGCAGGATTTTTCGCCGACCACCTCAAACAATACTCGAAGAGTCGCCGTCAAGCTCCTATTTATTGGCCACTAGCGACCAACTCGGGTAGTTACACCATTTGGCTATATTATCATCGCCTGTGTAAAGACACACTCTACCAGGCGGCCGAGTTGGCGAAAGAGAAGTTGTTGCATGAAGAGCGCCGTCTAAGCAGCTTATTAAACGATTGCGGACCTAATCCGTCTTCATCGCAGCGCAAAGATCGAGCCATGCAGGAATCTTTCATATCCGAATTGCGAAACTTCCATGCTTACTTGGCTACTGTTGCACCACTTTGGGATCCGAATCTCAATGATGGTGCGATACTTAACTACAGCCCACTTTGGCCTGTGATCGCGCACCGCACTTGGCAAAAATCGGTAAAGGAGATTTGGGATAGACTGTGTATGGGTGAATTAGACTGGGCCCATCTCGCAATGCATCTTTGTCCAGAGCGAGTCGTGCCAAAGTGCGCTGAAGATCGCAGTCTGGCCATTGCTCATGGACTTGAAGAAGTTTTCTGGTTTGAAGATAAGGATGGTAAATGGAAGCAGCGCCAAAATCCAACCCGAACGATAGATGACATTATTAAGGAACGAACTTCTTCGGCCGTTAAAGCTGCGCTAAAGGCGCTATTGGAGATGCCCGTTACGAACGGGTCCGTAAAGACCAGAACAAAAGGTCGTCGAACTGCTAGCACTACATTTGAAGGAGTTACCGATGCATCCGCTTCATGAGTACATAGCGAAACAGTTAGCAGATCGAATTAAAAGTCGAAAAGTAATCGTTTGGTACGATCCGCGTAGTGAGTTTGCACCTTTTGTGTCTGAGTTAGTGGCGGATGTTGCTCCAATTAATGGATTAACTCCAGTTTCTCTTGGCAGCGTCTCGGTGCAACTTGCAACCCATCAAGGCTCAATGTTCGAGCTCCGCGCGCTGGTTGAACCACAAGTATGCGGTGACACGCCAAGTAACGTGATTATTTACTTGGCCGGCTGCGAACGCGATCGTAAGGGTTCTGTACTGATGGAGCTTGAAAAATCGGGCGAATGCTACGAGCCACAACTAAAGCGCCTTGCTCGAAATGTTTTACGGCAGCGCTATACGGACGGTGTAATCGACGAAATGCTCACCTCCGATAACATTGATTATCAGGATTTAGTACGGGCAGCAGGAGATTTGAGCGGCTCTGAACCGCCTTCCATGCTTAAATCAATTCTTGATTGCAATGGTGATTTCTATGAACTGCTTGCTGCATGGCTCACT
>CAZVWV010000201.1:0-3358 GCA_964631745.1 uncultured Bdellovibrionales bacterium
CGCCCTCAACTGTAGTGCCACTATAACCATCGGCGGACGAGTCGTCCGCGCTACGCAATATCTCGTGCTTCATAATATTTCCTGCCTTCCCTGGGGCTTTTGAGCAATTACGTTCAAGGCAGATACACATTCTTCCTAAATTGCGTTAATCTCTGGCGCATGCCTAGAAAAGTTCTAGAACAAGGAATCGCACTCGCCCTCGTCGCCGAAAAGGCTAGGGGCATTATCTATCAGAACACGAACAAAGACGTTAGAGGGATCTGCCCTTTTGAGCAGCCTGCGGAACATGAGCTAACATTTACCCGTGAAACAAATGCACGCCGTTTAAAGCGCGCGCTTGAAAGCACCTCTGTGAATCTCGCTGCCGTGCTTGTGCCCAACTCCCTTGATCCGTCCGCCCTTCCAAGCAGATTTAATTATATTTTATGTGAAGATCCGCTGAGCAGTCTTCTGAACTTGGTGCCACTGTTTTTTGAGGCTGAGCAATCGCCGCCCGGCGTAAGTCCCAAAGCCGATATTCATCCGACCTGCAGGTTGGGCGCGCATATTTCCGTGGGAGCTTTCACAAGTATCGCGGCCAATGTTCAGATTGGGGACCATGCCATCATTCACCCTCATGTAACTCTTTATCCCAACGTAATCGTGGGAGAGGGTTGCATCATTCATGCGGGTGCCGTTTTAAGAGAAGGCTCGATTTTGGGCGCGGGCTGCGTGGTACAACCAGGGGCAGTCATCGGAGCGGACGGTTTTGGTTATATTCCGGACCCAAAGCTTGGCCTTAAGGCGGTACCACAGATCGGTTATGTAACAATTGACGACCAGGTTGATATCGGTGCCAATGCCTGCGTTGATAGAGCGACCTTTGGTGTCACTAGAATTGGCCGCGGGTCAAAGTTGGATAATTTGGTGCAGGTGGGGCACAACGTTCAGATCGGCCGCTTTACGATCGTATGCGGACAAACGGGCATAGCCGGAAGTTGTCAGATAGGAAATAATGTGGTTCTTGGCGGAGGTGTGGGAGTTGGCGACCACATAAAAATCGCTGATAATATCCGGGTGGGAGGAAAGTCCGGCGTTACCGGTGATCTCATCACAGCCGGTGATTATGGGGGGTTTCCAGCGCTTGAAGCCAAGAAATGGCGTAGGCAGGTGGCTGCTTTGGCTCGCCTGGCAAGGGTTAAGTCCTGTAATGAGGCTGACGAAAGCACTAATGACAAGAATGAACGCGAGACGAATGAACGCCGCACGGATGGGAAGGAGTAACATATCGGTAGGTGACCGGCTGCCTTATCAGGCGCCTTGCCTATTTTTGCCCCGCCTATTTCTACTCTGCCTATTTATCACTTTTACTTTTTCTTCTTGTAGTAAGAACTCCGCACAAGAGAGTTCTGAGTCCGTCACAATCAATCTTGTTCACACTCCAGAGATTAGCGTCTTTTTAGAATCGGCGGCTAAGCTCTTTGCGTTAACCAATCCGACCTTACCAGGCAATACACCCATCAAAATTGCTCTTAGTAGCAGCTCCTCGATAAGCGCCGCTAACAGTATCTCTAGCGGTGAGATTAAGACGCATGGCTGGCTAGCCTCATCTAGCGCCTTGATTGATTACGTAAATTCGCGTCGAACTAATCTTGGACCTCAGCAGATCGATTGCAGACAGCTATTTGCGACTCCGGTAGTGGCGGCCGTGCAGGAAGGCTCGCGTTACAAATTAAATCCAACCGGAAACACATTCTCCTGGCGTGAATTCTTTTCGGCTCGTTCAGAAAGTAACAATAAGTATTCGACTAGCTTTATGCACTTGCCTCCTCAAAAGAACGTGAGCGGCTTGGCGAGTATTATGCAGCTGGCTTATTTTTCTGCGGTTCAGTCGGGTGAATTTATAAATCTCGAATCAACCAACACCAAGGCAGCGTTGGCAAACTTTGCATTTTTCGAAAGTTTCGTAGGCCAATATCCGACAAACGATTTCAATATGCTCAGCTCATTAGCCAGTTTTCCTAGTGAAAAAGCGGTCTTTGCGCTTACAACTGAGCAGCAACTTGCAAACTTCAATAAATCCCGCGCACCCGGGACCCAAGCACTCTCTGCGCTGTATCCTAGTGAAGGCTCATATTGGGAGAATTACAATCTGTGCCTCTCCGACGCCGATTGGGTTAGCGCTGCTCAGCGCGCCGGTCTTAGAAAGTTTACTGACTTTTTGGCATCCGATCAGATGCAATTGCGCGTTAAGCAGGAAGGATTTCGGCCTTACGTAGTCAATATCGCCGAGATGCCGCCACTCACCAAGGCATTTGGGGTTGATACAAGTTTACCCACGATATCTCTAAACCCGGCCCCGGGGGATGTAGTTGATTTTGTTTTGGCGCAGTGGGGGCAAATAGTGCGCCCATCAGCAACCATGATTGTCTTTGATAGCTCCGGCAGCATGGACAAGGCTCTACCGTATGGGCAGGAAAAGTTTAGGAATTGGCTTGCCGCCACTTCGAAACGTGATCTCAAAGGCTTGATAAGCTTCGAAGGTGAAGTAGATAAACCGATTGCCCTTACCGCTGATGAAACTGTTGTGATTCACGCTCTTGATAGCCTGCGAAGCATAGGCGGTAGCGCCGTGTACGACGCCGTCAAGCGCGCCGTGGAAGCCTTGTCTTCCCAAGACTTGCGGCCGTTTAGAAAGAATTTAGTGCTCTTTACCGATGGGGGGGACAAGAATTCACAGGTTTCAATTGATTTACTGGCTGATTATGTTCATCACAAGGTCATGGCCGATAATATCTCTATCTTTATTATTGCGCTGACTCAACCAGATTCGGACTTTTCAGATCTAAAACGGATCGTCAAAGAGAGCGGCGGAATCTTCAGAGAGGCTTATCTGTCTGACATGGAGCCGGTCTTTGGGGAAATTTTGGGATTGCTCTAGGTTTATGTAACCGCTCCCCGGGGCTACAAAGAACGCATTCCCTCTGGCGGGTGATGATTTAATCCGCCGCAGCCATCCCGTTCACGCCCACAAGTGCCCAAATAAGCTTGGCTCAATAGGCAGTTGGTTAGGAAATGTCAGACGTGGGAGGTCGTCGGACTAATAAATTTCCAAGTAGCTAAGTCGCCAAATTGTCGTACTGCGGTCTGCAAAGATTGTTTGGCTTAATATGGTAGCAGTGAAGGTAGTGCGACCGTCCGCGGCCCGCGCGCTCGCGGCCACGCTCGAAGCTCCGGTCCCGACGGCAAGGGGGGTTCTATATCACATGCGCAAAGCGGTGGGCCGTCGGCATCGCGCGCGGGAAGAAAGATCATTTTTACTTTCACCGGTGGAAGTAACTTTCCCTAAAAATAAAATTCGTAAATTCACCAGGAACGA
>CAZVWV010000202.1:0-3101 GCA_964631745.1 uncultured Bdellovibrionales bacterium
GGCCCCTTAATAGGGGCTGTATAGACCTTTCAGTTCCTCGCGATCTTTGTGCCCCCGTGAACGGATACTCTTTGCGCATAGTAAACGGTACCCGTTTATCCGCGCCCGTTCTAGACCCGCGTAGGATGTCGGAAAAGTTGGGCATGCCGGATCTAGAAATATTTGCACAAGACCTAGAAAGTAGTTATAGATGACCTTACATTCACAACACGCTTTTAGGTTTTTCGTCATTTTGTCTGAGCAGATTTGCCAATAGGCTGCTTCCTTAAACCGAGTATTTTTATTGTGTTGTAAGGATTAAGGTAGCCACTGCTTTGACTATGAATCAGGTTCTTGCGAAGTTCTGGTAGCTCATCGATTACAGGCTCGGTTAAGGTTACTGCTTGCTCTTTCTTTTCAGCACTAGTGTCAACCATAGATGTATCGCGAGGTAACGCATGCCAGTCCCAGAGAAGAAACCCACACTTAGCCGTCTAAGTGATTTCCTACCATGGAGACAACTTGGAAATAATGGCGGAGATAGTGACCCGCGAAGCCCCGGGTTGGATACAGACACGCAGCTTCTGTCGCTTGAAACATTTGAGGCCCCTAACAGTTCTATTAATTCTATTAATGAAGTAGATCTGCAGAGACTCCGCGTAGAGTTAGAATCGCGCAAACCCAATTGGGATAAAATACTTGCCTTTGTCAGGAAGGTGATAGCCCTAGGTCCGGTAGCTTCAAATTGCTGCGAGATACTTCACGAGATCGCAAATTTTAGAGATACCGCAAGTAGGAACCCTAAGTTAGCTAAGGCGGGGAATCTTGCGATTGACGCGCTACTTGCAATAGGCCCAGCGGCTTTACCGACTCTATCGCGAATGGTGGCAGGCGGATATGTCGACCTAGATCTTTCTCGGCACTTCAAAGAGAGCTTTTTCCGTTGTAATGATGGAACTTTATCGTATTTTGAGCAGGCAGCAGTTATTCTGATCCAACACGGATCCAAGTCTTCAGGTCAGGGGCTTCAGGCAATAATAGATAGTGACAGTACTCGGTTACTTCCAACGCTAGAGCGTTTAAGAGAGCACGCAAAAGACAGTGGTCGGCCGTATGATTTAATTCAAGTTTCAGTCAGGATTTCTGAACTAAAACGATCTAGGTTAGATGAGGACAAGCATTTCAAATGGGCACTTGAACACTTACTGCATCGAACTGGTGACCCGTTAGATTTCGCCAGGCTGGAGGTTGCTGTGAGTGGAATTGGTCAGCTGACACCTAAAGCAAAGAGGCACCTTGTCGCGCATGTAGCAAAACTTCTTGAAACGACACATTCCGGTTTCACCGATAAGATAAGCGCCAATCAGCCTATTATGGCCAGTCGTTGGCGTAGGGACGCGAATTTCCGTCGTTTCGCGGTTATGCAGAATAATGACTATTCGATTCGACTTCAAGATATACTGCCCGTTGCTGATATTATTGCTCTCGCTATGCAGCATCTCTGGCCCATAGGTCATGACCTAGAAACAAAAAAATTATACAGTGGGCATTTTCGAAAATTCTTCCAGAGATATATCTGGTTAAGAGCTTCTACAGAGAGGGACCCAACCGTAATCTTATCAAGAAGCGGCCAAAAGGCGGCAAGACGGTTACTCTCACATAAAAAATTGCATACATACGCTCGAGCCGGGCTATTCAGTCTTTATCTACATCTTGCAGAGCGTAGCGAGCCGGGCTTGCAACAGAACTTACTTTTAGATGAGGCTATTCAACTTTCGGTATACAACGAATGCGCCAATGATATGGCTCGCGTAGCGAGGACGGTCGGCATGAAGGAGACTATAGGGGCGCGTCTTGCAGATATGTACATCGCAGGAGTAGTGACATCAAGGCATGTGGCCAACTGTTTTTTGGGCCTTGGCGAGCACACAGTGAGGTCCTTTTTTAATCAGCTTCAGCCCCTGGCGGGTTCTAGAGAGGGCCTTGAAAGGGGGCGACACATCATGGGCACCTTGCGGGGAGTTCTTTTATCAGTAGTCGGTGCTGAACAGCTGGCCGCTAAGTATGCGGAGTATGAAGACCGGCTCGCTAGCCCTCTGTGGTCATAAACAATTTTTGATTAAGATCTACAAAGTGGCTATAAATGTAGTTATGCAGACAAGATCTGCACGCTCTTTTACATTTTTAGTTTGGTAGAAAATTTCAGTATCCTTAGATAGGTAAGGATACAACCAGTGTACTGCCGCCTTAACTTCAGCGTTTATGGGGCGACTCTCCTTAGATTATTTTAAAAACTCTGAGGTTAAGGCGGGCAGTGCTTGGATCGGATTCATGGTTACTTGGCAGAGCATCTTTTGTCTCTCGCGTAGATTGCGGGCGAGGAAAGATGTTCTGTCACGGTTAAAGACGCAGAGATATCTGCGCGCCTGGTTGGACTCCAAGATATTATGTATTTGGTAGAAATTACTTTCTGTCCAAGTACCGCTAATATCCAGTCACGCCAGGAATCTTTGTCCCAAGTGTGCGATCATCGGGCGGAGTCTCGGCCATCTCATTATTCGACTCCCACCGAGGGTACTCCTATGGTGAGAAGTCGATCGGTTGACACTGGGACGCTTCCAGTGCAGCAGGCCCAAGCAAGCGGAGGAGATGCGAAGCCTACCCCGGCGCAACACTCCTTCGCTTGTCTTGGGCCATGTAAGGTTAAATATCCGTCCAAGCATTCTGTCCGAAAACTATTTTCCGAAAGTTATTTTCGCAGCCGGGAGTAGAGGGTGGGGCCAAGCTACCCCAGTAAACGTTTCACTTATCTAGTTACAAGCCCTTATGCATCACCGGGCATAGATACCATCGCCAATATTATTGAGAATGGGGTCGAAACGAGGCGAGTTCAGGATCGTTCTAAGACAACAGGGCAGAATAGTTTTACGATGGAGCACAAGTTAATATCACATTTTATTGTACGAACTAGTCTTGATTTTCTAAATCCTGGAGCCTAAGCAACGGTTACGGCTCTTTAGAACGGTGCTCGGCTCTCACAGCTGTCCGGTAGAAAGGTGGCGGTGATGTAATTGCTCATAAACCCAGGGTAGTTTCTTGCTCCGTGTATCTCCGTGACCTCA
>CAZVWV010000203.1:0-3099 GCA_964631745.1 uncultured Bdellovibrionales bacterium
AATTTAGATTTTTGCGATTATTTTTCCTTAACGACACTTTTCTTCAGTCGTACGCGCTACTTGCACTCTTGGTTTTTAGTGTCTGAAATGCAGCTCTTTCTCATGCACGGAAAGTCCCACAGCGGCTTTTTAATGAATGCCATTGGAGGCAACAATCCCGTTCAACCCTAGCGAGCCAATTAGCAAACGGTGGTGGCTGCGCCCCCTGTAACCATGCCTGACCTCTGCCGAGCTGGTTTCATGTCTATTTGAGACTGATAATAGAGAGATTTGTTGGTGCATTCGTTTTTTCTGTGCTTTGCAGTATCTGGCCGAGCGGGAGCTCGGCGCTCCGGAAACGCCACATAACTTTACCTGACTAAGCGGCATGGATCGAGTCCCCAGCGCAACATAATATTCTTGCAATACCAGCCCTAACGGCGGCTAATCCTCTAATTCTTTAAGAGCGCTAGCTCCTAACCGCGAGAGTAACAGCACAGATGATGCCCGAGGTGATGCTGATGTATGAAATCCGGATCTAGCGGTAGAATTAACCCTCGGCTTTTTTCTGGCGTGTATGGGTCTTCGAAATTTAAATAGTTATTTAATGTATAAAGTTCAGAAACAGCTGTCTCGGCTTGCACTAGCTTAAAGCCGCAGCGCTCGATGAATTTGGCGTAGGTGTCTTTGTTCCAAAAATTTAGGTGTTCTATGCCGTCAAAGGTGTTGCTGCGTTCACGCAGGATTCTGGTCGCTAAGGAATCTGCGTTGGGAACCAAGCTGGCTAATATCCCACCCTCTTCAAGTAGGCCGCGCGCGATCTCTAAAATTTGGTTGGGAAACGGTAGATGCTCTAGCACACCCAACAGCGAGATGGCGCCGAATTTTCGCCCTTTAAATGTATCGACTGTGAGCTTTCCGTCCAGCACCTCCAATCCTTTGGAGCGTGCGCGCGCAACCGCATAATTATTAAGCTCATGCCCGCTAACCTGCCAGCCACGCGCGCGCGCCACCGTCAGAAACTCCCCGTTGTTGCAGCCAATATCCAGAATGGCGCGATTGCTGCACTGGATATTGCGTTCAATATTATCGATATGGAATTGATAGTACTTGTTCTGAAATGAAGTGTACGCATCCTGCTCGGTAATGTCGGCCCACGAGCCAGACACGCCGCTGTAATATTCGATCAGGAGCTCTTCTCGAAGCATAGGATTAACATAGATAAATCCACAGCGATTACAGCGCACGTGCTGAAAACATGATTTGCGAAACAATGGCTGGGTCTCGGTGGCATCACAAACCAGGCAAACACGCTCCTGCCGGTATGGCTCAAGAATTTCCTTTTTGATCGGGTCCACAAATTTAAGCGCCGCCTGGTTAATCTGATCATGGACACTCCCGAAGTTGGCTTTTTTAAAAAATTCGCCCTTGGTTTGCAACGACCCATCGAAGCTGTTCTTATCAATCATTTACCACTCCTTGCTATTTTCTAGACCCGTCAGACCCGATCTTCAGATTTTTCAGGTCACAAAAATTAATCTTCTTTACGCAGCTATTCCCATATTGATCGTTTGCCGCCACACCAATCTGGGCTACTTGCTCTAACGGAATTGTATCCGCATGAAAGGCATATGACCATTCCCCAGACACCATGCCAAAATCCAAATTATCTTGGAACACCCGGCCGTCAACGGTCTGAATCGCTAAAAACGGTTGCGGGCCAAAAACCTGGCCGCTTGTAGTGGTGATATCCAACGAGGCAACGTCCGCATCAGAAGCAGGGTTAAAGCGTAACTCAAAATCTAGCGCGGGCGTAAGCGACGCGCCCGGCCAAAGGGCTTCACGAAATGCTGTCAAAGCCGAACAAAACTTAAACTTCACTTGGGGGTAACGCTCTTTAGAAACCTGAATCAAATTGCGCACGAATTCCACCTCTCTGCCGAGATCTCGAAAGTCATGACTGGCGATACCCATGATGGTAGGCAACCCACAATCTGCGCGGGCAAAGGCTCTATCGACCTCAACTTGGTTGAGGTTCCCCAGTCTAGCCAAAACATTCAGAGCGCGCGCGATCGATCTTCTGCAATTACCGGGCATTTGATAATCATCGTGACTGGGATGATAAACCGACCAGTCATGCGGCGCACGCCGCCAATCCGCCGATCGCCCTCCTGTCAGATCTCGCGCCAGCGACTCTTGGCGATCCGGCGGCAGAGCCATATTTGTAATATCAAAAGGAATCCACTGCTCTAGGAGCCAATGGCTATCGGGCCGTTCGGCTTGAAACCCAGCCCTAAAGACGACAGGGAACCAATCTCGTTCAAGAATCTTTCTAGAAAGAATCTCAAAAAATTCAGGAGAACGCAGATAAGAGGTGGCGCAACGATGTGCCTCACGTTTGGTCGAGACTGGATGAAAATGCCAGCCTTCCCCATCAATGGCCAATGAGGTGGGCGAGAGAATTTTCTGATAACGGTCGAAGACTTTGTGAAATCCCAGATCGCGGCGGCGAGGATTATCGATGAAGCCGACGTGGTCAAGGTAGTGCCAGCTATACACCCATCCGCCGCCGAAGGAATCGGGCATACTATTTCTAAATTCAAGCGAGGTAACCCGGTAAAGCATAGCTTCTAGTTTTTCCCAACTATCCATATAGTCGGCGGCGTGACCGGAGAGTATCTCTGCTACCTGTGGTTCCAGGCCTCCCAGATCGATGCCTTGGACCTTGAGCTGATTTAGTGTTTCTTGGGTGGCTTCTAGATTCGTAATTCCAAAAAGATCCTTCAGTCGTTCAAAAGTGGCGTCTGGGGATTCATACAGCGGGCCTTCGGTATCAATGGCGTGCACTATCAGGACCAGTTTTGCTGGTGTTGCTATTGGGGTTGTGCTGGTTTGCATCGTTTTGCTTACAAGAGCTTCACGCTCGCGCTAAAACACTTTCAGCTAATCCTATCCGAAAAATCCGGGCTTTCGAAGGGGGAAACGTAATGTACCAGTCTGCTATTACTGCACGAAATATGTTCTTTATCGCTTCAAACAATTACCGTACACTATTCAACCTAGAGAGAGCAGTTGAATCGTAGCGAGGTGGCGGAGATGGCTGAAGATCTTGAAGTTTTC
>CAZVWV010000204.1:0-3010 GCA_964631745.1 uncultured Bdellovibrionales bacterium
CGTGTATCTCCGTGATCTCAGTGGTGAAAATATTAAGAATTTTTTACCACTGAGGACCGGAGTTACACGGAGGGGAAAACTACCCTGAGTTTATGAGCAATTACAATAATATCAAGTAAGTAAGTGAGATTTAAGGAGAGAAGGTTAAAGGCGCTTGAAGCTAAGGCCACAGCACACTGGTGCATAGCAGCTCCGTGTAGGTAGCATGTCGGGCTACTTGACCGTCTCTGGATCCCTGGCGACGACACTGACAGAGGCGATTCCAAGCTCTGCCAACATCTGAGGAGCACTCAATCCATCTGCCGCCAAAACATGATTCTCTCCAACTACTACTGCAAAAGTCGAGTCTGAGCCAGGTTGCCGAAACGCTCTACTAAGATTTCCGGCAAGTACTAAATTTCTTAATCTTAGCTGATGGTGGTTAAAGAACTCGCCAGCTTCTTCAAAGTACCTCGCGAAAGCCCCATCCAATTCCCTTACCAAATATATCTCATGCGACTTGCCAGTTTTTGGATCAGCGATTGTACCTCTCACTTCGGGCAATTCCAACTTTGGAAAGGTATCCGGGTACTTCTTAGCCAGAAGCGCTGAAGCTTCCATCATCTGGGCTACACTAAGATTGAAGTATTTACCGTCAAGAGTGAGAGGGCTCTGGCCGTATTTCCCTAAATTGCTCCGAACTATTTCTAATCCAAGGTACCAGCTGGTCACCAAGCAGCTATTAACACATTCATCTAAATGTAAGCTTTCCCACCCAAAGCTATGCGGGAACTGCTCATTCGAAAGCCTCGGCGCATATTCTTGGTACGGCTTGAAAGTGGCCTTCGCGATCTCTAGTTCAGCCGGTGTTGCACAGCGACTATCTAAGTCCTTTAACCACGCAGCTATCTGGCTCTCTACTTCAGTTTGGGTGGAAGGGCAGATTGATATCCCTTCTTGAAATAGCGTTGTGAGACCAATACGGTCCCGTAATATTTCAAGAATATGATCTGTCCGCCTAGTGCCCTCTGCATCATGTCTTTGAAGCACAAACACTACTATCGCGGGCTTTCCGTCGATCATCTGCGGAGCATCAGGGATATTTCCCGGGCCAGTAACAAGCCCCTCCCTCTCAAAGGCAGCATAAATTGAATGAACCGCCGCTTCTGCTGTCTTCTCGTTGGCTAATTGCCCTGGGTTTAAGCAACCGGAGATAGCTGGTGGACTAAGTTCTGTGGCCCAAGCTTTATTGCCCGTACCGCCGCTGGGATCGTCCCCTATGCCTAGCAAAGCTAAACTCGTAAGTATAAGTGGACTTGTTCGCATAACTCACCCTTTCATAACTCCCCGCTAGGTTATGCTGTACTAAAAAATAATGTGCTATTAGGACATGTTCTCGGCCATGGCTAGTGTCGATCCTCCAGCAACCAGCGATACTCCTCGTTTCTTAGAAAGATTGAATCCACATTTCGAATTAATCCGGGAAAGTGCTCGCGCAGATCGTCAATGAATTTATAAAAGTGATCATAGCTACCAACCTCCAACTCTAGCTCGATTGGATAAGCACCGAACTGCCGAATAAAGTAGCCCACTACTCCAGAGCGCGCGCAAAACGATTCCAATCGTGATTCCTCTTCCGCCGTGCGCTGACGCAGCTGCAACATGGCCTTTACAAACACCATCCCAAGTCTAGCCAAATCAAGCTCCACCCGATAACCAGTTATAATACCTAATTTCTCCAGGCGCTCGATTCTAGTATCAATCATGTCAACTGAGCACTCTAAAGCTTGAGCTAGGCTTTGCAGAGTACTTCTGGCATGCTGAGCTAAGAGTCTGATCAAACCACGCTCGTAGATATCCAAGTCCAACTGCTGCAGATTGCCACCTATTTCGAAATACGACGGAGCCGCCCTGGGCAGCAGAAAAGCTCTCTGATATGCGCGTGTCTTTACAAGCAACGAGGTGGTAGAAGCTACAATCAGCCGATTAAACTCCCCCAATAGTTCACGTTCCAATTCATAGGCCTCCTCGGCCGAACGTGCCAGTAAGCCAATCATCAAACTCCAAGAGCCATCACATTGCCCGATCCACATAAGACGTGAATGAGACTTTAAACTTCGCATCATACTGTTTAACTTCGAGCCGTGCGCATCGAGCCGCAGATAGATCTTGTAAATCTGAAAACCCAACTTGTATGGATTAATAGTGGCGGTAAATCGCCTTATTACCCCCTGCCGCATAAGGCGATCGATGCGGTACTCAATGATGTCCCTGCCGAGCTTAAGTCTGCGCGCTAACTTACTGACCGGAATGCGTGCGCCCTGATCCAGCGCGCTGAGGCTAAGCAGCAGGACTTTCAGCGCGTCTATGTCATGATGGAACGGCATCTTTTGCGCTCGCCATATGTACGATCCGAACCAACCGATCTGTACCCAAGTGAGTTGGTTGCCGATACGAACCGGTTCTTGTCCTCTAAGGGCCGGGCCCTGGACATGGACACCGTTTACACTGCTTGTGTCGAGCTCCGTAAGCGGCTCGGGGTCTAACCAGCGGAGCAGGGGTTTGTCTAAAGGTTAAAAGTAGCATTCCCCCGCTCCCTTTATTTGGCGAGGCCTTGTAGCAGCACACTGGTGCATAGCGGTTCGGTTTGACACGGCGGCTTATGCCCTAGCAACAATGGGTTCTTGCTTTAACTAGGTTTAATGAAGTTGCTTATCCTTCGAGATTCAAGAAGTTAGTATGTACCAGGCCGTGCGCCGTTTCCCGCCGCGAATCGATACATTCTCAACGACTGGTACTGCTTAAGTTAATAACGACCTGACTTCAAAGCATAGCTAATGCGGAATTGAGCAGGTTAAGTTCATGTTGTTGCCCGCGATTATGGTTCGTATTCAATATCTCTTGAATTCTAAAATTCATAATCATAGCTGCTTCTTTCATGAGCGAAGCGAGGTCCGAACTGGCATTCGAAAAAGTTAGGAAATCTTATAACTGCAATGAATTTATAGAGTTAGCGTTTTTAAGTCAGCAT
>CAZVWV010000205.1:0-2964 GCA_964631745.1 uncultured Bdellovibrionales bacterium
CAGACAGCCCCGCACCCCACTCAAAGCCTCTTCAAAGAAAATGCCCACCCCGCCCCAGTCTTTAAATACCTCTCGAACTCGGCAGCCTTTCTTTCATCTGAAAATGCCACATAAGTCTCAACCCGCCACGGCAAAAACTTCGCCGTATGCGCACACCGCCCACTGTTATGATACTCAAGCCGCCGACGCAGATCTGAAGTAATGCCAAAATACCGTTGATCTAGCCGCCTCATACTTCTTAAAATATATACGTACTTCATATCTATCTAATCTGAGATCTGATGCAAAAAGTTTCCTCTCGAAATAGAATTTAGCGTGGGACGGCTTTCGCAATTTTAATGTGTAATGTATTCAGCCCGCTAAGAGGGGGTGCTTCGAGAGTGCTGAAGTTGGGCAAACTCTCTGAGAGGATACGAAGCCGGAGGGATAATAGCCTCCAAGTCCACTATGACTTCTGACTCTGAACCTTGCCGGTTGCGGCCATGCGCACATACCCTCTCGGCGGCACTCTTGAAGGAC
Source organism: uncultured Bdellovibrionales bacterium (assembly GCA_964631745.1). Taxonomy (GTDB): domain Bacteria; phylum Bdellovibrionota_C; class UBA2361; order UBA2361; family JBGSMV01; genus CAZVWV01. The sequence continues at coordinate 520 of CAZVWV010000205.1, forward strand.
AAGAACAATATACTCAGGGCGTTGTACGGGCTTGCTTCGAAGGAGTTAGATCTGCACATGGTCTCTGAGATAAATGTTGCCGGGTAATCAAAACAGTTAGTTCAGATGCCATTACCCTGCAAGAGTAGGGTAGTTCGCTTCTAGATAGCGCAGAGAAACTGCACAACCACTTTTATGCATTAAAATTTGCATCGCGTAAACTCTTCCTAACATTGAAGGTTTTTGCTACTCTTAAACGCAAAGGGAGAAAATGAGCATCGAAAATGTTTCAGGCCAGTCTTGGAATGACGCTAGGCAATCATATCCTCACCAGTGGGTTGTCATTGAGGCCTTAGCTGCCCATTCTAAAGATGATAAACGCATTGTTGAGGCGTTAAATGTTGTTGATACTTTTCAAGATAGTGAACAGGCGTTGAGACGATACTTAGCTCTCCACCGAGAAAATCATCAAAGGGAGCTATACGTTGTCCACACAGATCGTGAGTCGTTGGATATTACTGAGCAAAAATGGGTGGGAATACGGACGGCATAGTTCCCATAAGAATGGTAGGGGGCCTTCCATTTATCACCGTTGAAGTCTCGGCGAATACGCGGTCACTTACACTTCATAATGTGCTTCTTGATACTGGTTCTGTAAGTTGTGCCTTTTCTGCTGATACCCTGCTTGAAATAAATGTCAAACCATCACTGACTGATTCGCTTCGTGTATTGGTAGGCATTGGTGGCCGTGAATACGGGTTCTCCAAGGTTCTTGATGGGCTGAAAATCGGAGATCTTTCCGTTCAAAGTTTTGAGGTTGAAGTTACTGCGATGGATTACGGCTTTGATCTAGACGGCATCATCGGTATGAATTTTCTGAGAGTAACCAAGGCTAAGATTGATTGTGAAAGGTTGGTGCTCACGAAATGGCAGGGTTGCATAACGGCCGGTTCGGTATCTTCTAAAATACGTCGCTGACGTTAAAAATCCAAAGACAGTGGTATGAAGGCCGATTTCAAAACCACCATCCTCGGTCAGCATCGGTTCCCCTCTAGCATGGAGCTGGCTTTAGTGTGCCAACCCCATGATCAGTTGGTCAAAGGAAGCAGCTCCATTTCGGCCGAGCCAAGCTATTAGGGCCACGCTCAGGCAGACCCCGGAGAGCTGTAGGATTGTATGAGACATGCGCTGCCCGCCGATCAAGGGCTCCGGCGATTTTCTAGGCGCGCCGTTGAGCAGGATCCAAAGAGCCAGTAGTGACAGCCCCAGAAAGCCACAATAACGAGGAATTGAGTCCACGCGTTCCTCCTGATTGTAATGGCACAACCTTCCCATCAACCCTCATCCACAGTCACTAGATTGTATACTGACCACTGTTGCTAAGCAAAAGGCGGGGGCTGATCGATCTAAATAGCCAGATGCCCTCAGCGTTATGTTAGGTGGAGTCGATCTAAAAGCAATCGTTTCCCCCCGCTTTGCGATCCATGTCCGCTCCTCACCCACGCTCGCCGTAAACCGTAATGCTCAGCAGGCAGGGCGGCTGACTCGTGAACTCTGCCACCTGTTGCGGAGTTAGGTACTGATTCAATACATCGTCAGAAAGCGGGCGAGGTTTTTCCAGCACTACCTGGACGTTTTGAAAACCCGCGGCGGAAATAATTTGCAGGTACTCATTTTTGGGCAGCGCTCCAGCGACGCAGCCTGCGTAAAGCTCGGCCACGCCCTTTAGCTCCTTTGGGAGATCTCGGTTTAGCACCATGTCTGATACACTGAAATGACCCCCTTTCTTTAACACTCGCATAATTTCGGCAAAGGCCTTGGGCTTATGGGGAACTAGGTTAAGGACGCAGTTGCTTATAACTACATCTATGCACTGCTCCGGCAGCGGGATTTTTTCTATCTCGCCTAAGTGAAATTCAACATTTGAGTAGCCAAGCGTTTTGGCATTTTGTCTGGCCTTTTCTACCATGGCCTCGGTCATGTCGAGGCCAATTACTTTGCCGGAACTTCCTACGAGAGACCTTGCCACGAAGACATCATTACCGGCGCCGGATCCCAGGTCCAAAACTGTATCGCCCGGTTTAATGCGTGCTGCTTCGGTCGGAATTCCGCAGCCCAGCTTCAGATCTGCCACGGCAGCGTAACCCTCGGTCTGTGAGTAGTCTTGGCTAAAGGATGTATAGGTCCCCGTAGCAGAGCTGCATGAGCAGCAAGGTTTCTCATCGACGACCTGCTTCAATGCAATTTGGGTATATTTATCTTTGATTACTTCTTTGATCTCGCTATCGTTTTTCTTCATATTTTATCATCTCGACGTTTGCGGGTAATTGCTCAAAAATCCTGGGTAAAGCACGAGATATTATGTAGCGCGGCCGACTCGGCCGCCGATGTTCAAAGTAGCACGACAGTGTAGGGCGAAGCCACCACCTGCTCGCGCCTAGTGCTGCCTATCGGCCTAAGATTTAG
>CAZVWV010000206.1:0-2906 GCA_964631745.1 uncultured Bdellovibrionales bacterium
TATCATCTCCCCAGATGGTACAGATACCGGATCGCTTGGAATGGCAGCGGCAAGCACTGCCCCACTTGACGGCTCTCGTAGTGCGGTACTCTGGCTCTACGGCAACGAGAACGCATCCGTCGGCGCCTTATATCTGATAACTGGTAGCGGGGCCGGAAACGCCATCATCGGTACGATGGGAGCGGGCAAACTATCACTCCTGTCCAACACTAATGAACGTTTCCGCGTAGAGGCTGGCGGCGATTTCGTGCAGAACTCCGGACTCGGTGGAAATATCATTTTGACTAACAACCAAACCTCGCTTGCGCAAAAAGCAGTCGCAGGCGAGGCCGCTGCCGGCTCTAGTATTTCAGACGCCACAACTCTAGTCGGCGTGTATAATGAAATTGTGACCGGCTCTTCCGGTCAGGGCGTAAAGCTTTGGAGCGCGTCCATCGGCTCTTTTATTGCTATGTACAACCGAACAGGCGCGGCAATCAAAGTCTACCCAGAATCGGGTAGCTCTCAAATAAACACAAATTCCGTTGGTGTCCCCATAACATTGAACGACGGGCTCTGCTTGTTTTGTTGGCGCACAAGTACAACAAGATGGTCTGGTTTTTATGCTATACACGCAGCCTAAAGAGGTACAAATGAAAACATTCAACTACGAAATCGACATCTCAAAACTTACGCTAGCGGAGCGCGAAACATTAGAGGCTAGCAAGCTCACACAGAAAGGCGTCTTCGAACTATACTTCAATCAAGCCTTGAACCTCCAAAGCCAGGGGAGGGGCATCAAGGCGGCGGAAGGCCGAGCCTTTGTGCGTATCTGCAATAAGTTGGACCTAGCGTCCGGGCCAGATTTAGAACTAGAAGAATTTGAGTTCGAGCTCTTAAAGAGCGCCTTCCTTTTCCCCGAGGCGACCTGGCAGCCCGCTCAGTACCGGATCGTCCTGCAATATTTGAGCAAGTTTGAATCGTAAAGTGGAAAGAGGGAGATGGGAAAGAGTGGCAAGTTCGGAAACCAGGAGGACCCTAGCGATGCAAAATCCGGGTATCCCCTTCTATGCGGCGTCAGTGACGAGTGCAAGGAGCATTTTTTGGAAACGAAGAGATTAAGCATGAAAGTGGATTCCGCCCTTCAATCGATCTCTCTAATGCGCGAAGACACGAAGAACTTGCAAGCCTTAACGTTTATCGCAAAGGCGATTGAAAATATCACCAACCCTGGAGGTGTTATAGATGGCACTGGGACCCTCAATCGTAAGAAGCGTTTTGCCCTATTTTCTGGGAGCAGTCTTTATGTTTTCGCTATTCTCATTCTTTCGCTCGCACTCCTCGTCAAAGAACTCGGAGCCGCTCCTACCAGTCTCCAAGTCAGTCCCTCCGGCTTCCAGTTCCAAACCAAACCCGAACAGTAGTTGCGTTACTGAGATCCTAACTTCAGAGTCGTTTATCTCAGCACTAGACGGGGTTCTTACCCGTGACGAAGGAGACTCCGAAAAACCGTACAAAGATTCTAAAGGAAATTGGACGATCGGGAAGGGTCACCTGATAGGTCAGCGACTTGAGGATCTAGTTCTTAGCGAGAGTGTGAGGCACATAATGCTCCAAGAAGATATTGAGGAGGCGGTCCAGATTGCGATTCGTATCTTCGGAGAGCAAGCCTTCTGCTCCTGGGGCGAAGCGCGTCGGATCGCTATCCTCTCTTTGATTTTTAACATGGGGGAGGGGAACAAGGAGCGCGGATTTCGCTCGTTCGGTAATCTCATTAAAGCTGTGATGCGCGGAGATTGGGAAGCCGCAGCAGAGTGTTTGCGCGGCAGCAAATGGCAGAGAGACGTTGACCCTAAAATGATTGATGGTGTCGGGAGGGATGACCGACTCATGCATGCGCTGCGAGTAGATTCACTAGATCCGTATAAGCTGGCCTAACACCAGCGATCGTAAATAGTCACACTAAGTCCGTGGGGAATCGAATTTGCGGACACCTCAGCTTTGTTCTGTTGTTAGTAGGTTTTATCCTTTCCGCTCACGCGAGAGCGCAGGTTGTGACGGGCGTCGATTACCTCGGCGCACGTCATGAGCTGTTTCCGAGTAGAGCCGCCTTTCAGGTTTATCAACATACTGATGTCCGCGCGCTTGGTTTTCTGTGGGGTACGTTTGGGAATGACTCTGATTTTCTATCTAGGTTCCTCCGCCAATGTCCGCTGCGTCAACTGTCCAAGCCTAGATGCTTTGTTCGGATTCACTTCCTGAACGGCCCCTGTCGTCGTCGAAACCGCTGTAGCGCGAAAGGGGAAATTGCTCCCAGGCTTAGTGTTGCGCAGCTAAACAGAGCGATTGAGCGCGGCGACTGGCGTGTGATGAAACGGATTCGCGGCAGGGTATCGGGTATTGAAAGAATGGTTACTCAGTTCCTCGGCCAAGCTCAGTTCGCCGTATCCACCGGGCTCGAAGATAACTACAGCACCGATGCTTATAAGGTCATACTAAATGAACTCAGAATCGCACTACCGCCCGAAGTACTGGTTGGGCGAAACCCGGAGAATGGTCACTCTCGTACTCTGTTGGGGGCTGACTTTATCGAGCTTCACGGCGTGCTCACTCCTCAAACCTTCGGAAAAACCAAAGCCCTCCGAATTTTCTCTAACGACGGAAACGACCTCTATCTCGGTGAAGGACCAACGCCTGACGGTCGAGTCTCGCTGTCCGATATGTATCATACCATCAGAGAGAACCGAGACTCTGTCGATGTCGTGCTCTACTGGCGAGCCCGCTGGCAAGGCATCGCCAGTGCTAAGTTTGTTGAGCCCCGTCGTAGGACTCCTGTCGTTAACCGCGCAGATCTTTTTGCCATAAATAAATTGATAAGGAGAAATGAACATGCTCACTAAGTTACAAGATTGGGTAATCAAAAAAGT
>CAZVWV010000207.1:0-544 GCA_964631745.1 uncultured Bdellovibrionales bacterium
AAACTGAGCCGCCTCCCTGTGCCGAGCTTTCAGTCATGGTAAAAACTGACATCAGACAAATAATTGCAACTAATGACTGTAACATCGGTTTACAGATGGATCTCATGGGTTTCCTACTCTATTTTTTCCTCTTTCTCTTCATCAGTTGAGAAAATTCTATAGAGCGCTGGAAGTACGATCAGAGTTAAGAGCGTTGAGGAAATAATTCCTCCTATCACGACCGTAGCGAGTGGTCGCTGAACTTCGGCTCCTGGCCCGGTGGCAATAGCCATCGGCACAAAACCAAGTGCTGCAACCATTGCAGTCATAAGCACTGGCCGTAACCTAGTGGCCGACCCTGTAATGAGCGCAGATTCTACCCCCTCACCATCTTCTCTGAGCTTTTTAATAAAGGTCAGCATCACAAGACCATTGAGAACCGCCACACCTGAAAGCGCGATAAATCCAATGGCTGCCGACACAGAGAGCGGAATATCCCGTATCCAAAGCGCAAAGATGCCCCCGGTTAGTGCTAAAGGAACACCGCTAAAAACTATCAGCGAGT
>CAZVWV010000207.1:554-2862 GCA_964631745.1 uncultured Bdellovibrionales bacterium
CCGTCGGCTAGCCCCAAGTGCGCCTGGTTTTTAATCAGCGAGTATTTGATGTTTCCGAACGTGGCGAACAATAAGAGCCCAATAAGAAGCAATGCCACTGGTACGACTAAAGAAAGCCGTTGTTTAGCGGAAATAAGCTGTTCAAACTGCCCTCCCCAGGTAGTCCAATATCCTGAAGGTATTTCAACTCCCTCACGAATTTTTCTCTCTGCTTCTTCCACAAAGCCTCCCAGATCCCTTCCGCGCACGTTCGCGGTAACTACCACACGACGTTTTCCGTTCTCGCGGCTAATTTGGTTTGGCCCCCTTATTAGACGAATATCAGCGACACTTCCTAATTGAATAAACTGTCTCTTCGCCTCTGCTTCCGTCATGCTAACAGAACGCAGCATTGGTTCGCCTATGGTTTTTTCTGGGAGAGGGATAGGCAACGAGGCAAGTTTATCGATATCAGATCTAATGCTTTCAGGAAGTCGAACTATTATTTGGAAGCGCTTATCTCCTTCAAATAATTCACCGGCGGCTTTCCCTCCGAGTGCTGTTTCAACGACTTGCTGGGCATCTGATAAGTTTACACCAAAGCGCGATAGCTTTTTGCGGTCGAGTTCGATGCTAAGCATGGGAAGTCCAGTTACCTGCTCGACTTTAACGTCTGAAGCACCGTCAATTCCTTCTAAAACCTCATTTATTTTGTTACCCGTCTCAAGTAACACATCCATGTCATCGCCAAAGACTTTCACTGCAACATCACTGCGTACACCAGCTATGAGCTCGTTGAAGCGCATTTGTATCGGTTGAGTGAATTCGTAATTATTGCCTGGGATTTTCAATACTGCCTCTTCAATTTCCCTGACGATCTCTGCTTTAGGTTTTGCAGGATCTGGCCATTCGCTACGAGGTTTTAAGATTACAAATCCATCAGCGACACTCGGAGGCATAGGATCGGTAGCGATTTCAGCCGTACCTATTTTGGTGAAGGTATGTGAAACCTCAGGGAACTCCCTAATTCTGCTTTCAAGGGCATTTTGCATCTTAATTGCCTGAGAAAGTGAGGTTCCAGGAATTCTCAGTGCGTGTAGGGCAATATCTCCCTCGTCGAGACTAGGAATAAATTCAGTTCCTAAGCGTGTTCCCACAAAAATACTGAGCGTAAAAATTGCAACTGCAATTCCTACCGTCGCTTTGGGCCATTTCAAAATGGTAGCCAGGCTTTGAACGTAGCTTCTTTTTACTCTTGGAAACAGAAAGCCCTTACCTTCTGTTACTTTACCTGTGACGAACAGGGCTACAGCAGCAGGGACAAACGTCATGGCAAATACCATGGCGCCAAAAAGCGCCATAATCACAGTGTACGCCATCGGGTGAAACATCTTTCCTTCAACTCCGCTCAGCGCAAGGATTGGAAGATATACAATCATAATAATGAGTGCGCCAAAGAAACTTGGCCGGATTACTTCCTTGGTTGCCTCAATGACGGAATGAAAGCGTTCTTTTCGTGTAAGCAGTCTGCCAAATTTCTCTTGCTCATGAGCTAGAGCTCGAATGCAGTTTTCAACAATCACAACTGCCGCATCTACAATGAGCCCGAAGTCCAAAGCTCCTAGACTCATCAGATTGGCACTAACTTTTGTGCCGACCATTCCACTAATAGTGAAAAGCATCGAAAGCGGGATAATGCAGGCAGTAATTAGCGCTGCACGAAGATTTCCGAGGAAAAGGAACAATACCACAATAACGAGAAGTGCCCCTTCAAGAAGGTTTGTCTTCACGGTGCTAATGGTTTTGTCTACAAGTGTTGTTCGATCATAGATAGTCTTCGCAATTACTCCCTCAGGTAGAGATCTGTTAATCTCTGCCATTTTGGTAGCAACACGCTGCGCCACCGTTCGACTATTTTCTCCTATCAGCATGAAGACAGTGCCAAGCACTACTTCTTTGCCGTTCTCGGTAGCCGCCCCAGTTCTAAGCTCCTCTCCTACTCCAACATCTGCTATGTCGTGGAAGAAAATTGGTGTACCTTCTCGCGTAGTCACAACTAGATTTTGGATATCCTCTACGCTCTTCACCTGCCCCGGGGCTCTTATGAGATACTGCTCACCGTTTCTTTCGATATAGCCAGCCCCCACACTAGAATTATTCTTTAGTAGCACCTCAATTAAATCATCAAAGGTGAGTCCAAATGCTAAAAGCCTGTCTAGCTTCGGAGTGACATGGAACTGCTTCTCGAATCCTCCGATAGTGTTGACTTCAATTACTCCGGGGACATTACGCAATTGAGGCTTAACAACCCAATCGTGCATTGTGCGAA
>CAZVWV010000208.1:0-2810 GCA_964631745.1 uncultured Bdellovibrionales bacterium
TAAACAATCTTTGCGGACCTCAGTGCGACATTTTGGCGACTTAGCCATTTTAGTACTTATTCGATCCCAAAACAACTATTAGGCACTATTGAGATTAACCTGGACCAAGAAGTGTGCAGTAAAAGTAGGGTGGCTCCAGTTGGCGCTCCAGTCGGCGATATCAATGAACTCCTTAGTAATCGCCGCTGCGCGCACTCTCTAACTTAAAAAATGGGCTCATTCGTCCTCAACTCTAGAGCGCAAATCACTAAGCAATGCAGACACGCTAAATTTCTCACTCCAGTTGGCAATATAGGAAAAATCTATTTTATTTTTGTTAACAGATAAGAGGCCGAGAATATCCTGCTCTTGGCGCTCTGAGTGGGACTGATGCAGCCAGTTAAGCTTAGCCATTATTATGTCCTCAACCGAAGCAATTCGAAATGGGCGGGGGGAGGAAGTAGGCCTAACGATAACGGCTCTCTCAAGCTGTGCGCGCTGAAATTCGCCTATGGGCGGGAATAAATCGAATTTAATTGCGGATTCTTCATGAAAAATATTATAACACCTTCCCTGAAGATGATTCTGCTCCAGTGCGATCTGATCAACAATGAATTTCTGGTCCAGTTGAGCAATTGCTGGGTCGGTCGTCTTGAGTGCCCTGCCCAGTACTACATCCACATCGTTCGTATTTCGTATCAAACTATGTATGCCACTGCAAACGCTCCCGCCTATAACGTAGCTTAAGTCAGCAGCCTCGCAAGCCGCATCAAATTCCGAAATGGCAACTAATAGTTCACTCATCAAACTTTGTTGTAGGAACGATACAAAAGCTGCTTAAGACGTTGTTGCGCTTCAGAGTCCGTGATACTCGGTTCCCTTAGTATAATTCCTGCCATCATTAGCTCACGCCCAGCATGAATGGCCTGGTCCAATTTCTCAGCCCGCTGTTCAAGTGAGAATTTACTCCACAGAGCAATCATTTGCGGCGAACGCCAATTAGGAATGTCATCGAAGCTGTGTTCGGTCTGCATTGATTGCATCCTAGGACAACGCAAAACTGCTGTCTAGTCAATTAGACCTCGCTTAGCAAATGTTCCTTGCTGCTCTGAACATTATAAGAGAGGCGTTAGAGATCCAATTTCAAGCCCCGCCAGCAATTGAGCGCTACTATCGGCTATGCAGGGCTTCCTAGGTTTTGCGCTACGAAATAGGCCTACTGTTAAAGGACTTCGATATATGTTAAAGAACTATTCATCTTATGAATTCAAACACCACCCATCCCCAAGCCTGGCGACGTGTGCTTGGCACTCCTTCGCTGCCTGAGTCACACTCGACCGTGCCGGTGCTTGAGGGGGCCAGCCCGCTACGGAAACTATGGACATTTTCAGGTCCCGGGCTTCTGGTAGCGGTCGGATATATGGACCCCGGAAATTGGGCCACCGATTTAGCAGGGGGTGCTAAGTTCGGGTACATGCTGCTCTCTGTGATTCTGATTTCAAACCTGATGGCGATTTTACTGCAACATCTGTCGCTTAAGTTGGGGATTGTTTGCGAGCGCGACTTGGCGCAAGCCTGCCGAGATCACTATTCAAGGCCTGTGAGCTTTGTGCTCTGGGTGCTGTGTGAGATCGCTATTGCGGCTTGCGATTTGGCGGAGGTAATAGGTTCCGCTATAGCTTTGAATCTTTTATTTAAAATTCCATTAGTTTATGGCGTAGTGATTACCGCTGTGGATGTTTTTATCGTATTAGCACTTCAGCACCGTGGATTTAGAACCATAGAGAGCATAGTCGCCGGCTTGATCTTTTTGATAGGCGCTTGTTTCGCATACGAGATCTTGGTTTCGAACCCGGATGTCAAGGCCGTGGTAGAGGGGCTTTTGCCTCATGCGGAGATCCTCACCAACCCGCAGGCGCTATATATTGCCATCGGCATATTAGGTGCGACTGTCATGCCGCATAATTTATATCTGCACTCCAGTATCGTGCAGACTAGGGCCTATAAACGGGATGATGCCGGAAAGAAGATGGCCGTGAAGTATGCTACTTTAGATTCCACAATCGCTTTGTCTTTGGCATTTTTTGTGAATGCCGCCATATTGATCTTGAGCGCAGCTGCATTTTACGGAACCCCCTATAGCGATGTAGCTGATATTAATGATGCTTATACTCTCTTAACTCCGGTATTAGGGGCTCCCTTTGCAAGCTTCTTTTTTGCCTTGGCCTTGCTCGCTTCGGGGCAGAATTCGACTTTAACCGGCACGATGGCTGGCCAGATCGTGATGGAGGGCTTCCTGAATATTCGTTTACGCCCTTGGATGCGCCGATTATTAACGCGCCTAGTGGCGATAGTTCCTGCAGTTGTGGTTGCAGCGCTTTATGGCGAGCGCGGCGTTGGTAATTTGCTTGTGCTTAGTCAGGTAATTTTGTCTCTGCAGCTCGGTTTCGCTGTTTGGCCGCTTGTGCGATTTACCTCTGATAAGATCAAGATGGGCGCATTTGTAAATTCAACTTGGCTAAAGAGTAGCGCATACGCCATCGCTTTAGTAATAATTTCACTAAACGCGTACTTGTTGTTTCAAGTCTTTATGGAATGGATCTCGTAGCCGGAGGGGGCACTATGTATAAGAGCATCTTGTGTCTTCTTGAGGTAACAGAAACCGATAAGGTTATCTTGCAGCATATCTCCGCCCTGGCCAAGTGCGTGGGCGCAAGCGTGACTTTGTTGCATGTGGCCGATGGGTTTGTGGCCCGGAATCAGTCCCGTCTGAACCTTTCTGATTCAGAAGAGATGGTGAAAGACCGTCTTTATTTGACAGAGCGCGCTAA
>CAZVWV010000209.1:0-2792 GCA_964631745.1 uncultured Bdellovibrionales bacterium
CCTAAACGATAATGCCACTATAACCACCGGCCGACGACTCGTCGGCGCTACTTAATATCCCTGCTTCTCCCGGGGTGTTTGAGCAAATACCTATTATCAACAATATCAAGCTTCAGCCTGAACTGCCAATCTCACAGATTTCAAAATCCAGAGATTACGATATCGGCCATGCTGCAGAGGCGTTTTTCATTGCGTAGCTTCTTAGGTCTTCCTTGGGGGTCTGAGAGTTCATGCGTGTCCGGTAGAAAGGTGGCGGTGATGCTGTAATTTCTTGATTTCAAAAGGGAAAACAGGAATTTGTAGTTGGCGCGATTTGAATTTAACCACGAAGTTCACGAAGAAGTCACGAAAACGGATTCGTGCCCCCTTCGTGAACTTCGTGCTCTCCGTGGTTAAAGACCCAAATTACATACCTCATTCGCCTATGGCCCATTCATAGAATGGCATAACTCTAACAGCTACATCAGAAACCATGTGCGCACCTCCGTTTTATAACTGGCTAATCACCCCATTATTTACCAGTTACTAAATGGTATACAAGCTAGTTGCCTGATATTATTAGTAATTAGCTTGTGTGACTGTGGCCTGATTGAGTATCCTTAATCATTCAAGTATTCGCATGGCAGAGGACAACACCATATCAAGAGAGATTAGAGTGCGAGGTATGCACTGCGCTGCGTGTGCAAACGCGATTGAAACCCAGCTTACGAAGATGGGTGCTGCAGACGTAAGCGCTGATTTCGCGGGTGGGACTGTGGTTTATACCGCTACTCAGGAACTGGAGCATGAGCAGATTATCTCAAAGATACAATCGTTGGGGTACGTGGTGGAGGGTCGGGTTGGTAACCGTACAGTCTTATCGATGGAGCAAAAGTTCTTATTCTCTGCTTTATTTACCATTCCGCTGGCCGCGCATATGTTTGTGCATTGGCCCCTACTACATAACGCCTATTTTCAACTGGCCTTATGTCTCCCCGTTTTTGTGCTGAGCATCTCGCATTTTGGCCCAAGCGCTTGGCGGAGCGTTGTCAGCCGCTCGCCCAACATGGACGTGCTGATTTTTATCGGGGTGAGCTCTGCTTTTGTTTACAGCTTGATTGGGACTCTCTTTTCACTTGGCAGTGATTTTTTGTTCTACGAGACCAGCGCCACCATTACGACACTTGTGTTCCTGGGGAACTTAATTGAAGAGCGCTCAGTTAAACGAACCGGCAGCGCCATTGAAGATCTGTCAAGGTTGCAACCGCAACGGGCCAGAGTCATTTCACGAGCGGGCATAGCTGAAATTATAAATGAAGTTGATGCCACACAAATTAAGGTAGGCGATCTGTTGCTGGTAGCAAGCGGCGATCGCGTGCCCACGGACGGCGTGATCGTAAACGGCAGCGCCTCTTTAGATGAATCGATGATCTCCGGTGAATCGTTGCCGCTGAATAGGTCAGAGGGCCAGGCCGTGATTGGTGGAACTATCGTAATTCAAGGTAGCTTTAAGATGCAGGCCAGAGCTGTGGGGCAACGCACGGTTCTTGCTAACATGATTCGCTTGGTTGCAGAAGCCAGGCGAGGCAAGGCTCCCATTCAGCGGCTGGCAGATAAAGTTAGCGCTGTGTTTGTGCCAATTGTTCTGGGAGTTGCGTTATTAACTCTTGCTGTTTCGGCGCTTGTTTTAGAGCTTCCGTTTTCCGAGGCGCTGTTAAGAGCGATCGCGGTTTTGGTGATCGCGTGCCCTTGCGCTATGGGGCTTGCCACCCCCACAGCAATCTCGGTGGGGCTTGGTCAAGCTGCTAAACAAGGGATCTTGATAAAAGGCGCGGATACCTTCGAACGATTTGCGGGGATAAAGCGAGTCGTCTTTGATAAAACCGGCACTATTACTAGCGGAAATTTTAAGGTGGTTAAGATTGACCTGCTGGGGGAATCTGAGAATTTTGTGCGATCTGTAATTGTTGCGCTCGAGGAACGCTCCTCCCACCCGCTCGCGAAATCTTTACGCAAACAGTTCGTAACTACACCGGCTTTGGCGCTGCAAGAAATTTCAGAGCGCCGCGGGTACGGCATGGCTGGCCAGGATGCTGATGGCAATGTTTATGAGCTAGGCTCGCGGGATCTCGATCCCGCTCTTAAAGGCAAAACTCAGGATCTTTTTCTTTTAAGAAACAGAGAGCTACTAGCCGCTCTGACTCTAGAAGAAGATTTAAAACCAAATGCCGCAGAATTGATTCAAGAGCTTCACCAAAAAGGAATTCAAATTGTGCTCTTAAGCGGCGATCGCAAAGAGAAGTGTGTAGCCCTGGCAGAGAAGCTAAAGATCGATCTGGTTTATGCGGAGAAAAAACCGGAAGAAAAGTTGAAGTTGATTGAAGATCTTGAAAAGGACGCTCCCACCGCCTTTGTTGGGGACGGGATTAACGATGCCCCTGCCTTGGAGCGCGCCAGCGTTGGGATTTCGTTGAGCGATGCCACCCAGGCTGCCATAAATTCCGCCAAGGTGGTTCTGTTAAACGGAGATTTAGCGCATCTTAGCAAAGCCCTACAGGTGGCGCAGCTAACTGTAAGAACCATAAAACAGAACTTATTTTGGGCCTTCTTTTACAACGCCCTAGCCATCCCGCTTGCCGCTATGGGATATATGAGCCCCATGCTGGCAGCGCTGTCGATGGCGTTTTCAGATGTAATTGTGATCGGTAACTCTTTAAGAATTAAGGTTCGGGGGCGGTAGGGGCCGCAGTGCGCATCCCCTCAGAGACGAATGTCACTTACTGATGAGGTAATCAATTGATATTGTTAGCAGA
>CAZVWV010000210.1:0-2753 GCA_964631745.1 uncultured Bdellovibrionales bacterium
CCACCGGCCGACGAATCGTCGGCGCTACTTAATATCCCTGCTTCGCCCGGGGTTTTTGAGCAAATACTTTTATATCAGAACTAAGTTTTAAGCACTTTAGGTCGTGTGGGTCGAGTCTACGGTGCGAGGTGGCAACTACGAACGAGGAAGCTATCAGAGGAAGATTAAAATAACTATTAAAGCTAAGCTACTGAATTTCTCTTCCCTAACTCATACAAAAAATCCGGGCAAAGATCCGCTTTGTTAGGCCAGAAACAAGCTCCAGAATCGTCAATCGCTACGTGATTGAAAAAAATAACATCTTTAAAAGGCTCGAATAGCTCACCACTTAACTTACCAGTGAGATCGCAAAGCAACGTCTCTCCAGAACTAAACGTAACTTTTAGTTTATAATGTTCAACAGGAATAGCTTTTAAGATTTTCATAATTAATCCTCAAGCGGTGGAACTTGAATAAAATCTCCATTTCCCTTTGATATTTCCCAATTTTTTAGAAGTAATTCTTTATTAACTAGCGACCACTCTTTTACTAAACCACTGACGCGAGGAGGGAGCTTCCCAGATAGCACCTCACCAGAGTCAATTGAAACCATAGCGCCATAATCTCCGTAGATTGCATGAAAATGCGCTGGCTCATGATCTCGAAAGTACATATATATTGCTATTCCTAGAAAGTAAGAAATTTTTGGCATGGAAGCATTATAAATCTAACAACTGAGAAGGTAAACTAAAAAACCACCCCCCATGATGCCTTAACATCCTCGCTCACCAGCGGATGACGCATGACATCATCTTCTCCAAAATCAGTCACTGCAACTCTAGACGCCTCGAAAAGTTTGAATTGGAGAAAAAACCTAACGAGATCTCCCTCACATCCCGATCGGGCAGCTCAAGAGGAGCTTTTGAAACTACTTTTGGTCGGTTGCGTAAATAATTCTCTCAAGTTCAGTTAGATCGCGTGCCACTCGATGGGCTAGTCCTGCAAAGCTTTGGCGTTGTTCGGCCGTGCGGCCAATCCCGATAAAGGAAATTTGAGCGTCCCTTGCCGCCACAGCATCGGTAGGACGATCTCCAATATAAATAATTGAACTTCGATCTATACCATGCAGCGAAAGAATTCTAAGAGGCTCGTCGAAAACGCGCGGATCGGGCTTATGGTATGATGTGCTCTCTTGAGTGACTATTACCTTAAACCATCTCAGGTCCCAACAAAGAGCGGTAAGATCGGCATGCAAAATAGATTCAGCTAACGAAGTGACTATTCCCAGATAGGCTGTCTGGGCCAACTTCTGAAGCATTCGTTCGGCATCCTGAAAAGCGATCAGTGGATGCCTCTTCGCAATTGCTAGATATTCAGTCATATCTATGGGAATGGTGCAGCCCAGGGATGCCATCATTCGGTTAAAAGGTACGCCCCATACATTTCCGATCTGTTGCTTTGAGACATTCAGTCCTTGCCGTCGACAGAATTCAATAATCGCCGGAACGCGGGAATTGAAGGTGTCGACTAAGGTATCATCCCAGTCGAAAAGCAAACCTTGGCTCATACTGCCATCTTCCGCTTCGCCAAAGGGCCAGAGGCTGCAAGAGTAACCTCTTCCGCAAGGCGCATTAATCCAACCCAGCTTCGCATGATACGAGAATGTAGGAAATCTTATACTTCCAGCGCCCGGCCTTAGCCGGGAAGTGGTGCGGAATGTTTAGGGCAGCAGGGCAGTCCTGCCAGAATTCTATTCAGCCGCCGCTGGTGCGGAAGTTCACAGATTGGCTACATGCATTCCAATCTGATACCGTCAACATACTTATAACAGATCCAACATGCAAGCTAACAACCCCATAAACCAAACATCCCCCGTCACCGAAATGGTGAGTCTTAAGCTTTCCGCGTTAAAGCCCATCGAAGTGTACAAGCTGCTGACCGGTTCGATTATTCCTAGACCGATTGCGTTAGTGAGTACTGTTAATAATCAGGGGGTCGGAAATCTCGCGCCCTTTAGTTTCTTTAACGGGATCTGTAGTAACCCGCCCTGCTTGATGATCTCGGTCGCCCGCAAACCTGACGGAGGAAAGAAAGATACTTTAATTAATATTGAAGAGACCGGCCAATTCGTGGTGAACAGCACAAGTAGCTGGATTGCGCAGCCTATGGCACAAAGCAGCGCGGCTTATCCGTACGGCATAAATGAGCTTACGGAAGTTGGATTAACTGCGCTGCCCTCGACTTTGGTAAAGCCCGTGCGAGTAAAGGAGTCGGCCATTCATTTTGAATGCGAGGTCTTAAAAACTGTGCAGATAGGTGATGGCTCAGCAGGTTCGACCACTGTGATCTTTGGCAGAGTGCTTATGATGCATATTCACAAGGCTGCTTACAAAGAGGGAAAGATTTTGCACGCAGAGCTTTCGCCGCTTGCAAGACTTAGCGGCATCAGCTACGCGCTGATGGGAGACTCGTTTGAGCTGCGTCCTAGCTTTTGAGTATCTGTGGGCCGGTTGAGCCGTTGCCGTCATGCTCTTCAATCGCAGCACACTAAGAACTAGAGCAGCCGCTTATAGCCTCAGCCCGGCGAGTATGAATCCTACGTAGCCCCGACGACTCGTCCAACGCCACTTAGCTTAAGTGCGCAATAAGCGGTGCGCTGCTTTGCATAACCAGGTCCCACGGTCGAGCAAAATGAAAGCATAGCCGATAAACTTGTGATCCGATTCCGGAGCGCCGAGCCCCAGCTCGGCCAGATACTGCAAAGCACAGAAAAT
>CAZVWV010000211.1:0-2701 GCA_964631745.1 uncultured Bdellovibrionales bacterium
GTCGTCGGCGCTACTTAATATCCCTGCTTCGCCCGGGGTTTTTGAGCAAATACCCTATTGCGCGTTAACTGCCGCCCCGCCCGAGAATTTTTTCAATTCACCTTTTCCAAAGTTGGCCGCAAAGCCGCGCGAGAAATCAACTATCTCGCCTGCCTGCTCAAGACGTACACTCTTTAAGGAGCTCAACAGATCACCGTGCTTAAGCTCGAAGGCTTGGGCCAAACTCTTCACAGCCTGATAGTGACTGAATGCCTCAAACATGGGGGCATGTCCAAACTTCGCTTGGAAGCTTTTTCGAAAATCTTCCGGAGCGTCCCAGTCGATAAAATATCCGCCCTCTAATTCTGAGTCCGGTAAAAGTTTATTAAATTTCGCCAGCAATAAATCACTAGTGCTTAAAATTTTTGGATAGAACTTGAGCTCATGCATCCGCTTTATGATGCGCTCTGTCTGAAACTCCATCAGGACGGCATCGGGCCGTTTAGCGGCCATGGCCGCAGCATCTGACTTGTAATCGTAATCGAAATCGTAGAGAGCGCGCTCATAAACAACCTTTATGCCGCGCCCCTCCAAAATCTGCTTCCACTGCGCCACGTAAGCGCGTCCCCAAGCGTTGTCCCAGCACAAGATGGCGACTGTTTTTATATCCGGATTTAGCGCGAAAAACTTATCGGTAGCCTCCCGCACGAGCGGCAATTGATGTCCTAGGGTGAAGAAATATTCACTTTCTGATTCGATCGCCGCGGGAACGACGGTGGGCGAAAGTAAGATCTTCTTACTGGTTTTGGTTAGAGGCACCAACGGGTTAGTCACAAAATCCCAGACATCGCCAACCAGCGCATCGGCGCGCTCAATATCTACAAGCTTACGGTAAGCGGCAACCGCACCGGCCGAACTTGTTTTCGAGTCTTCAAAAATTAGCTTAAGCGGCCTGCCGTTAATACCGCCAGTACTGTTCACTTCCTGGGCCGCAAGCTCTGCCGCCTGGCGTCCGTAATTTCCCCACTGCTCGGCCGGGCCCGTCAGGGAGTAAATCATGCCGAGCTTGATCGGCGCTGGCGCCGAATCAGCCAGGCAGATATTGGCAAACAAAAAAACAGAGCTAAATACTTCTTAAGATTTTGTGCGCCTCGCATATCTCTTTTCCTACTCTATTTTCTTGATTACCACCGGAATACTAAAATACTGAATATCGTTTTCGCTCTTCACCTCGAAGGATCCTAGCGCGCCTTGGCGCTGGCCGCTCTTTAGCAAGTACGGCACAAATTCCTCCCGAGATAAACCGGACTTTGCTAACATGCAGGTAATTTTTCCAACTTCATAATGCGTAGCGGCTCCCGTGATTACGCTGTTGTTGCCAAACTTTGCTAAGTACTGTTTTTCAAAGTCAGGCTCCACCGCAACCGTATCGTACCAGGCCCCGCGCAGCGCGCCGCCTGACACGGCGATCTCGCCCGGATCTTCCATGGTGTCGCATCCAAAAAGCGGCACATCAAGCTTCATCTCCCGAGCCTGCTTTGCAAATATTCCAAACTGCCCCGGATGAAAACACATTCCAATTGCAGCGGGTTTGGCCGCGCGAATTTTCGTCAGGATGCTCCGAAAATCTTTATCATCTGCGGCGGCTTCCAAATTGGCGACCACCGGTATACTGCCAGAAAGAGCATCGAGTACTCCTTGCCGCACCGACAACTGATAATCACCGGTCGAAACTACCAAAGCTAAAGATTTATATCCCCGAACTTTAATCTCCCGCACAATCTCGCGTCCCTCAATCTCGGTGCTTTGAGCAGAAAGCACCACAAACTTCCGACCGCGACTGACCTTCGGATCATTAGCCCAAGAGAAAAGCGGTATCCCAGCTCTCGCCGCCAAAGGAGCAACCGCATTGGAAGGAGTAGACGCCAAAGAAACAAGCATGTCGACCTTATTGATCTCCGAGAGCTTCTTAAAGGCCGAGACACTTTTAGCGGCGTTATACTGGTCATCTTCATAGACTGCCTGGACCGCATCGGCGCACCCTTCAGCGCGCGCCATTTCGAAACCGTTTTGCGAGGCGATGCCGTAAGAGGCGGCGGAGCCTGAGAGCGGTAGGATGAAGCCTACTTTTAGGGGCCGAGCTTTAATCAGAGACTCCGTTGCCTCGGGCGCCGCTAAGGCCGCTGTGGCGCTGGTTAGGGATGCGATGAGAAGCAAGAACAGAGCGCGTAAAGTTGGCCTTTTTACCTGTCTTGCCCTTACGACTGTGCACGCTGCCGGATTTACTGGAATAACTGAAATTACTTGCATGGCAAGTAGCGTAGCAACGCCGTGCTAGATATTAAAGGGGGAAAGCTGGGGTCCAGCGGGGACCTCAAGTCTTTGTTTGTTCAGGTTTTGCTTGTAATTCGGCGAGCGCTGCTTCTATGTAGGTTATTGTCAAAGTTCGTTTGTCCGCGGGATCCAGGGTACGTATCGCTCTGGGCCACTCAAGAATACGATTAGCGGACCATCGCAAAATTTCCTGTTCTGATTCGATAGCGCCAACGCCAACACGCGCGGCAGGATCGGCTGGCAGGGAGTCACGATATTCGTTTAATTCTTCGATTTGTTTAGCAAGTATGCCGTCTAAGTTGGCTCCCCTGGAGAAAGTCGTAATTTCTTTTACGAACCGGCGGATTCAACAACTTAACGCAACACTTAGAATACGGAGTGAGTCTAA
>CAZVWV010000212.1:0-2695 GCA_964631745.1 uncultured Bdellovibrionales bacterium
ACAAGGGGGAGCGGGGTACTATCTAATTTGTTCAGGCGGGGTAACGCGGGATGGCTGAGCCACCTCGCAGGCCGCCGGATACGCCTTTCCCCGGAAAATATCCGCGCTTTCTCACCGGCGCTAACACAAATGGATACCTAAAAACTTCGATGGACTAATCCCCTAAAGCACCTGGTTTTTCTGGGGTCGAGCTTTGTTCAGTTCTGAGGTGCTCAGGCGGCTGCTGGAGCCGGTCGTTAATCCGCGCTGAGATTGTTGAAGAATTTGGCCCAGTTGGTTATTGAGGGAAGCGTGCCAGCGATGTCCTCCCGATCTATTCGCAAGCCGAGGCGGCCATCTGGATCCCTACCATGGAAAGATTGGTACAGGCCCTGTTTAACTGCAGACAACACCCAAGGAAGAAGGCCATTGGTGCGGATTTCATCCACCGAAATGGTCTGGGAGGTTTCCTCATTACCAATGCCCAGACAATCGGGGTTAGGGACGTATAGCGATGCGCCAGGGAGCAACTCTCGAGCCGCCTGTTCGATTGCTAACGCCCACGCACGGCTGTCATGCTGCCACCTCTCTCCAAAGGATGAGAAACACGGAAGATGAGCGGTGGGACCTTCACAATCCGTTACACCCGCCGCATCCAGACGGCATAGAAGCGCAGCTAACGCGAATACCATTTCGTCCACCTCCTGCTCATATTTTTTTCGGAGGCGTGCCCCAAACATTCTATTTACCTCGGCTATAGCAACCTTTCTGACTTCGCTTATACGCCCTAACTGCTGCTCAGAGGAACGATTCTCAGCAGCGTCACAGCTCCCCCCTATGATGGCAGCATAAGCAGGGCCTTGTACCCCGAATTTTTCGAAAAGACCTTCCAGCACATCACATGGCATCGAACGTATTGCTTCTGTTGGCACCCGTACTGGCCATGCTGTGCCACCCCCCGAACTCCACGGGAGCCCAAATGTCATGTTCATGGTGACGTCAAACGTTGTTGGCAGGGCCTCATGGTCGCAAATCTGAAACCTGAGAGCAAACGCCAGATCGGTGACTCCCACACAATCGTCTCCTATAAGCGTTTCATGTACCATTGTGGGAAGGCCCTGTCTCAGTGACATGAGTCCGCGCTGAATGTCCTCGAGGTACTCACTTGACGAACGTGGCCTGCCCCCTGTGCCAATCAGTGGCACAGTGAATTGCTCTGACCGCAAAACATTCTCCGCTTTTCTATCGGTTATAAGCAAATTTGAGTCCCCGTACCAACCTGGGCAAGGCGTAGTACCGCTAAACCCCTCCCTTCCTGTGAGCAACCACCCCTTGGTCTTCACCGAAATATCTACAGAAAGAGATTCGGCCGTTGGCATGCACACTACTAGTCCCAACACAGTTGGTTTAATCAAGTGGAGTAGTTCGGGCATGTCCATATCATGGCCGAGTACTACTTCTGAGCCTAGACCAGTTGCTCCAGCAACCACAGGAACTGCGGGGGTACCATTTTGATTTTTAAGCATAATCTCTCCTGCTAGAATATATGAACTAATCCACTTCTCAATCAACTTTGGCGGCGGCGACAATCAGCAATCGGGACTGGCACCGACCTTCCTTATTGTTATGGCGGGAACCCTTACCCTAGTGCCTTTAGTCCGATATCCTATTGAAAGATCTATGAATTTTTATCTCTCGAGCCACCCTACTTTTAACCCCGCATCGCAGATTTTGAAGCGCCCTCGAGCCACCCTACTTTTCAACGCCAGCGCCATCCCACTAGTGTCCGGCTTACTTTAGAACAATTTCAGCTGGTTAGCATCAGCTGAGTCATCTATCAGGTCATCGACCTCGTGAAATAGCGATAAAATGGGGGTTTTGTCAAAGATTGAGGTGCTCAAGATCTGTAGAATTGTGTAGAGGCTCTGCGGAAGCTCCAGTCGTTTCTTAATGATTGCAACGAGCACGTAAGTGGTCACCGCGATCCAGATCTGAGAACGCACGGCATTATCGGAAGTATCGAAAAACGCCTTGATGCGAAGGTGTTGCTTGATCCATTTGAAGAAGAGCTCAATCTGCCAGCGAGCTTTGTAGAGAGCGGCGATAGTTGTAGCAGCGAGTACGAAGTTATTGGTGAGAAACACCAGGCGCTTTTTAGTTTCCGGATCACGATAAACAATGCGCCGGAGTTTCTCTGGATAATCGCTGCAAGATGAGACTCCGGTTAACGTGATCGTTTGATCAGCAATGATACCTGTGCTGCGATCCGTATCATGAGAGTAAATGCGCTTGAACTGAGTGTTCTTCTTTGAACGAGTGACGAAGAACGCCGAAGCTTCCTTAATCTGAAAGAGTCGAGCGAAGTCGAGATACCCTCGGTCCATGATGTAGATCGCTCCCGGCTCAAAGACAAGCTCATCGAGAATGTTCACATCATGCAGATTTCCGCGTGAAATAACGATTACAGAGGGGATGCTGCCTCGCAGATCCAAAAGCGTATGCACTTTCACGGCTGCTTTTGTTCGGCGAAACTTCGCCCATGGAAAGAGAGATAAACACAGATCGATCGTTGTCGAGTCGAGAGCGTATGCCGCCCTCTTAAGTCTTACGGAAAAATTGTCCTTCGAGTAGAGTCCACGCGCCTCTCGAATCGACATCTCTTTATCTCTCGAGCCACCCTACTTTTAACCCCGCATCGCAGATTTTGTTGACGCTA
>CAZVWV010000213.1:0-2608 GCA_964631745.1 uncultured Bdellovibrionales bacterium
AACTTAGACTCACTCCGTATTCTAAGTGTTGCGTTAAGTTGTTGAATCCGCCACTCGACACCTTACCTTTTAGAGGCATTTGGGGCCGCACAGCTGATGAAGAGCGTGCTTCGGCCGGTTGTCGCGTTCTTCTTGGCTACTCCCTTGAGTACGGTACGCTCAGGATCGACTACTGCCATGGTAGCGGTGCGGCCGACGATGTCGGCCTGCTCGCCTGCTGGAATTTAAAACTTGATAGTCGGTAATTGAGTTCTTGATTTTCTTGGATCCTTGGTCTTTGATTCTTGGGATCCGAATTTTTTTTGAAAATAAGCCACAGTTGCGGTAACATAACCTCGCCCTGGTAATGTTGGAGCGTTTACGGATGCTCTACCTGGGGCTCTGTCCACAGGGATAGCCAGAGTCTTTGCGTCAGATTGTCTGGCTGATTCGATTTATCGAATCAGCCCGGATTCAAAGAGCGTGCAGCACTGTGTTGGAGACAGAAATTCTTGTTCGAACCTCGTGAGGGGAGCTTGTAAATCTGTTGGTGTTACGCTGTTGTAACATCTCGATCCAACCCCTCCGATAAAATTCAACCGTGGGATCAGTGTACAGGGTCGATCGGTGGTGAGCTGTTTGATGGGTTCGGGCAGTAAGGTGCTTCGGCCGGTTGTCGCGTTCTTCTTGGCAACTCCAATGAGAACGGTACGAACAGGAACGACAACTACCATAGTAGCAATGCGAACAACAATGTCGGCCTGCTCGCCTGCTGGAACTTCTGTCTCCTTTTTTACTTTTGCTTAAGGCTTTTCATCCAGCCGCCAAGCATGCGGCCTATCTCATCGATGCTGCCTTGGAGCGCGATATATTTTTTCTGGTTTATAATCTTTATGTCAGAGGAGAGCCTGAGAAATACACGAAGGATATCGAGCTTAACGCTCACCGTTGTGAGCTGTTCAAAGCGCCTTTCTTGCGGTGCGTACCCGACTCTAAGAAGTAGCTCCAATACATCTAACGCTCCGTTTTCGCAGCGTTGCCATAAATTGTACCTTTCCATTTTTGGAATGGAGCGCTGAAGCTCATGGAGGCCCCGGTAAAGCTCATAGGTCTTGTGGATAATTGGGATATCAAACTGCTGCATAACTTTTGAAAGGCGATCGTGAATATATCTACAAGTATATTCGAACAAATGGTTTCAGCCGAATCTTTGTTCACGGCATGGGTAGAATTTCGAAGGGGAAAGACAGGACGACGCGATGTCCAAGAATATGGACGTCATGTTGAAAAAAATATTTTTAGGCTACATCGTGAGTTGGCTGCAAATAAATATAAGCATAGCAGCTACACCTCGTTTTTTATTCACGATCCAAAGGTGCGCCACATAAGAAAGGCATGCGTGCGCGATCGCCTGGTACACCAAGCGGCTTATACAATTCTGATGCAGATCTTTGAGCCAAGGTTCATTCATGACCTATATTCTTCGAGAGTAGGGAAGGGCACTCATAAGGGGGTTAATGCGCTACGCACCTTATGCCGCAAAGTTAGCAAGAATAATACGCGTCCCTGCTGGGCGCTTAAGTGCGATGTTAGAAAATTTTACGATACGGTAGATCATGGAGTGCTTTTGGAGATACTTGACCGCTCAATCAAGGATCCAGATGCAATCGGGCTTCTTAAAGAGATAGTCGAAAGTTTCCACGTTGAAGGAACGCCAGGTAAGGGAATGCCAATAGGGAATTTGACGTCGCAAGTTTTTACTAATATTTATTTAAACGAGTTTGATCAGTTTGTGAAGCATGGCCTACGAGTTAAGCACTATATTCGTTTTGCGGATGATTTTGTGCTTCTCTCTCCTAGTAAGAGAGCTTTAGAGGAACTGCTGCCTAAGTTAAAAGATTACTTGCGGGGGAAGCTTCGGCTCGAGCTTCATCCAAAGAAAATAACTTTGCGGCCGCTTCACCAGGGGATCGATTTTCTAGGATACGTAAACTTACCGCATCATAGAGTGCTTAGAACGACAACAAAGAGACGCATGCTTAGAAAACTTTCTGAACGGCATTCTGAGTTTTTTGAGAGAAGAGTGACGGAAGAAAGCCTTAACCAGTCACTTCAGTCGTATCTTGGTGTGCTGTCACACGCGAACACCTACGAACTTAAAAAAGAGATTCAAAATAGATTTTGCTGGAGATGAAAGCGATTAATAGCTCACTTTGAAAGTAGGGGAATCTTCTGGCTTACTTTTTCGTTTGTCATAAAGCCGAGTAGTCGAAATGCTCGCATGCCCAAGCCATTCCTGCACTTTTGCAATATCGGCCTCATGCTCCAATGCGTTTGTTGCTGCCGTTGCTCGAAGCGCATGAACACAGAAGCCTTCAACGTGAATGCCCGCTTGTAGAGCGTATTTTTTCACAACCCAGCTATAAATTGCGGTGGGAGTAAGTGCTTTCTCAAGATCGCCGCCTGCCGGATTCTTTACAGGGCGAAATAGGGGACCGTTTAAATCTTCTCGATGTCCGGCTTCTAAAAGATAATCATTAATTAGGGAGAGCGCTGCGGCATGGGCTGGAAGATGGTCTTGTCCTGAAATAGGTTGACACATGAAAAGGTGTGTTAATTTAATGAGGGA
>CAZVWV010000214.1:0-2559 GCA_964631745.1 uncultured Bdellovibrionales bacterium
GCCTCGCGCGCGCGGTTTTTCTGAAGCCCATTTATATTATTGGTTTCCAGCCCTTTGGCTGTTTCTGCTTGAAGCAGTTCGTTTAGCTGGATGTTAAGCGTCTGCATGGTCTTAGCAACCATGCCGGTTAGCTCGTTACCAATTTTGATTGATTGCATGATCCCAACTGCTTGAGCTGTATCGTCAAGTAGTGTGCGAATTTGCTCCTCGCTCTGAGGAATGGTTTCTCGAATCTTGGCACCGACCTTTGCCGCGTGCTTTAGTTGAATTCGAGTGAAAAGAATCTGCTTTTTAATGGCCCGGTGGAGTGGGTTTGCATCGGAGGTGAAATCGTCTGCACCATCTTGGCTCTCCCAGTCGTCATGATATGCGAAATATACCTCATCAAGGCGGTCGATTTGACCAAACAAGCCGCCCTCTTGATAGCTCTCAATTTGATCGATAATTTGATCAAATGAAGAGCGGTACTCTGCTAAAAAGGCTGCAAATTTTCCGCCTGCCAGATTGATATGATCGATTTCCTCCCACTTGTCTATCAAATCTTTGATTTTTCCGAGCCGGTTGAAGATTCGCTGGGTGCGTTCGATTAGGTTCGACATTTGTTCAATCTGCTCGATGAGCTTTGCCACCGCTGTAGGGTCAAAAACAATGTCGCCAGCTCCGAAGAGTGAGTAAGCCTTACCCGTAAAGAATAGTGCGCTGAAAAGTAACAAAGTAAGAATCGCTCGTTTCATGCAGCCTCCTCTAATGTTTCTTGGAAAAGTTTGTAGAACTCATCTAATTCAGTTGCTTCTTGTGATAGTTTTTTGTGGTGGAGATAAGAAACGTTAAATTCTTGTAAAGTAGCGCTCTTTGCGCGTAGATCTCGAACAAGCGCTATTTGCTCCTGACTTACGCCGGAACAAAAAGCCAACGAGAACGCGTCCATACCAAGATCGAAAACGCGATTTCCATGCGGAGAAGTGTAATAGTAGTCCCGTTTTGGAATTGAATAGGCTAGAGCTTCTATTTGACGCTCATTTAGGCCAAAGCGCTTATAGAACTCGGTAGCATCGGGTTGTAGCGCCACTGAGTTGGGCAAATAAATCTTGGTAAAGCAAGCTTCCTTTATTGTAGGAGCGATTGGAGAACGATCCACGTCAGCTAGACTTTGGGTAGCAAAGATAACTGAGACATTTAGTTTTCTAAGTGTTTTTAGCCATTCTCTTATTTTTGGAGCAAAGATTGGGTGATCCAAGTATAGCCATGCTTCATCTAGCACAAGAAGAGTGGGGGAGCCGTCGAAACGAGACTCTAGTCTGTGAAAAAGATAGGCAAGCACCGGCGCTATAATGGCCGGCGTTTCCATTAGATCTTGCATCTCAAAACATTGCCAGCGTCCGTACTTAAGATTGTCATGGTTGTTGTCAAAAAGACTGCCATAGGGGCCGCTCTGGGTTAGAGGTTCAAACGCGGCGCGAAGCTCGCGGCTCTGAAGGAACACTGTCAAGGAATGAAGCGTCCGCTGACCTTCTGGCGTATTGGCAAGTTGCGTAAGCGCGTCCCAAATGGCTCGTTTCACCTCTGGGGTAACAAGGACATTTTCTTTTTCAGCTATTGCGATGAGCCAATCATGCGCCCATTTTTTTTCACCTTCATCATCGACATGGGCCAGGGGTTGAAATGAAAGTGCCGCGTCCTCATTGGCTAGATCATAATGATCTCCACCCATCGCATATGTAAGGGTCAGCGAACTTAGGCCTTTATCAAAAATATAGACCTGTGCGTCTGGATACCTTAGAAACTGAACTTCCATAAGGTTTAACAGAGTCGATTTTCCAGATCCGGTAGGTCCAAGCACTAATACATGTCCCACATCTCCAACGTGGGTACTAAAGCGAAAGGGTGTATTTCCGCCGGTCTCAGCAAGGAGAAGGGGAGGGCCATCTAGATGTTCGTTCCAAGTGGGCCCTCCCCAAAGAGCACTAGCGCCAGGGAGGAGATGACAAAGGTTAATGCTACTTAAAAGTGGTCTTCTGGGATTTCGAGTAGTGTTGCCAGGAACGCTTCCTAGCCAAGCCTCCACAGCATTTACCGTTTCGACGCGGCAAACAAAACCAGAGCCATTAATTACGCGCTCAATCTCGGCCGTTTTCGCGCGTAGGCTCTCCGCGTTTTCATCAAGAACAACTAGGGTAGCGGTGAAATAACCAAAAGAGAGGTCATCTGTCCCAAGCGCTTCAATGGCGTGAAGCGCGTCCTCGGATTTCTGCAGCGCCTCTGTGTCGGTCGCTTGAGACTCTTCCTTTAGTAAGAGTTCTTTTACTAGCGTTGCGATGGTTTTTCTTTTTGCATACCACTTGCGTTGAATCTTTTGGATCTCGTTTGTCGCATCGACTTTCTCTAGCGGAATGAACCTTGTCACCCAGCGGTACTCGATGCCTAAACGGTTTAGGTCATCGAGTAGTCCAGGCGCTGATGCGCTGGGAAAACCAAGGATTCCCAAAACGCTAATATGATGATTTCCAAGCTTGGGCTGAAAGCCCCCCAGAAGTGGGGAATCAATTAAAAAATCATCTA
>CAZVWV010000215.1:0-1768 GCA_964631745.1 uncultured Bdellovibrionales bacterium
ATCGTGAGATTGGCCGCATCGCCCAGTGCTCAAGTGGCGCGGTTTCAGCCGAAGTACGCGAGCTAAAGAAGGAACTGACGGCAAAAAAGGAGCTTGAAGCCGTCATCAAAGCTCGCGAGCTTGCATCCATTCAGACGGAACTAGCCTCCACACGTGCACGGCTCGTGCACCTTGAAGGAAAATCTGAAACATCCTCAGTGAAGGTTGAAAATGTTTTGGACGCGGGCACTGAGAGTATCGGCGCGCCGATCAAGGTGGTGATCTGATGGTAAATCTGAAAAATCACATTCCAAACCTTGAGCCTGATTTCTCAACACGCGCCACGCGGCAACGCGTGCGCTGCCGTACATCAAAAAAAAGTGAAAACTCGAGTTCCAGCCACCAGCGGCTGTCGTGCGGTCTGGAACTTGTGAATCTTAGAAAATTCAAAACAAAAGTCATTTCAACTAAGTGGGACGTTTTCTTCCAGCCCGTGTCCTACCCCTGGCGCCTCCTGACACCGAACCATCTACATGCCCGTTGGTCATGTTGTCCCTATGGTCCATCGATTGTTCGGTGTCAGGAGGTACGGGTAGGAGAGGCTTACAGAAAACTAGAGGTATTTAGAGCAAGGGGGAGAAAGAAGGGGGATGGGAAATGAGTGCGCAGGAGAAAGAAAATAGCGGTGCTGAGCGTCGTGTTGAGAGCGAAATTTCTGGTGGCAGAGAAAGAATTGGCGAGATAAGTTGGGGTTGTTCGACGTTCTTTGAAAATCGGATTCAAAGCGAGTGGCTATCTACAAAAGAAGCAGCTCATTTGCTGTCTTTGTCTGAAAACGCACTTCGGATCATGGTCCATCGTGGCCAAATCAAAGTGCATCATTTCAGGCGAAGACTCAGATTTAGGAGATCAGATTGTTTGGCTCTGTTTGAAAGAAAGAGAGTCTAACAATGTCCATCAAAACCTATATCGAAAATGAACGAAAGTATTACGAGGTCTATGTAAACGGCTTCGATGGTCAGGGCCGCAGAATTCAGCGGCGAAAAAAGGGGCTTGAAACCCTTCGCAAGGCTGAGCTTGCCGAGTTTGAATTTAAGCGCGAGTTACACGAGGCCAAAACTGGTCGTATGACTCCCACTTGGTCAAACTGGCTTGAGACTTGTATTGATAGGATGCGGCTCACCAATCGCCCGTCCACAGTTGTGAACTACGATAAGCAGCTTCGCAAGTGGACGATGCGCACGTGGGGAGCTTTGGAGCTCTCACAAATTCAAGGCGCCGACATTCACCGTCTTGTCTATGAGGATGTTTCAGCGGAACTAAGCCCCAACACAAGGCGCACCATTTTAAAGATGATAAGACGCATCTTTCAGATGGCTCTTGGTGAAGGGCTTGTCACACGAAACCCGGCAAGCGGCATTCAGGTGAAAGTCCCCGAAGTTGACGCCAAAGTGCTCACTAACGAGGAAGCCAAAATTTTTCTTCGTGAAGCGCGCCTTAGCAGTCACAGGTTTTATCCTGTGTGGTTTGTGGCGTTGGCAACGGGGATGCGCTCAGGTGAACTCATGGCTATGACTTGGAAAGATGTTGATCTTGAGAACAAGACGATATCGGTCAGCCGTCAGTGGACTTCAAAAACGGGCTACGCTCCCACCAAAACTCAGAGATCACGTATTGTGCCCATTGCCGACGACTTGGCTCAGTTTCTACGGGAACTAAAGCTAAAACGTGGCAACGAAGAGTTTGTTCTTCCGCATCTCAAAGAATGGGAGAACGGCGAACAGGCTCA
>CAZVWV010000215.1:1778-2510 GCA_964631745.1 uncultured Bdellovibrionales bacterium
CCCTGTGAAGTTTCATGACCTAAGGGCAACCTTCATTACAAACCTCCTTAGCCGAGGTGTTTCGCTTGCGCAGGTTATGGCCGTAGTGGGTCACAATCAGCTCAAGACGACCAATACCTACCTCAGAAAAGCCGGTGTAGAAGTGAAGGGCGTTACAGAGAACCTCGGATACAAGCTCCCAGAAGCAGCCAAGGCCGCGCAAGTTTTTCAATTTGCGAGGGACTTGTGAGCCATGCCTGTCGAGCGATGCTACTTCTTGCTACTTGCGAAATTCGATTTCAAATGAAGTCGAGGGTTTATGTCCAAAGCAGTAACCCCGACCATTTAAGGAATTCCCTCACTTTTCGAAAGTCCCAAGATTAATAAAAAAGTGGCTTAATAAATTAAAATTAATGGCAGTGATGGATGATATCCTGAACAATATGCGGATAGCGACTCATGAGCACGAGCACGCATAAGACTATAATTATAAAAGCATTGAGTTGAGAGACTTTTATGGAGAGGCGGTCTAGGAATTTTTTGAGTTGGGGCAATCCAAAGTGTAAAAGCGGCAAGGTGCCCATCCAAAAAAAGACGATTCCAAAGATAGTCAGTAAGGGTGAACTTAGTGCCACGAGTGAGATAAGAGCTAAATAAAGTACTCCACAGGGTAAAAAAACTGAAGAGACACCAATGGCAAAAGATTTTATCGATTGATTTTTTTGCTTAATGGCTGCAGACATCATTTTTTTT
>CAZVWV010000216.1:0-2442 GCA_964631745.1 uncultured Bdellovibrionales bacterium
AGGGAGGAGTGTCATTGGACAGGGCATCGTTTGTGATCGCCAGGGGCTCCTCGCACAGCTTCGGCTTGACCTCCTGACTCGTTGGTGAATTCTGGGGGGTCGGGGTCAGCTTAGCCCGGTCGGCCCCCTTTATGTCCTTGGTGAGGTCGGCCCACACCAGGTAGTCTTCGTGGCTGAGGTCCCAGGACTGGTAGTTGTTCAACAACTCCTTCGCCTCCCCCGCCAGCACCGGCCCGTAGTTCGACAAGATGCGGTCCCAATCGCTGCTGCGGAAGTACATCAACTCCTTGATCTCGCTGGTGTTGCGGCTCAAAGCCTCCTCCCTGGCGCTCTTGAACGACCTCAGGTCGCTGCTGATCTTGTCGGCTGAACTCTTGGTGAACTTGATGTCCAGCTCCGTCTTGGCGGCCATGACCTTCGACACGTTGAACTCCATGGTCAGTCTCTCCTTGACCTCGCTCTGGCGGCAGGCCCGCCGGAACTCCCCAAACGCCTCGCCGATGAACTCTTTGGCTGGGAGGTCATTAGGCAACTCCAGTTGGAGCCTGACGGCCCAGCGGGATTATTGAGGGCTCAATTGTAGAGCCACCTTTCAGTGCACTTTTTAACACGTAGAGAGCCGTTTTTTTGTTTACAACACTTTCCTATTTGTGACGGCACCTTAGTTCATTTTTAGTGGCACTCTGTTTACAACTTGTTTACGGCCAACTACTTGTTCTGCTTTTGCTTCTTGGGTTTCTGTAAACATCACTAGGTGCATCCGGTGTGGGCGTTTATTGTTGGGTTTTGAAGCGGTCCAAAGAAGATCAGTTTTAAGGCTGTGGGATGATGCTGATTTAGAGCGGCTTGGGCTTAAAGCGCCCAAGGCCGAGAGCGTGACTCTCAAGTCTGAAGAGGCACAAGAAGTAAAGAAGGAAGCAGCACAAGTGCCAAATTCTCTTTAGAAATATGCCCTTGACAATATGTCTCCAATCAGAGACACTATAGAAGTGAAAGATGTCGATATACATAAGCTTGCTCGCGCCGTAATTCGTGAGTTTTCAAAGGCGGTTCGAGCTGAGCTAGGTTCTGCTTTGATTAAATTGCAGCTTGGAATGAAGCTGGACTTTCCAGTATCGCGACCAATGCCGGAAGTCTTCTCTGGAGCTTATGAGTTGCGGCTTAGAGATGAGAGCGGAATTCAGCGGGTGTTTTATTACACAAAGTCTGAGAGAGGGATTTTAATATTTCACGCCTTTACAAAGAAGACTAACAGAACGCCACCAGATGAAATTGAGCTTGGGAGAAAACGATTAAAGGAGATGCTAGGCTATGAAGAAAAATAAAGTATCTGTCACCGCTCGCAGCGCTCTTGAGATAGCGGAAGCGTTAGGGCTCGACAAAGAAGACGCTATTGCCATGGAGTTTAGGGCTAGGCTCAACAAAAAGATTGTTGACCTTGTAAAGAGCAAGGCTCTTACGCACGCTGAGGTTGCACAAAAGGCTAAAGCATCCCGTACAAGAATTACAGCTATCTTAAATGGTCATACCCTTGGAGTATCAACTGACTTCTTACTTAGGATTCTTTATTCTCTGGGCTGTAAAACAACGCCGGCATTCTCGCCTACGAAGCTCGCAGCGTAGTAGTGCCGATTTTGTGTCTTCTGGGAGTTAAAAACGTTGATCTTTGGTACTCGGTACTTAGATTCTTTGATTAACGGAAGCTGCTCCCCCCTCTCCAATTTCTAGTATCGATAACATATTTTATCTTAACTAAGATGGAGGGATGAACCAGCCCAAAACCGGCTCAAGATCATCGCCAACTATAGTGCGAAAAACCGACGAGCGCCGCTTAACCGCAATCGAATTCCAAGGCCTCTCAGAAGTCCCGCCAGAGCTTGAATGGTTTGCGAACATCGATAACACCCGTACCCGCAGAGCGTACGAGGCCGACATGAAAGATTTTTGCTCATTCATCGGAATAAAAACCCCAACTGAAATCAGAATTGTAGCTAGGGCACATGTAATAGCCTGGAGAAAGGACTTGGAGCGCAGAATGCTCGGGGCCTCTACCATTCGGCGAAAGCTAGCGGCGCTATCCTCCCTATTCTCTCATCTCGGTGAATCAAACGCCGTGCCTCCTAACCCAGTAGATGGCGTTAAGCGGCCAAGCGAAGGCGCTAACGAAGGGAAAACTCCAGCCATTAGCGATACGCAGGTAAGAAAACTCCTTGAGGCCCCCGCCCCGGATACTCTTAAAGGCATACGAGATCGGGCAATCTTAGCCACATTTCTATTTCATGGGATTCGCTGCGAGGAGCTTTGTAAGCTCAGGGTAAAGGATGTTTCACTCCGTCGAGGTGTCCCCCACGTTCGGATACACGGCAAAGGAAACAAAATCCGGTATCGGTCCCGTCCTGAATTTAGTTGACACGCGAGATAGAAGAGTTAACTCATTTATTT
>CAZVWV010000217.1:0-2422 GCA_964631745.1 uncultured Bdellovibrionales bacterium
GGCTTGGGCGGTCTCTACGATGAATCGTCTTTCGCTATCAGGATGCCGCGCGATATTCTCGTCGACTGGCGCCCTCCTATATTTAAAAGCCTTCCCACTCGTTACGAGTTCCTTTGTCCGCGCTTTAGCTTCGAGAACTAACTTCACTGTTTCGCTCAAGCTCGTATTTCGTGGGCCTTGCGGAAGAAGATCAGGAGCTTTGGCGCCTGAGGCAAGCCAATCTCTAATCGCAGTGCCGAGACCTTGATCTGCTTTGTTAAGGACTTTGTCGGCCAAAAAATCAAAACGAGTCTTGTCGATAAGAAGGTTGTGCTCCATATCAACCAACCCAACTAAGTCAAACTCAAACTCAACGCCGGGGCGCATCACGGCCCCGAGTCCCTTCCGAACAGGCTTTTCCTTCCCGGTTCTTTCGTCACGTTCAAGGACGTATTCCTGCTTGGCTCTCATTGTGACAATCACGTGGAAGGGCGCCGTCAGGATAGCGTCGATAAGTTGGTTATATTTTGGTGTTATCTTCTTCCAGGCAGTGAAGGAATTATTGCTGCTAGATCTAATTGTTGCCTCATCGTGCTTATCCAAAAAGTCTTGCCACGCATGAGACACTGAGTCGATAATTACGACCTCGTACCCAGCCGCCGCCGCCTGCCTTAAGCCTCCGAGGAAGGTCTCGTACTCGTAGTTGGGAAGGTCAGCATGGTCGAAGTCAACGTGCTCTGCGTAAAGCGCTGCCGAGCCCCGCTCCGTATCCAGCACGAGAATTTTACCGGACTCCGATTTCAAACCAGCCGCGATGCGGAGCGCCGTCATCGTTTTACCGGAACCACTGGGCCCAATTAACGCAATCTTAGCCTTCTTTTGAACGCGCTCAGCTTTTTTAAATATTAATTTTACCGACATATCTCTCCTTAGTCGTTTACCGCTTCATTGTTAATCTGATTAATTGCGTAGCTGGGTAGGTTGATGACCTCGATCTGGTCCGAGTAACCTGGGTAGATCCCCGACGCCAAGCAACTCTTCCATTTAATCAGGGTCCGATCTAGCTGTGCCCGGCCGGCCAAGATTGCATCGGCGTGTAACTCCAGCACGCGAACCGAGTGCGGTTCGGATTTCTCAACGAAAATGAAAACAAACTTATCTAGATTAAGGTCAAGTACTTGAGCGGCCTCAAGGTAGTGAGCGCTCTGTCGGTGGTATCCAAAGTTAAAAATGCTGCGCTCTAGCGCCGCAGTCGAAACATCGTCAGTGGTTTTTAGATCGCAGATAATCCCAAGCTCTCGACAGTAAGAATCGAATCGTGCTTTGCACAGCACATCTGCTTGACCGGATCTCCAAACGGCAGAGATCTCATGGGCGCTGGCAGAGTCCAGGAGGTAAGCGGCCGACGGGTGCGCTCGAACCGTTTTAACAATGTTGCGCAATTTCTGCATCGAATCGTCGGAAAGAAGCCTGTCTCCGTATGTTTCCAACAACGCAGCCTTCTGAGCCTTCCCTTCCTTAGTTCTTCCGTCTAAGTCGGGAGGGAGAGATCCCCAGGTGGTCTCAAAAAGACTCGGCTCAAGTATCGCAGCATGCACCGCCGACCCGAACGTCATCGCCGGAGTAGGCTCAGACACTCTATCCATAGCAATTTTGCAATGAGCTGGTGTCACTAACATTTCTGAGAGCAAGCTGTTTGAGGCGGCGAACCAAGAGTGATAGTCCTGTGCCGGGATATCGGCATACAGCCCAGGCAAGGGAATATTGTTGTAATCAATCATCGCTACCTCACCGCCCAAGCAATCAAGTGAGACGCAAAATAAAGCGCGGCGAACAAAGCGAACCACGGGGTCCACTTGTCAAAGAACTCGTCAATTTTCGTCCAGGCGTCATCTCTCTCGTAGTCGTTGCCAAGCATATTGTTTCCTAGAGTGCGCCAGCCATTACCGGACCCGCCAAGCCACCGACCGATCTCCGCGCTTGCAATCGCTTTGACCGACCACTTGGTAGGTAGCCACGGGACATATTCCCGAGGGGGCCAGTGGGCCCGGTAATGGCTAACAGGTTTATTGATTGTTGAAATGATTTGGCCATCGAAAGTCCCGACTGCCCTTGCTTCCGGCGATTAGCGAGGAACTGCGCCGCCTTCTGCACTTTCCTCCAGGGCCCCTCTTTCTCAGGAGTGATTCCAGTGCGGGACTGTCGATGACCAAATAATGTTTGTTCAAGAAGCTGGGAGTTGGGCGCGAGCGTCCCACCAGAAAGTATACTTATTAAGCGTCGTGCCATCTCCCACCCTAAGATGGCCGGGGGTGAAGATTAGCGTGATACTGCCTGCTTCCCTTGCCCTGCGGCCCGACGCCTAATTCTGGGAACTAGTGAACTAAATTATTCAGTTCTTCTACTTCTCTAATGTTAACAACTCCTTCTCCTACATAGCTAA
>CAZVWV010000218.1:0-2390 GCA_964631745.1 uncultured Bdellovibrionales bacterium
CAAGGAACCGTTTATTGACACCCAGGAGATCTCGGCGAAGAAGGACTTCTAGAGGACGCCCCCCAGCGGTCAGGCGGCTCTAGTTCTCCAATTCTTGCGCAGATACTCTGCGAACTCCTTATCAGAGCTAGCTCCAGTGACAAGGTGCTCTACGAACTTTGCCGCCTCGTCGCTGTTTACGCTGTCCTGGTCGAGGTTTTCTATATTAGCCTCAAGAAACACGATAGCGGTCATTAACGCGGTTCTCTTGTTACCGTCGACAAAAGCGTGTGCCTTCGCAATTCGGTGAGCGTAGCAAGCGGCGAGGTCAAAGAGATCGCTATCGGGGCAGTAGTGAAATAACTGCTCAGGCGCTCTAACCGCGCTCTCCAGTTTTCCTTTGTCGTAATGCATGAGAGGACATGAACCTTTCTGCTCGACAACGATCTTGTGAAATTCAACGACGACTTCCATGGGGAGAAATTGGTGTATCAACGATCAGCTAAGTATTCAAAAGCTTTCTTGTGATCGCGCATCACGCGACGAGCCGTTTCGATCAGCGCTGCTTTGTTTTCTGGAGTGGTCGTCGTCTGAAAGATGAGCTTAGGCGCAGACGCGCCCCTACAACCAGGAATAAAAATCCCTCGAATGTGATTAATTACTCTCTTTACTTTCTGCACCATGTTAAACATGCTAGCAACTCGAATGGCAAAACGCTATAAAAAATGTGCTTCATCTTTAAGACGAAAATAAACACCCCCGCGATGCACACTATAAGAGAGTTATCGGTATGCCTCCGTTATTCTTGACTTAAAAACGTTGTTAGTAGAACGCGGATTCTAATGAACATCATCCTATCCCCGCGAACATAGCCTTAAACTTCCCCTTGATTTCCTCCGGAGTAGCCACCGGCTGGGCTTTTGCGACGTCCGCGCCGAGGCTCGGGAAAAAGGTATGGACTTCGACGGTGTGCCCGTCCTTGCCCTTAAAGGCGTTACAAAAGATCGTCGGCATTACCGCCGCTCGATAGTCCCATCGCCGCTGCTCTTCCTCGTGTCGTTTTCGTAGTGCCGAAAATTGCGCGGGTGTTAAATCCCAGAACTGCTCGCTAGTGAGTCGAAGATTATGAACTGCAATTGACCAGAGCGTTAACCAGTCTAGCTCTTTGCCTCCGGAGTCGTCTCCGGCAGAGCTTCCCCCTCGCTTTCTTTTCCCTCCTCTGCGGTTGGGAAAGATGCGGTGAAGAGGTTCTTGATGAGCTTCGAGATCTGCGAAGCATGCACGATGCCCAAAGCGTCGCCAATCTCCTCCAAGTGGTTTTCGGGATCTTTGTAAATAGCGCTTGATATAAGCTCTATATACGCCGAGGGCGAAAACTCACCGGAGGTGAAGTCCTCATAAGGGTTCCTTCCGGTTAGCTTTTGATACCGCGCCAGAACGCCGAAAGAGCACTTAATCTTGTGCTCCACGTCGCCCAGCTTAATCGTGACTTCAGGGATTGCCTGATTTACATTTTCCATTTTGCCTTCTTGGAAAAACGGGGGCGCCCTTAACTAGCGACGCCCCCAACAACCTTAGTGTTAATTATGAGATCAGTTACCAGCTAAATGTAGGCCAGCCGCTTATTTTAAACGCGACCGACGCCGTGATTACACCATCGACCGGAGCTTGCGGTCCCACATTCACCGGAATCATTGACATGATAGCGTAAGAAGCATCTGGCCAAGTAACTTTCCAGTTACGTCGCGCTCCACCCGCCATGTCAGTTATAAGCTGTTGGTGTCCAGCCAGCCCGGGGATGAATCCCATGTCCAAGCTGATCTGCCCAGCCTCTAAGAGTCCAGCGATATACTCGCGAGCGCGGGACGGAGACTCCATGTGGGTGACTTCGTTGGTGCCCTGGCTAAGATCGGGACCACTGATATTTCTGATTTCGGCCAATGTGGTGAACACCTCTGCGCCGTCTGTACCACCAGCGGTCGGAGTAACAGTTCTAGCTGTGATGGTGCCGGAGCCGTCGCCAGGACTCGCGCCAAAATCCGCTTGCCAGTATTGGTCAAAGAGCGGGACTTGTTCGAGGTTAGCGATAACTTGCGCTACTGTAGCCGTAGTTGGCACCGTGATACTAATTGAGGAAGTTGTAATCGACATCGAATAGACAGAGCCGGAGACGACGACGGTTATGTTTTTGCCGTTACCTGCTATGCCCGCGACGCCCCATTTGATACGTATTTTGGCGTTAGTCGTTCCCCACTCAACAAACCCCGGCGTACCAGCGCCTACGCCGCCATCACCGCGTGCGAAAAGGGTTCCAAAAGCCTTAATAGCGCTACTTATAGCCATATCTTAAATCTCACTCCTGTTCGATAAAAATGAATTCGTACTCCTGCATCCGCCTAAAAACGTCGACT
>CAZVWV010000219.1:0-2354 GCA_964631745.1 uncultured Bdellovibrionales bacterium
ACGTAGCAGCCTGCCGGCAGGTCCAGCGCATGCCGCTCCGCCTTGCGCGCGAACCCTGAGAGTGCAGTTCTACTAGTCCTCGATGAAGTACAAAAAGTTGAACGTTGGTCAGAGGTGGTAAAGTCCCTATATGAGACGGACCGACACACTCAGTTACGGATTGTGCTCCTTGGCTCTGCGAGCTTGGCGCTTCATTCCGGATTAACTGAAAGTTTGTTAGGGCGATATGAAGTAATGAGAGTTCCGCATTGGGGGTATGCAGAAACAAAGAATAGATTCAACTGGGATCTTCAAACCTTCATGAAGTTTGGCGGTTACCCCGCGCCGGCTGTTCTGATTAATGATCCAGAAAGATGGCGTCTCTTTATAAACGACTCCATAATTGAAGCCATCTTATCCCGTGACATTGCCTTACTAAAAGATATATCAAAGCCTGCGCTGTTTAGACAAACTCTTGCCCTAGCGATGAGATATCCTGGTGCCATTATTTCTTACGATAAATTCATCGGGCAATTGCAAGATAAGGGCAACGCTACGACAGTCAAGTCATATCTAGATACCCTATCGAAGGCGTTTCTGATTGCGATTATTGAAAAGTACTCAACACGAGCGCTTTCGTCTAAAGCTTCGTCACCTAAGTTAATCCCACTATGCCCCGCGTTGATCAGCGCTTTTGGTGACCCTATGCGGATTGAGCGTGAGGCCGATTGGTTTGGTGCGGTCTTTGAATCAATTATCGGCGCACATCTGAATTATCTATTTAAAGACAAGCTCTTTTATTGGCGAGAAAGGAATGTTGAGGTTGACTTTGTGGTTGAGGATGATAGCGCAATTTATGCCGTTGAAGTGAAATCTAATCGCAGGAAACCGCTTGGCGCCCTAAAGACATTTCAAGACACCTTTAGCGCTAATGAGAAAAAAGTATTCACTCTAACAATCGACCAGCCCTTGGCGCTTGAGCTTTTACTAATCAACAAGAGATCGGAGGCGCTACATCTTTTTCAAAGTATCGCTACTTAGTGAAAATGGAAAATGGAAAAAGCTATGCAAGTGGCGACTAATAAACAGGCCCAAGTTTAGTATATAGCGAAAGCAGAAGAGCAGATATGTATCACCGAGTAATAGCGCGCCTAGATATTAAAGGCACCGACCTTGTCAAAGGCATTCAGCTTGAGGGGCTACGGGTGCTGGGCTCACCGGCCGAGTTTGCTCGTTATTACTATGAGTCGGGAGCTGACGAACTGCTTTATATGGATGTGGTGGCGAGCCTCTATCAACGCAACAGTTTGCGTGAGCTGATTGAAGTTACGGCTAAGGAGATCTTTATTCCGTTGGCCGTGGGCGGGGGGCTCAGAAGCGTTGAAGATATTCGAGCGGTATTACGGTCAGGCGCTGATAAAGTAGTGATCAACACGGCCGCCATTTCTAATCCGCAACTAATATCAGAAGCGGCCAAATTGTTTGGCTCTTCAACTATTGTGGTGGCGATCGAAGCCATCAGGAATAGCACCGGAAAGTATTTCGCTTACACCGACAACGGACGAAATGAAACCGGGATTGAGGTGCTTGCTTGGGCCCGGCGTGTGGAGGAGTTGGGCGCCGGTGAAATCATATTAACTTCCGTCAATAACGAGGGCGGAATGAAGGGCTTTGATTGCGAGTTGGTGAAAATGGTTTCGAGCGCCGTGGGAATCCCGGTGGTGGCGCATGGTGGCTGCGGCCGGGTCGGCGATGTGGCCAGGGTGATTACAGATGGCGGCGCCGATGCCGTAGCCGTTGCGTCGGTTATACACTATCAGGCGCTGGTTGATGGGAAGATTGCAGAAGCGAGCGCTCTTTCCGGAAATACTTCGTTTTTGCGCGCTCAGAAAGGTGAAAGAAAAGGTGTATCGATACTAGAAATTAAAAGCGACTTAAAGGCGCAAGGCATAGCTTGCAGGATTTGAAATGGACCGGATTGTAATTATCGATTACGAGGGCAGCAACCTATTCAGTGTAAAGCGCGCCTTCGAACATTTAGGGGTCGAGGCCACTATCAGCGCTGATCCAAGAATTCTTGCACAGGCAACGGCGGCTGTGTTACCAGGAGTGGGCGCATTCGGCGCTGCCATGCAACGCTTGAATGATCTGGGGCTTTCGCAAGTCATAATTGATTTTGTAAAAAGCGCCCGCCCCTTTTTAGGAATCTGTTTAGGAATGCAGCTACTCTTTGAACAGAGTGAGGAATTCGGGCTGCAGCCAGGTCTTGGCATATTGCCAGGAGAGGTGAAGCGCTTCCCGGCTCGCAGCCCAGACGGCACGAAATACAGAGTCCCGCAAATTGGCTGGAACACAATTCACCGGCCCCAAAGTTG
>CAZVWV010000220.1:0-2290 GCA_964631745.1 uncultured Bdellovibrionales bacterium
TCATTAGGTGCGCCTTGGTGCGCGGTTCTCCGGCGGACTA
Source organism: uncultured Bdellovibrionales bacterium (assembly GCA_964631745.1). Taxonomy (GTDB): domain Bacteria; phylum Bdellovibrionota_C; class UBA2361; order UBA2361; family JBGSMV01; genus CAZVWV01. The sequence goes on from CAZVWV010000220.1 coordinate 41, forward strand.
GCACCGCAAGCGAAGACAGTGCGCTATCTCTTGTATATCCAGCCGTTGTGCAAATAGCGCTTGCCGGGCCCGCCCCACTGGATGAGGCGCAGCCCGCCACCCAACGGCAAAATACTTGATCTTATTGGCAAATGTACATAGATTCCCCAGTATCGCCGCGCAGCGTTCGAACGGCCAGAACACAAAGCATCGGTAGAGATGGCGCAAGAAGGAGTATGGGGGCATGAAGAACCAATTAGGGAAACTTGAGTCGGTTCCTTTACGCGAAGCATGGGAACACGAAGCCACCCAATTTACCCCTTGGCTCGCACTTCCAGAGAATATAGCTCAACTTTCAGACGCCTTAGGAATTGAGCTTGAGGTCACGGGCCAGGAACAGTCAGTCGGCCAATTTTCTGCTGATATCCTTTGCAAAGATACAGGTACCGGGGAAACAGTCCTAATCGACAATCAGCTTGAACGGACTGACCATTCACACCTCGGGCACTCTGAGTGAAGAGATTAATTTTAAATTGGCGGCATAATCTATGGCGAAAGTTTCAGTTTTAGATAATGAGGTAACTCTCTACAGAGTCAAGGAAGAGGATTACATTTCGCTTACCGATATCGCTCGATACAGGGATACTGAACGAACAGACTACCTAATACAAAACTGGCTGAGAAATCGCAATACAATCGAATACTTAGGTATTTGGGAAAGAATTAACAACCCAGATTTTAAACCCATCGAATTCGATGGGTTTAAAAGCCAAGCTGGACTTAACAGCTTTATCTTAACCCCCAAGCAGTGGATAGAAAAAACCGCAGCAATCGGCATCACCTCAAAAGCAGGTCGTTACGGCGGAACCTACGCCCATAAAGATATCGCTTTTGAATTCGCTTCTTGGATCTCAGTTGAATTTAAACTCTATCTGATAAAAGAGTTTCAGCGGCTCAAAGAAGATGAGCGAAAGACTCTTGGCTGGGATATCAAGCGAAACCTAGCGAGGATCAATTACCGAATTCATACAGACGCTATCAAAACTCACCTGATACCAAAGCGGCTGAACAATAAGGAAACGTCTCTTGTGTATGCTTCAGAGGCGGATGTTTTAAATCTTGCTCTCTTTGGAATCACAGCATCAGAGTGGCGAACTTCAAACCCCGATAAAGATGGCAATATGCGTGACTACGCTGATGCGTCACAGTTGGTGTGTCTTTCAAATCTTGAGAACCTGAATGCTCTTTTTATTGCGGAAGGTTTATCGCAAGAAGATCGGCTTAAGAAACTTAACGATTTAGCAATACATCAGATGACCATTCTTACAGGTGATGTCCTGACTGTAAAAAAGGGGAGTAAGTAGAATGGTTGATATTGTAAATAAACTCGGGGGCTTCTGTCATACCTTACGACACGACGGCATTGATTACCGCGATTACATCAAAAAGCTTACCTAGCTGCTCTTCTTAAAGATGGCTGATGAGCGTGGAATTGAGTTTATAGATCTCTACTCAGAGATCTTACACACCTTAAAAGATGGCAAAGGTTTGCTCGGCGATATCTTCGCCAAGGCGATGCCAAAATTTAACAACCCTGTGAACCTGAAACATCTCATCAACATGTTTGATGAAGAAGTTTGGGCATCAATGAAAGTTGATGTAAAGGGAGCAGCATTTGAAAGCCTACTTGAAAAAGCAGCAAGCGAAGGCAAGAAAGCGCAGGGTAATACTTCACACCAAGACCGTTGATTTAAGCAATCGTCAAGGTGATGAAACCTTATGACTTATCCCCCTGGGTCGCAAAAACCGGATGTTTTGTTGGACCGAAGTTGGCGCCAAGGTGGTGGCCATAGTGCAATCCTGAGTGGCAGCCCGCCGGTTGCCTGGCGCGCGACCGTTCGATTATTTCGTAGACGTGCTGCAACGTGTAGACTCCACCCCCATGTCTAAGTTGGCAGAGCTTAGGCCCGGGCTTTGTGCGGCAGAGCGGGATGCAAAAAAAACCGGGAAATTCACCTGCGCAGTAACGCGCCTCAGTGACCGCCTACGAAAAGCCAGGCGAAAAAGATCAAACTGAAATTACGCGCGATCATTCCAACGCGCGCGCGGCAAGAATATTGGAGCGCAGGCGACTCGCCTGCCGGTGCCGAGAAGTTGCACAAAATCTGAGGCCGATAGGCAGCACCAATTGCGAGCATGTGGTGGCAACGCCCCACGCTGTAGTGCCACTAAGAACATCGGCGGCCGAGTCGGCCGCGCCAGTGAACATCT
>CAZVWV010000221.1:0-2283 GCA_964631745.1 uncultured Bdellovibrionales bacterium
TATGACGAGCCTTGCTTGGGGTTTCCAAGGAAACCCACTGCTGCGAAAAGGCGAGCGTGTTGATATCGCCTATCAACCTGAGATCAACACTTACCAAGGTGTTTCATCCGTTCAACTTAACCTGCGCGAGATTTGGGCGCCGGAGCGTTGATCGTGAATCCAGAGCTACTGGTCGGCCCCGCTGCCTACTGGTTTTTTGCGACGATGCTGACGTTGATGGCGGTGCTAGTCCAAGGCGCTTCACCGAAGGACCGGCGCGCGCATTCCGTGCTCATTTCGATGGTTTTCCTTGTCATCGGTTTATCGCTGCTGCTTTCCGTTTCGCGGCCAATCGCCTCCGCCGGAATTATTCCCCCGGGGTCTTGGCTGACAAGACTAACTAATTTTAACTCCGCGCTTTGGATTCGTCGGCTGTTTGAGCCGTTCATGTTTTTGCTTTTGTATATGTTTGCTCGAGAGACGGTTTGGAGAGTCGGTATCGCGCGCCCACTTTTTGGATTAGCGACTCTGACCTTTGCTGTCAGCTGGATTTTGGAATGCCTAGCACTCAAAGGTGTTGTGGCGACGCCGATGATAAGCAACATCCATTTTTTTAGCTGCGCTGCGACCTGCGTGTTTGGGGTAGCGGGTTACGCTCTTTCAATCCGGCACAAAGCGATCCACCGTAATACAGCGGTGACGATGTTGGCGACGATTACGCTTTGGGCTTCAATTGGCGCTAGTGCTTACATCGCCAGACCGGACGCTCCGCGCCAGATCCTCTCGGCGGTTCATTATTATTCTTGGTTTCCGGAGAACTGGGCCGCTGGTTTTGCGGGTGAACATTTAGATCCTCCGGTGCTGCCTGAACTCGGTAAGTACGACAGCGCTGGAGGCGGAATCGTCGAGCAGCATTTCAACTGGATGACCGAGGCCGGAATTAACACCGTCATTTTTGATCTCTGGACAAAGAATCCGGCGGTGCGAAAACGCGTTGACCGTGAAGTTCAAGTAATTTCGGCGCATCCGCTTCGTTTTGCCATTCAGTATGAAAGCCTGGTTCTCCGGGAAATCAAGCAAGAAGAGGTCAGCGAAGGTCCAAACGATATCTACATGTCGCCAGCGCGGCGAGAGGAGCTTACTAAGAACATGCTCTGGATCGCGGAGCGCTACATGGTCAACGAGCGCTATCTGAGATTCGATGATCGCCCAGTAATCTTTATCTATGCCGCCCGACATCTCGTTGGCCCCGTTAAAGAGGCGTTTGATGCAGCGAGAGCCGCGGTTCGCGAGCGAACTGGGTTCGACCTCTATATCGTCGGAGATGAAGTGCACTTTCATGTTCTCGACTACTCGACGAAGAAGGGCGTCTTCTTACTGCCTCAGTACAAACCTAATTGGAGCCGACTTACGGCTTTTGATGCAATCACTTGTTACAATCCTTACGACGAGTCGCGTCCCGAACACGGCGGTAGTAAAGGCGCTGATCGATTCTTTGCTGATAGCAGCGAACTCTATCGGCGCTATCAATCTTACGCTGCAACCGCAGGCATCGATTTTATTCCTGGAGTTCTTCCTGGCTACAACGATCGCGGTGTTCGCTTAGAAGAAAACCATTTCGTGTTGCCGCGAGTGATCGGGGAAGAGCGAATCGATTTCTTTTCGCGCGGACTAGACGAGCTAGTGCGCCCATTCGTTTTCGATCGCCGTCATTTTATGTTCGCAGTGACGAGCTGGAATGAATGGAATGAGGGAACACAAATCGAGCCTGCTGCCATATCAGCTGAAACTGTCGGTGGTGCTTCCTCTGCGGAGCAGTATTCGCTCGGAGAGCGGAATTCAGGTTACGGCAGGAAATATCTAGAACAGCTAGGGGCGTTCTTATCGTCTCTTCATCGCGCGTCGCCTAAAGCGCCATAATTCCCCAATTAAATCGCCAACTTAAAAAGGAACTGATGCGATCTCATGGATCGCGCCGATATTAGAGCGGATAAGTTGCAAGCCTGCCCGGGATGATGTGGGAGCGATTGGGGAACGGGAATCAGCAGGCACAAAGGTTAGTCATATGAACATGATGCCAAATAGGTTTACTCGATTAAGCGGTCCATCCGGCCATTCTAAGATGCGCCGCGAGCGTTTGATTTTTTTGGGTGGCAGCACACTTCTCTTCTCCGCGGTTCTTGTAGTCGCGTTGCTAGTGGTGCAGAGCCAATCGGTTCAGGCCTCGAAAGATATTTCGGTTCAGCCGTTGAACGAAGAAGTGGCACTGGGCTCAGTCGTCCTTCTCGCTCCGACCGCCAAGAT
>CAZVWV010000222.1:0-2261 GCA_964631745.1 uncultured Bdellovibrionales bacterium
TAAGAATTTGTGCCGCTACGTGGCACCGGCCGACGAGTCGTCGGCGCTCCATAATCCCCCTACTCTGCGCCGCGTTTGTAATTTACCCGGGGGTTTTTGAGCAGCTACTCGATCACCGTATTACTTTGCTTATACGCGAGAGCATCCAAAGCGCGCTCTAGACTTACTAACAGGCGTAGTTCTGAGTTGTAATGCCGGTAGGCTTCTTTACCAAACTGCATTGAAAGCGAGGCATATAGGCGATGCTCGGGAAGTTCATTGCTGGCGTAATGGGGAGGAATTTTTATTCCGTGCAACTTTAGGCGCTCGGCGCCAATAATTACCAGTAGCGAGTTAACACTTTCCACACCGCCATCCAGATCGCGCAAGCCCTGCTCAATAATTTCTCCGCCCGGAAGATGGCTATACATCACTTGCCTCGGATAAGAATGTGCGTACCTTCAGCTGCTTTTTACTCCCGCTCCCAATTTGGCAAGAAAATCAAGCAGCTTCCCTTTCGTTACTCCAAAGTTCATAGTCACTATCATGCCACTTAAGATTTAGATGCACCTTACGAACGGGTGGCGGCTACGCCATGCTGCTAGAATTGCGCCGTTGAGAATACTGGCAGAATTGTGCCAGGATAGAATCTGCAAACGCGAATAATGACAGGCAATATGGCAATCAATGTCGGTGAGATCCTTGAGCATTACACCTATGATCCGCAGTCTAAGACCGGGGTAAAGGATTTTCAAAAATTTTACCGGCTGCTTCAATCTTTGCAGCCCTTGGTGGATGGCCGCGATCGTATTTGGCGTTTTAGTTTCGCTGCTCCCAAGGTTAGCGGCCGCTGGTTAGACGTTCGTTTTCAAGAATACAATCGGGTAGTTTATATCAGCGTCGGTTGGCGAGCACTGTTTGAATTTGATCTCGATAAGAAGATCTTTCGGAAGATCTTCTTGGATGAGCCCCTTGTTTATAAAACATTTACCCTGGTTTTGCGTCTTTGCACTAAAGAGATTGCTCTGATAAAGAAAGATTTCATGACTTATGAGTCCAAGCGCCTGGCGAGTCTTCCAGTGACTCACAGGAAAGGAATCATTCCGCGCAAGTTAGTCTGGAAGTTAATCCCCGACTTGATTCGCCCCGAAAAGCAGTTAAAGGCTCCTGAGCTTAGAGCGCTTGCGGAGATTTTTAGTAAGCAATTTTATTTAGGCTCTGAGGCTGACATTCCTGAGATGACGGCCAATCTCTATTTTAAATATTGCAAATTGGCCTACGATGCAGTGCTCGACCTTCAGGATCGTGACCGCAATTATGGCTCCCTCAAAAATGCCACAGGCGGTGAGCAATACAAGAGTCTTGCGGATGGGCGCTATGGAAGACTTTTCGAAATTGCTCCGGATTCCGGCACGGAATTTCGGGGTTGGTACCACGATCCCGGCCCGAGTGGGGACCATCCTTGGGAGATTCTGCGCGGCGGGAACACCACCCACATCGACTTAGGGGTACGGGAAGTTGACTCTTACGTCGACGGAAAAATCGAGAAGCGCTGGCGGGTGTTTTTAAAGGCGCAATCCCTTGGGCGCATGCTGGAATCATGCAGGATCGCGCTCGCGATCTATCGGGCGGGCCTGCCGTTTGAATGGCTGAGCCAGGAGAGCGTCAAGCTTAGGCTGCAAGGCGACGATCACATTGGCATCATGCCTGAACACTATCCATTGCACCGCGGCTGGCAGTCTTTCCCAGGACATCTCAAGGTCTATGACGTGTTACATCTTAGTGACTTCGAAGGCACCCGCGCAAAAGCCCGGCGCCTTGTGCAGTGGTTGCCCACCCAAGATTTTGTCTTGGCCCCGGTGGGCACATCGCCGATTGATCGGGGGATTGCCGCGGGCTTTGCTAAGCGGGAGTGAGGGACTGTACTATTCTCACTCTGCCAGAACCCAACCCCCATCGTTTATCTTGATCATAAAGCTAAAAAGGTCTTTCCTACCCTTTAAAATCAACCGGCGAGCGCAAAAAAAACAGCTGTCACAGCTGTAAGCACTGCTGTCCGGTAAGACATTGTAATTTGGGTCTTTAACCACAGAGGCCACGGCGAACACGGAGAAAACATTGAGGATTTCTCTCTCCGTGACCTCCGTGTTCTCCGTGGTTAAATTCAAATCGCGCCAACTACAAATTCCTGTTTTTCCTTTTGAAATCAAGAAATTACAGCGTCACCGCGTATTTGCTCAAAAACCCCGGGCGAAGCAGGGATATTAAGTAGCGCCGACGAC
>CAZVWV010000223.1:0-2152 GCA_964631745.1 uncultured Bdellovibrionales bacterium
CAACTTAGACTCACTCCGTATTCTAAGTGTTGCGTTAAGTTGTTGAATCCGCCGACGAGACCGAGATGCTTCTCTACCTCGCCGAATCAGTATGGAAAAGTCAGAGAGCGCAGCTTACCGCCTCATTTGCAAGCGCTGCTGACCTTCTTGATCGAAAATCGTTTGAAGAATGGATTGAAAGATCTTGGGAACAGGAGCTCTTAGGAATAGACGGGGAGAGATTTGAAAGGCGCACCGCTCAGCAGAAGCCTCGGGCGCCTGGGGAAATACTTGAGAAACTGTATGCGAGTAACGATTTGGCGCGTGGGCTGATAGTTCGTAAAGCACTGATGGGGCCAGATGGTGTTCTTAGGGATAGGGCTAAAACTAAGGAGTTACTTTCAAATTTCATAGCCGGTCAGATGGATATTCCAGAATTGGCTGCGCCTCACGTTGAAAAGTTCTGCGGCGCTTTGGTAGAGGTAGCTACGCCGTTTGAGTTATACCATCGCCTTGCCCCGTTTATCTCGTCAAGGATTTTTCGGCGTCCCACTGAATCCGCTAATCGGCGGGCGGTAATTGAAAAATCGGGATTCTACAAGGAGGCTGAGTCTTGCACTTCCGATAGTTTCCCTGACTGGCACGAGAAGATGCCAAATCTCATTCCTGATTCTATCCAAATCGTGACCTTTTGGCAGCAGGCCACCCTCGACAAACTCTGCTGCCTATTTTGGGGAAGTCGGAACCCGGCCGCTAGCGCCGCAGCAAGTTCTACCAAGTACCGAAATATCATTACTCGCATCGAAGATGGGCAAGCTAAAAAGGGACGCAGCGCTCGTCTTGAATGGGCCGAGGGACTTCGCATGGCGCTTAGTCACGAAGGTCAGCTGGGTGAGCGCTTGACTCAGACAATCGGCATTCATTTGCAACTGCCCCCTGAGCTAGCACAGGCATTTGCCGGTGTATACGATAATCTTAATGGCCAGAGCAAGCTTGTAGCCTATCGGCTTATTCGCACCTTAGCGCCAGGTTTAGTCCGCCCAGAGGATAGGCTCTTAGAAAGAATCGGCGGTGGCTCAATGGCCACGGTTTTCCCGCTTGAGCGGCCCGGAGAAACCCCACGGGTTTTAAAAGTTCAAAATCCAAACGCGATGTATCGCTTAAGGGAAAATGTCCGTTTTTGGGAAAGGGTCCTAGATAGACTTAAAAACGCGTATGAACCTGATAGTGAGGGGGGAAAAGCCCTTGAACAAATTCGCACGGTTCTTATGCCCGGCATATCTCAGTGGATTGAGGGGGATACCGAGGATCATGATTTCTTTAAACATGATTCGGAATTTCGTGAACGCTGGCACGGAAAGATAATCGCCGATGTGCGCATAGTCATTCCGCTTGCAGAACCGATCGATAAAATTACCAATTTTGTTTTAGACAGCGATGAGACCAATAGACTAATTCGGTCAGATGAGATGATTGAAGGCACAAATCTCTCTGGCCTAAACCTGGCTGAAGCAACTGATATATCCACCGGTAAGATATCGCGGCAAGATTACCGAGCCGTCATGACAGCTTTAACGACAAATTTTGTGCAACAGATCTGTAGTGGGCTTACCCATTCTAATATCACCGAAGGGAATATTCGAGTGTGTCGGGACAGGTCGAGTGAAGGGCAGCTTCAACTCGCGTACTTAGACAGAAGCTTCCCTTTAGTATTCTCTAAGCCCGAGGTCGAAGCCTTAAAAGGGGCCATTCTCTCTTTATCAGGGGGAACGTCTAACTTTCTGACGAAGTTTGCCGAAGCAATTCTTGCAGCGCCTGAGTTATCAAAGCTATCGAAGCGAGCGAAGCAGAATGCCATAAAGGTTAGCAAAGCCGCTGAGGCCAGCACTGATGGTATTCCGGCCGCAAATAATCTATTGCAGAAACTCGAGGGTGCAAAGATTTCAGTGCCGTTAAGATACACCCTGCTACTCCTAAATTTTAAGGCGTTGCAACAGCTCTGTAACAAGGGTGGCATCACAGATTTAAGTACTGTAGTTAATAAACCTGCCGTGATGCCGTACTTTCTTCGCTGAGGGCTGGTCGCGCATGGTCCTGGTCGCGCCGAGGTGAATGTCGCTTACTGAGGAGGCAATCTATTGATGCTACTTAAAAAAGTGGCTTTGTTTCTTTT
>CAZVWV010000224.1:0-2130 GCA_964631745.1 uncultured Bdellovibrionales bacterium
CTGCATTTCAGACACTAAAAAAAGAAGAAACCGCGGCCCCCCGTAGAGAAGGCTACCGGCGAAGGCCAAGCTTGCGCGTGGTGGCGAAAGGCCACGCTAGAGCTGATGTAGAGCGCTGTCGAAAGATGATACTAGTTTCTGTCTAGCCTCCTGCGGTAAGTTATTAATAAGTAAAGTATATTCTTTAGCTGAAAAGGCAGCGAAAAAGTTATTAGAGTAAACGAGTAGATTGTTGTGGTTCTCCAGCTCCTCGCGCTGTAGAGTTTTTAGAGTCTTATTAGTGCCAGCCTGTAGGTCCTGGCGCAGTAAGTAAAGTTGAAGCAGTGAGAAAGTTAATAAGGTGAAACCCACGTGAGCCTCAAGCAGCGAGCGATGAGGAGACGGAAAGCGTGAGATGTCCCAAAAGTTTTTAAACTGTCGAAAACACTCTTCGGTGTTACCCCGCAGCCTATAGGAAGAGATGACCTGGTGCGGGGAGTCGAATTTTTTTGTTGAGCAGAGACAGAACTTTGAATAGACAATTCCTCCGTTTTCTCTGTCGGTATGCTTTTTTTCAACTACCGTAATATAAAGGGGCACCTTACAGGTGTCCCAAAGCTGTACATCTTCGATAAAGCAGGCTCTGGTGAGCGCAAAATCGTCCGAATCCTGTGATTGGGATAGGGTAACCCACTGCGTTTCTGGCATTTCTGAGATAGCAATGGCATCCTGACACTGTGCCATGTTGGATTTAAGTGGAATGAGCGTGTCGACTTGATACTCCCGTTTGAGCCAGGTAATAAATTCCCCAGAAATATAGCCACGGTCGGCAATCAGAAGCTTCATGGCGCCCGGCTTGTTGTGCCTAAAGAAGGAAAGGATGAGCCTTTTAGCCTGCGGCAATTCGTCTTCATTGCCGGCTCCAAATTCATAGCCAGCAACGTGGAAGGCCTGCTGCGCATACGAGAGGTGCAGCAAAGTAGAGAGTGTGTAGCAGGGGTGGTAAGGAAAAGTTCTTTTTTGCTCCTCTGACAACTTATCAAAATCTTTGTAACGCTGCCCATGCTCGTCGACGGGCATCCTAACAGCATCCTGGTAATGTTCGTTATCTGGAACAACTAAATGGGTCTGATCGAGAATAAATATGCCGCTCGGGTCAAAGCACTGCATACTTCTAAACCACTTTTGTAAATCCTCACAAAACCACTCTCGCAGATCTTTAGGATTCGTGTCTTTGAAGAACTTGCGCACCGAATCATGATGCACAGGCGTCTGTCGTTCGTGCTGGTTCTTGTCGTTAAATCCCAAATGCGAGGCTACGTTAAACCCTATGCGAGAAAGCACCGGCCCGGCTTTCAGTAAGGTTCCTAACGTACTATAGGCACGCTCATGGTTGATCTTGAGAACAAACTGACAGCTGATAAGAAACCAAACAGGAATTTCTGTCTTTTCGCGCGGGGTTGGGTAGGTCCGGTCCGCAAACTTAAGAAACTCCGATTGCAGCACAAAAGCCATAAACTTATCAGCAAATGTAAAGCGGGCACATTCAACCAGGTCCACTATTCCCTGCTGCAGAAGTTCAGTCACTTTACTCTTAGACTCTCGGTATACCGCTGGAAAGAAAAAACCCCCAAGCCCTATTTCTTGTCCCATATGGTTCGTGCCTCTAGCAATGTATCAATGGTTTCTAGTAACTCGCTGAATGTACGTACTATCTCTTGCCTATTCCTCATCTGGTACTGATAGTGCTGCGCCATCTTATAGAATGCGCGCTCTGAGCCCTTTAAGCTAAGTTGCCGCTGCCCACTGTCTTTCCTAACCTGTACTGCAAGGTATGGCCCGTGACGTTTATCGCCGCCCTCGGCACACCGACAACCAGCTTTGCCACACTTGCGGTAGACCTCAATCGGGGTACCGGCCAAAATCAGGTCGCCATGGCACGCCTTCATGCATAGCTCTTTCATCTTTTCTACTAAGGCTGCCATTTGGCCCCGATAGCGTGACAGGGTCTGTTTTTCTAGCTCGTTTTTCACCTTGCATACTTACTTACCATTACGTATATAAGATGCATATAGCAAAAATCATTTTCTGGCGAAAATTTAGATTTTTGCGATTATTTTTCCTTAACGACACTTTTCTTCAGTCGTACGC
>CAZVWV010000225.1:0-2004 GCA_964631745.1 uncultured Bdellovibrionales bacterium
TTCAAGAGATTCAGCCATATTCGCCACCGTAGTAGATTCAACTGCTCTTTCTAGGATATATAGCTGCTAGGATTTCTATGCGAGCTTGGCAAGAATTACAGAAAATGCGTGGTGATCTTCTGTTCACCGAGCTAACATCGGGGCTTAATAACGTCGTTTTGGGGCTTTCGGTTTTCTTAGGTTAGACATCGCCCCTCTCGCGCGTCTATTTGGAACCGCATCCGTTTTACCACCACAAAGAGTTAGGTAGCAGATGTTCACGGAACTTGCGACTTCTAAGGATCTGACTAAAGCGTCGCTAGAGATGGTGGTCCAAAGCTATGTGCGTTATTTTGCCGCGGGCGCAAGCCACACTGCCCGTGCTAAGCGCTTAGATCTCGCCCATTTCCTAAAATTTCTAACAAATTACCGCTCTGTCTCTAAATCAGAGAAGCTTAAAGTTGCTGATTGGGATTTTTCTTCGGTACAACGTTTTGTGGACCAAGCCTTAGCACGGGGCGAGGCTGCGGCGACGGTGGCAAGGCGTTTGGCAACTATCAAGCATATGGGTCGTTCACTGGCCGAGAAAATTCCGGGATTCATCAATCCAGCCCGCGAAGTTCGGGGGCCAAAAATTAAGCCCATATTCCCAAAGGCTCTCTCTACCAAGGAGATCGCAAACGCCAAGGCCTCCGCTAAGCAGCGCCTAGGACAAAGAGATTCATTTATCCGCGCCAGAAATCAGATGCTCTTAGAATTCCTGTTGGATACGGGCCTAAGAGCCGAAGAGGTGCGACTACTAAAACTTGGCCAACTTGATGAAAGATATGAATGGATAGCCAATGTCAGAACCAAAGGCCGAAGATTCAGAAATGTCTATGTGACTTCGGCTATCAGGGACAAATTGGGTGCGTATCTTAAGTTACGCGAGCACCATCTCAGAAAGAGATTCGGGAAAGTCACCGTCGCCCAAAACAGAAATCTTCCGCTTTTCATCAGTACCTATAGGGCCGCACTTGCCAAACCCGAGAGCTTGCAGATGGGTCCAAAATCTGTGTGGCGTGCTATTAATGAACTTTCGGCGGGCACGCCCTTGCATCCCCATCTTTTGAGGCATTCGTACGCCATCGATTTACTAGATAGCTCCAGCGATATTCGCTTGGTGGCCCAGGCTTTAGGACATAGTGACGTGCGCGTGACTATGCGTTATACCGAAAGAAAAGAGAGCGAGATCGCCAAAGCTTTAGAGAAATCACGTCGCAAATGAACAGAGAGTTTCCAAGAGTTACGATACGGATAGCGCTGCTGGCGATCTGCATAATAGCCTTTATTGTCGGGGGTGTTTCACTAAACGGAAGCGAGAGTCACGAAGTCCATTATGCGACGGAAACGCCTTCAAAGTTTTGCACCAAGGGGCTGTGTCTTTACCAATATAGGCTAAAACTTGGAAACACAGGTCGTTATCCGCAAAACAATATCGATATTAGTTTGGCTCGCTCCTGGATTGATCAAGCCGTAATTCCGTTGGCGGTGAGAAATTCCGGAAAAGTTCCCAGAAAATACGAGAAAGAAACGCTCAGGAACGACTATCTAATATCGATAGGGCTACTAGAGCCAGGAAAGACGGTCGAGATCTCCTTTGCTCTACAACTCGCTCCGGATCAGGCAGCTCCAAGTTGGGATGATATCTTACTGCAAGTCAGCCCGGCGCAGGGTTCGGCTAAAATTGGGGACCCGCAAGTTACGACCTTCACCAGATTCTTGATGAGCATTGCCCGCATGATCTAAGAGCCGGGCCGGAATCACTGACTATTACCCACATCGTATTTGCTCAAAAACCCCGGGCGAAGCAGGGATATTAAGTAGCGCCGACGACTCGTCGGCCGGTGGTTATAGTGGCATTATCGTTTAGGGCGTAGCCACCACCTGCTCGCACCCGCTGCTGCCTCTCGGCCTAAGAATTCTTGCCTCTTCGTGGCACCGGCCGACGAGTCGTCCAATGCCACTTAGCTTAATTGCGTAATA
>CAZVWV010000226.1:0-1986 GCA_964631745.1 uncultured Bdellovibrionales bacterium
TTCGTAATAGTTGCTTTTGGATGGCGCTGGCGTTGAAAAGTAGGGTGGCTCTAGGCGGGACTTTCCGCGCGAAAGCGGGAAACAAGATTCAAGTCCGCGAACAGACGAGTGAATTTGAGAGAAAACTGTATATACTACTAAACGACTTCGCGTGGGACGCCAAGCGCTAGCAGAAGTTCTTCCTGCGTGGCCGAAACCTGCTCTAACCGCCAAGCTGGTTTAAGTTTTGAGCTTTTTGGAAGTACGGCAGCAAGCCGTACCCCAGCCAGCTGCGATAGCAGCTGCCGCAAAGAGGAAATTTGAGTGAGCTTGCTGCCTTTCAAAAGCAGCAGCTGCCCTAGCAGCAAAGCTAAAAAACAAGAGAAGACATGTGCCTTTAAGCTCTGATCGGTCCAATGGAACTGGGGACGTAAAGATATGTGAAAAGGGTCCTTGGCTGCGCGGAAAGCATGTTCAACGTAAGCCTGACTGAAATACGTATCTATAATCTGCGCGGGATGCCAATGCCCGCGGTTGGAGATGAGGCACCTTTTGCCAAAGTATTTAAGTATAATATCAGCCTTGGCTTTTTCATCGACCGAAAAAGCTAGCCGCTTTTCTTTGGGTAGGGCTGGCTCATACGAGATCTTTAGAATTTTATCTAGGTAAGGAGACTTTTGTAACGATGCAATTTTCTTCTTCGCTGCTATAGAGTCAAGGGCACTATCTGACTTACCAGCTTGGTTCATCAAGGCAGCATTCCAATCTTTCAACGACTGTAAGGCCCTGTCCAATTGGTCATTTAGGATTTTTACTTGCAGCGCCTTGGCAGACTCACTTAGGTAGAACACAGCAGTGAATTGCCGCCCCCATAGGTCAATTGGTTGAGCGTAGAACCATATTCCAGAATTTTCACCTCGCTTAACGCGTCGGAACTTTTGCCTCGGAATGTCGAAAAGCTCCCTTGGTATATCTCCCAACCGCAACCCGGTGACAAACCCTAACCCCTTACTGTCAACATCGAGAATATTTGCTTCCGAAAAGAAACCTCGATCAAACACTAGTGTCATGTCAGTCGGGGCAAGCTTCAAGCGGCCCAATCGGTCGAGGATGCGTGTAAGCGTCTCCGGAAATAGCTTTGAATCGTTTTGGTTGCCTGGGTATGTTGCGTGCATCAATGGAATCTTCGTCTCTCTGGAAACCAGAAGTGATACGCCAAAAAGAAGCTTATTGTCTCTCTTTTCCTTGGAATGCCCGTACTGAAACAGCGCATTGTCTGAATGTCCATCCGTTAAGTAGGTATAACAATTGGTAGTGTCAAACAGAAGGCAATCGAGCGTTATATCAAATTGCTTGATTACTACCTGAAGTATCTCTTCCTCGATCGCCTTGAGCGCGTCGACGGTGAAGTGTTGCATGTGCTCCCAGAAAAACTGGCTCGAGAGCTCGGATAGTTTAAGCTGAGGCATGTAGCGGAAAAGCGAGGTGGATTCTGCCCACTCCGCCCACGCTTGTTTTGAGCAAGGACTCAGTAGCCGGTTAACCACGATCAGAAACAGCGCATCCCCAGCGCTTACTCCACGGCGAGACTTGGGTAGGTGTCGATTGATAATCTTCCTTAGTCCTAGTTCCTCCTCCAGCGCCATCAAGGCAGCCACGCCCCCGTGTTCGTATGATTTAATCAACAGCTCGCCGGTCTCCGGAAGCTTAGAGAGTTTCCTCAAAAGGGTTTCCGCTGTGCCAAGGTGTATTAGCGGGATCGCTCGTGGCTTTCCGTTAATTCTGCGGCTCTCGACTATGCGCCAGTAAGGTTTGCCGCGTACGGTGTATTTCTGTATGCTCGCCATTTCTAGTGTATACAGGATATCTATCTATACTCTTTTAGCCGTTTTATCGCGCTTTGCCTAGCTGTAATCTATATTCTACGTAGTGTATACACGCCCTTTCAATAACTACCTAACTTCACTCCTCTTTTTCACTTTTTTCCCTTGCGGACGGAAAGTCCCG
>CAZVWV010000227.1:0-1985 GCA_964631745.1 uncultured Bdellovibrionales bacterium
AGTTTTCTAGGAATTGGTACTCACCCTAGCGGTGCTAGGGTTCCGTGCCAATTCCTAGCCAATTCCGTCGAAAACTTCAAGATCTTCAGCCATCTCCGCCACCTCACTACGATTCAACTGCTCTTTCTAGGATAATACCTTGATCGTGGGTTGATTTCTAGACAATGACTATACTTTTCTTAAATTGAGAGCTAATGCCAAAAGAGATAAAAATCTATCATTCACCAGATGCCGACGACGCCTTTATGTTCTACGGCATATCCAGTGGCGCCGTTTCTAATCCTGAGATTGTGCTGAAACACGAGCTTGGGGATATAGAGAGCCTAAATCAGAGAGCGCTAGCAGGGGAGCTGGATTGCACTGCCGTGTCTGTGCATGCCGTTCCGTATTTGAAAAACCAGTACGCCATAATGCGCTCAGGGGCATCGATGGGCGGCCAAGATTACGGGCCGGTGGTTGTGAGCAAGAGTGGCACAAAGCTCTCAGATGGAAAGACGAGAACGATAGCCATTCCTGGGCTTTATACTTCCGCTGCCTTGGCGCTAAAGCTTTACATGGCCGAGAACAATATTGAGGCAGAGCTTGTTAATATAAACTTCGATCAGGTTTTCGAAGCTGTGCTGAGTTCTAAAGTTGACGCCGGTATAATCATTCATGAAGGCCAGCTCACGCACACTGAGCTAGGTCTCGCTTCAGTCTTGAATCTCGGAACCTGGTGGTGGGAAAAGCATCAGCTACCGCTGCCGTTGGGTGTAAATATTGTGAGGTGCTCATTGGGGGAGGAAACCATGCAAACCCTCTCACGAGCATTGCGAGCCAGTATCGAGTACGGGCATAAGCATAGAGATGAAGCGCTTACTTACGCGCTTGGATACGGCCGCGGAATTACCAAGGCCCAGGCCGACAAATTTGTGGGGATGTATGTTAATCAGTACACGATAGATCTGGGCGAGTCGGGCATACGCAGTATAGAGATATTTTTAAGGGCCGCTGTTGATCGGGGGTTTGTGCCGAGCGGGTTTACGTTGAGATTTGTGTAGGATAGGAGAGATTCGGTCCAGAGTGTGAAATATTATGGTTGGGGCGACCCCGTCGGCCGATGCCACGGGATGAGCGAGACCATAGATCTTGAAAACGAGAAGAACTTCTTTGAAACCAGGGTCACCGAGTACCAATCCTCAGGTAACTTGAATTGGTAGCCAACACTTGACTAACGACCCCTCTTGCTTCAGAATTGGCGCAATTGGAAACAGCGTTTGCTGGACCCTTTTTTTGATTTTGCTAGACGGTAGAAGAGTAGGTAATGGCACCCTCTACTTCAGTACTTTTAAACTGCTTTCTCGGTTTTGCAGCGCTTGCTGAGGAGTTGAAAGTCGTGAGGTAGGGTGGTGTTTTCCTGTAAATGTTTTGTTTCGGGTGAGCTTGGATAGTGTTTTTTGGACACTCTGCAAGCTCACCCGGAAGTGTTCTGAGCCACTTTTGATTTTCAAATTGTGGGTCGGTTCATTTTTGCGCGAGTGGGAGAGGCCAGGTGCCCCAACTGAAAATCCTGGATTTGACCTTAACCCCTAGAGAGGCTGCTGCCTTGGTAAACTGACGGTGATTGACCAGGGTAACAATCTCCACTAGGTAAGGAAATTAAGAGAGGGATGGACGCGAGACCTCACGAATCAAGCTAACCCCCTCTCTTACTGACCGGCGGACTTCGCCCAGACGCCCCCAGGGATCAGATCGGAGCAAGCAATTGCCCCGATTCTGTCCCTGGGGAGTATTTATTCTGTTTTTTTGTGATTATTCACCCATTTGGTTCGAAATACAGGAACACCAGCCCTATCTCAACTTCTCAAAAATAGGCCGTGCGTCTCTTAGCTCCTCACTCGAAAGTGAGCAAAACGTAACAAACCTGGGCACTCTTACAGGCCGGTAAAAGAGTAATTGCTCAAAAACCCCGGGTAAATTACAAACGCGGCGCAGAGCACGGATAT
>CAZVWV010000228.1:0-1979 GCA_964631745.1 uncultured Bdellovibrionales bacterium
CGTTTAACCGGCGAACGAAGATATTTGTGTGTAAGGAGCCGACCGACATGCGGGCATCGTACGACACGCTATTTTCGAAGGCCAAGGAAGTACTGAAGCAGGATC
This sequence comes from uncultured Bdellovibrionales bacterium, assembly GCA_964631745.1. Taxonomy (GTDB): domain Bacteria; phylum Bdellovibrionota_C; class UBA2361; order UBA2361; family JBGSMV01; genus CAZVWV01. The sequence goes on from CAZVWV010000228.1 coordinate 106, forward strand.
CGTTTTCTGGGCACCTGTTTTTGTTTATCAACCGCCCAAGGACATCAATCAAGTGCCTGTACTACGACGGCACTGGCTTTGTGATCATAGCAAAGAGGATGGAGCGGGGAATGTTCTCGCGGATAAATCCGTACTACGGGAAAGAGGTGGAGTTGACGGCAGCGGAGTTTGCGCTGTTTTTCGAAGGCGCAGATTTAGAAAAAAGATTTATTGAAAGTCCGGCTGAGTTGAAAAAAATATCGAAAAGAAATCTGAATTTCTCTTGCGATGAAACGCGACATGAGTCACACTCCGCGTGAGTGAAACGCCAGATAACTGCACAAAATCAACAATTTCTCTTTGAGCCGGTTCCTGTTGAAAGGTTGCAGCTCCAGAGCAAAGAAGATCTAATAACATTCATTAAGCTGCAGCAGCAGGTCAACGACAGTATCATTAAAGAGAATCAACGCCTGAGGGCTCTTAGCGCAGAGCTCAATGAGCAGACACTTTTGATACAAGACCAGTATGTGGTGTTTAAGAACCGGTTCTTCGGCAAGAGCTCAGAGCGCGAACCGGTAGAGCCTGGCGAAGAGAAAGAAGCAGATAAAGCCCCTAAGAAGGTTAAAGTCCAGCTGCCCTCAGCGCGCTACCCGGATGCGCCACTGATAGAGCGCGATATAGAGCTGCAGGAACTCCCTCAATGTGAATGCTGCGGCTCCCAAATGCATGATACCGGCATGACAGAAGACTCTGAGTACCTGACGGTCATCCCTGCGCAGCATATCATTATCCGCCAGAAGCGGCATAAGTATGGCTGCGGCAAGTGCCACGGGGCGCTAAAAACCGCCCCGGCTCCAAAACGCGTTACCCCAGGCTCGAGCCTCAGTGACGAGATGATGATTGATGTGGCCATGAGCAAGTACTGCGACCTTATCCCAATTGAGCGCTATGCGGCTATGGCAGCCCGGCAGGGACTTAAAGACCTGCCTCCCCAGAGCCTGATTGAGGCTACGCATAACTTGGCTGATTTTGTAAAACCAGCCTGTGAGAAAATTAAAGACGAGATTCTAAGCGCCAAGGTGCTGCACGCCGACGAAACCCCGCACCGGATGCTTGAGGGAGACGAGAAACAGAGCTGGTACCTGTGGGGCTTTTCTACCCCCAGTGCCAGCTATTTTGACATCCGAGACACCCGCTCCGGCGATGTGGCCTCGTCGCTTCTGAATGAATCCCAGTGTGAGTTTCTGGTAAGTGACGTATTTTCCGGTTACGCCAAAGCCGTCAGGGAAGCTAATGAGTTGAGAGAAGCGAAAAAGCTTAAAAAGATCAGAAACGTTTACTGTAACGCGCATGCAAGGCGAAAGTTTAGAGAAGCCAAAGAGAAGTTTCCAGAAGCTCAGTATTTTGTAGATCGCTACCGCGAAATTTACCGCCTTGAGGAAACTGCGCGCGAAAAGCCCCCCGACGAGATCCTGAAGATTCGCTCTGAAATGATACCGATATTTGAATCTATAAAATCAAAGGCCATTGAAGATTGTAAGTCGTATCCGGAAAAAAGCTCGATCGGCAAAGCGTACCGCTATTTTCTGAAAAACTATCAGGAACTCACCTTATTTACGACACGCTGGGAGCTCCCAATTGACAACAATTCGCAGGAGCGGCTGCTTCGAAGTCCCGTCATCGGGCGCAAGACCTGGTACGGCACTCATTCCAAAAGAGGCGCCCAGACCACAGCTGTGCTGTTCTCTCTGGTTCAGTCCTGTAAGCTGGTCGGGGTCAATCCAAGGGAGTATTTCAAAAACCTGGTGAAAGATCTTCACGACGGCAAAGCTCCTTATTCCCCAGCCTCTCTAATAATCAATTGACCGCGCCTACGGGGTGGGTCGACGATTTAC
>CAZVWV010000229.1:0-1972 GCA_964631745.1 uncultured Bdellovibrionales bacterium
ATTGAAAGTTGGAGGTGTTCTCTCAGAGGAAAGCTCTGCCTTAACAGCGCTCGGCGCGAATGAAAAACCGTTTTGCGTGCTTAGAGGGCCTTCCGGTAAGCATTGGATTCCATGTCACTCGCGTCGCGGGCTTACTCACGCTATCGTCGGCGTCAAAAAGACCAAGAAGCGCGACATAGTCTTGACAGAACCACAACAGGCGCTTGAGCAAGCAGTGCGCTGCATTGTTGGGCTAATGCTGTGTGAAAGTGAGAAGGAGTCCCTGATGTTGCAAGGAGCCGTAGATGTCGGCGATACTCTTTACGATGATCCGAATTATGCCGCTGAATTTGCGGAGCTTAGAAGGCAAACAGAAGGCGGCCAGCCAAGCGAGGAGCTTCAGCAATCACTTCGTTCACATCTTACTGAGCGGCTCGCAGGAATGGTCCTTGTCAAAAGAACTTGGACCGGCACACGAATCGTCGGTGCCGGCAAAAACAACACGGGTCAAGTCGATTGCGCTCTTCAGGTCGCCCTAAATGCCATTCAACATGCGAAGATTGATTTACCGCCAGGTCTATCTTACGGCCGCCGTGCATTTTGTGTAGAGCCTCTGTCTGAAATTCCCAAAGGAGATCCGTTTGAATTGGTCGATTCCGACCTAGCCGAAGCCTAAAGCGGACCGGAATAAAAATCCGCCAGGTAAGCCATCCGTGAAAGCGCGCCGCTACTCAAACTTAAGCCCGCGCGCCGGATTCTGATCCACGCCGATTCTGCGCTTATCGTAAAGCTCGACCATCTGTATACTAGAATGCCGCGAGAATTCCTGGACCTCACGATGTGGAATTCCGTCGGCTAGTAACTTGGTAATTGCTGTGGCGCGGGCGGAGTGGGGGGTTATGAATTCGCCGGCACCTGCGAGGCGGCAGCAGCGTTTGAAGATTTTATATACTCCGCTGTCTGAGATCTGTTGATTAGTGCGCACGCAACCCCCTTTTCCGACGTAGCTTACAAAGAGATAATCTGCGGCTCCGGCTTGGTCTGTATGCCGTTGTTTGACCTGTCTTTTTAGAATTGGCACGGCCCAGGCGGGCAAAGCCTGTTCAGCGTCTTTCTTAGCTTTAGTGGCCCGCAACAAAACGTATACAGTGCCAGCGGGAGTTGTGCGCACATCACCCACACGCAAATTCACGACTTCGCTGCGTCTTAGAGCGCCCGCAAAAAGCAGGGTTAAGATGCAGCGGTCGCGTAAACCTTTAGGGGTTCTGTCGTCTGCGGCTTCGATTACGCTTTTTACTTTCCCAAAATCCAGCATCTCGGTAGGGCGCTTTCGTCCGGCTTCTTTGGGGGGAGGGGGCAATACATCCGTATCGAAGGGGTTTCTCTGCGAGGCTGTCTCTGACGTGGCGATTAACATTTTGTAGATCCGTCTAAGCGCCGCAAATTTCTTGGCCATGGTAGCGTTTGAAAGGAAGCTATCAAGCCCCTCTTTCTTTTTCTTCCGTGGGCCAAAACCGGATTGCAAATTTGGGCTCAGTAGCTGCGTCTCGGTTGAATTTTTGCCGTGCTTTGCGCGCGGCTTTTCGCCGGGCCGTGACTCAAGCCAGGATCTATACGCTATGGCGTGCATATCAGTGGCAGCCGACATGCGCCTGGCGGCTTCTTCGGTGCCGGCATCTGAGCCCAGGAACCGGCACCATTCACGGATAATTCCGGAATACGTGACCTGAGTGCGTTCTGCCTTTAGGGAAAGAAATGCGTTAATGCGCTGCCAGATGCTGGGACGAGCGGCGCGCGAACGGTTATCACGGGTAATCACAGCAGGGGGGTGCTTAGACATCTCAGTATTTCTCATCCTATAAAGCCGCGGGCGCGCTGAATGGTAAGCTACCTAGCTAGCGCGGTATCTTTCAACAGCTTAAGATCGGGTTCGCATCAGGTTAACATAAAGGCCCTTCTTTAGGGAGTAGTTTTCTACTTCTCGTGAAGTAGG
>CAZVWV010000230.1:0-1749 GCA_964631745.1 uncultured Bdellovibrionales bacterium
CCTCCTGCTTCTCGATAGAGGATATCCCGCCTTTTGGCTGTTTACCGCTATTTTGCAGCGGGGCGCTGATTTCTGCGCCCGCATTGAGGCCAGCCGCTGGAAAGTGGCCCAGCAGTTTATGGCTTCTGGAGAGAACGAAGCCATTCTCACCGTGTCCCCAGCAGCGGATGCCCAAAAAGCATGTCGCCAACTGGGTCTACCTATCGAACCGTTGAAGCTTCGCTTCATTCGCATAGAATTGGATAATGGTACCGTCGAATGCCTCGTCACTTCTCTGCTGGATGGGATTCGTTTTCCATATTCACTTTTTAAAGAACTCTATCAGCAGCGTTGGCCTGTAGAAGAAGACTACAAACGTCTCAAATCTCGTCTTGAGGTCGAAAACTGGTCGGGATTGTCGCCAGAGTCTGTCTACCAAGACTTTTATGCTGCTTTCTTTACCAAAAACCTGGCGGCCATTTTAGCCCAACCCGCGCAGACTGTTGTGGCTGCGGCCACCACGAACCGAAAACACCGCTATCAGGTCAACATGACGAACTTGATTTCAAAGCTCAAAGATACGGTTGTCTTTTTATTTTTGGATAAGCAGGTACGGCCGTTACTGCACCGCTTGTGGGAACAAATGATGCACACTATCGAACCCATTCGACCCAATCGCTCTTATCCACGTACGCATCGAGTCCACCGCAAGCGATACCCGATGAATTACAAATCTACTCGTTAACTTAATGACATTGACTTGCCACATGCAACTTGCCACCAAATGAAATGTAACTTTATGGCCTTGCTGAGTATATATTGACTCTTTAACCGGCCGAACAAGCTTTTGCCGACCAATTGCCGCCACAGTTAAGTAAAGTGCAAAAAGTTTTCAGAATTTAGAAAGTGAGGCATCATAGAGAGATGCCAAAGAAAATCAATTACACCTTAACAACCGAATCCCTTGGACTCATTGAGCAAGCGATCAAAAATCACGAGGACCTTCGCGTGCGCCATCGGGCTACCCTGATCCGTCTGCTCCATCTTGGCCAAAAGCCCGCTGAGATCGCTAAGCTCCTAGCGATTCAACCCAGCCAGGTTTACTATTGGCATAAACGTTGGCGGGAAGAGGGCATTGATGGACTAGCGGACAAACTACGCGCGGGCCGCCCAAAAGCAGCCGATGCGCAGTATCGCCAAATCTTAGAGGAGACGATGGCTAAAGAGCCGACCGAGTTAGGCTATGCCTTTAACGTTTGGGATGCAAAGCGGCTTATGGCTCATCTAGAGCAGGCGACGGGTATTCGCGTTACGGAACGCACCTTCCTCAATATTTTAGCTGAGCAAGACTATGTTTATCGTCGCCCTAAGCACACCCTTGACCCCCTGCAAGACAAAGCCGTCAAAGCCAGAGCCGAAGCGACGCTAGAAGAGCTGAAAAAAAAGCTGAACGCGCCGAGATCGAACTTTTCTTTGTGGACGAAACGACACTGAGACTCCTGTGTGTACTCATAAAGTGTTGGATGAAGCGCGGTCAGCAAAAGCGGGTAGCGGCACCAGGACCTGCTCAATGGCATCACCTTTTCGGAGCCTACAACTGGCGCACCGATGAAGTCATCACCCTGCCCGTAGCCAAAAAGAACTCGGCTTCTTTCTCCAGCTTTATCCAACTTCTGATGGCGACTGCGCCTCAGGACCGACCGATTGTGCTCGTGATGGACAATGCATCTTACCATCATAGCCAGGCTTCCGAAGCACTTCTAGCCTTTT
>CAZVWV010000231.1:0-1742 GCA_964631745.1 uncultured Bdellovibrionales bacterium
ACTCCGTGTGACTAAGCGCCCTTTTAAGACTCGCTTTCGCTGCGGCTCCACCTCATCGGCTTAACCTAACGCCACACAGACGTAACTCGCTGACTCATGATGCAAAAGGTACGCCGTCGCACATTGCCCGAAGGCCATAGTGCTTCGACTGCTTGTAGATGCACGGTTTCAGGATCTTTTAATTCCCCTCATCGGGGATCTTTTCACCTTTCCCTCACGGTACTAGTTCACTATCGGTCACTGGTGAGTATTTAGTCTTGGAGAGTGGTCTCCCCGGATTCCCACAGGATTTCAAGTGTCCCGTGGTACTCAGGAACGTACTCGCAGCCATCGTCAATTTTGCTTACAGGGGTATCACCTTCTCTGCCTGAGCTTCCCAACTCAATTCAGCTATCAACTACGGTCCACTTTATGCACGCCCTACAACCCCTGGCGAGCATTCAAATCCGCCTCCGTACTTATTTGTTGCGATCAAACCCGTCAGTGTTTGATGCCAAAAATACGGGCGAATCTCAATGCTCGCCAGGTTTAGACTGTTCCCTTTTCGCTCGCACTACTGGGGGAATCTCTGTGATTTCTCTTCCTGCAGGTACTAAGATTTTTCAATTCCCTGCGTTCGCTCTCCTTTCGGAGTACCCTTACGGGTGGGTTTCCCCATTCAGAAGTCCCCGGATCGAAGCCTGTTCGGCGGCTCCCCGAGGCTTATCGCAGCCATACCACGTCTTTCATCGCCTACCAGTGCCAAGGCATCCGCCATGCACCCTTAGTAGCTTAAAAATATCTTTGAGCTACTAATACAATATTCTCAGTAGAACTACTTCGCAGCGCCGTTAAGCACTGGGTCCATAATTGCTACCAAGTCTACAATATAGATTATACCTTTTCGGTTAGATACCTTTCGATATCTGACCTAAATTAATTTGTCTATTGCCGTTCTAACACAGTCATTCCAACACAGTTAAGTGTCAGCTCTCAGTGCCAGTTCAACAATTCGACATGCGCTCGAGAGTTTTGATCTCGATTTTATTATTACTTTTCAATGTTATATTCAACGTCAACACCATCAGATGTTGCGTTGATGAAATTTCTTATCGCTCAACCATTTTCGCTTACTCGATCACCAATATCATAAGACATTGGAAGATTAATCTCGCAAAAACGCATCTGCGCTAAGACAACTTTCCTCTACCCATATAGGCGCTCCAATATTTCTAGGTATCGGAGCGAAAAATTTTAAAATCTCGAACCAATATCTTCCCTCTCAACATCTTTTAAATATTGAACAAGAGAAAACATCGATTCCAGATTATCGATAGAGGCTGTTGAGGCATCGCTGCCGAAAATATTTGTAGCAGAAAACAACTTAGTATCTCTTACGGTTTCCGAGAGAGCGAGATGCCGTTAAAGGCACCTAAAATATGTGAGCTTACCAGGTGTCCAAACCAGAAGACTTAATTCTAACACTCCGGTTTCCGATTTCTCACCCTTAACATTAAAAAATGTTAAGGGAAGAAAGCTTACGTTTCCGAAGCTCGCTGCTAGAGTCAAAATCTGATTTATTTTGAAGAAAAAGCAGAAGCCTTTCAGCCTGCTTTTCTTAAGGACTCCTTTAAAAGGAGGTGATCCAGCCGCTGCTTCCGCAACGGCTACCTTGTTACGACTTCACCCCAGTCATCGGCCTAGCCATCAGCACCTGCCTCCTTGCGGTTAGCACGGCGCTTTCAAGCGAGACCAACTTCCAT
>CAZVWV010000232.1:0-1716 GCA_964631745.1 uncultured Bdellovibrionales bacterium
ATTTAACGCCTACCCCACAACACCCGGCATCTCCCGAATAACCCGCCCCATAAGCTGACAGCCGCCCTTGGCGTACTGCGGGTGAGACTTCTTCGTAGTAGGATCATTTCTATCCGCATTAAACTTTGCGCTACCCCATTGCTTAAAGAAAAATGGCACACTCGCTCTCTTGCACTCTTTGTAAATCGAATTTACCCATTCAAGCTTTAAAGGCCGCGCGCCCGGCCCCGATTCCCCACCAACAATCACCCAGTCAATCTTCTCAAGTGAAAGCCCCGCAAGCGGCCCAATTAAAGGCTCAAGCGAAAGAAACTTAATCTACGAGTTCGATGTCGATAAGAACACCGCAACTCTCGTAGAATAGCTTCATTAGGTGCGCCTTAGTGAGCGGTCTCCGGCGGACTAGCACCGCAAGCGAATACGGCAAGGAACTCTTGGTCAAACTATCAGTCGATCTTACTTCTCGATTTGGCAGAGGCTTTTCAGCAACAAACATTCGCCTCATGCGTACCTTTTATCTGGAGTGGCAGATTCAGCAGCCAGTGGCTGCTAAATCTTCGTCCGAGCATGCCAACACACTGAGATCGTTAGATACCAAGATTCCCCAGCCGCTGGCTGCTGAATCTTACAGTCCATTTCCCTTGCCATGGTCTCATTATGTGGAGCTTCTGCCCGTGAAGAATAGGGCCGCTCGCAATTTTTATGAGAAGGAAGCAATCAGGGGTGGCTGGTCAAAGCGACAGCTTATTAGGCAAATTGATAGCAAATTTTATGAACGAACTCTTCTGTCACGGAATAAAGCAGCGATGCTCAAGAAAGGGCAGAAAGTGGCAGATTCAGAGCTTATAACACCCGAAGAGGAGCTCAAAGATCCTTTGGTTTTAGAGTTTCTAGATCTCAAGGATGAGTACTCAGAAAACGATCTTGAAGAAGCACTTGTACATCAGCTTGAAGATTTTCTGCTTGAACTTGGCGGTGACTTCGCCTTCGTGGGTAAGCAGAAACGGCTCAGGATCGGTAACGAGTGGTATAGAGTCGACCTAGTGTTCTATCACAGGCGATTGCGCTGTCTCGTAATCATTGATTTAAAGATCGGTAGGCTGACGCACGCTGATATTGGGCAGATTCATCTTTATTTGAACTATGCCCGGCAGCACTGGACTCATGTAGATGAGAACCCACCAGTCGGGCTGATCTTGTGTGCGTCAAAGGATGCCACCTTAGCAAAGTACGCTTTGGATGGTCTGGCCAATAAAGTATTAGCTACCGAATATAAGATGGTGCTGCCTGATGAAGAAGTATTGGTGGCCGAACTCGAGAAAAGTCGCAAACGATTTGAAAAGGGGAGATAGTTAGAAATGGTTGATGTTGTAAATAAACTCTGGAGCTTCTGCCCTACATGTACGACACAACGGCATTGATTACCGCGATTACATCAAAAAGCTTACCTAGCTGCTCTTCTTAAAGATGGCTGATGAGCGTGGAATTGAGTTTATAGATCACTACTCAGAGATCTTACGCACCTTAAAAGATGGCAAAGGTTTGCTCGGCGATATCTTCGCTCAAGCGATGCCAAAATTTAACAACCCTGCGGACCTGAACGGTCTCATCAGCATGATCGATGAAGACGATTGGGCATCAATGGAACTTGATGTAAAGGGAGCAGCATTTGAAGGCCTACTTGAAAAAGCAGCAAGCGAAGGCAAGGAAGGCGTA
>CAZVWV010000233.1:0-1704 GCA_964631745.1 uncultured Bdellovibrionales bacterium
CAACTTTGGGGCCGGTGAATTGTGTTCCAGCCAATTTGCGGGACTCTGTATTTCGGGTCGTCTGGCATGCATGCCAGACCTCGCTCATAACTGATAACGATGTGGCTCAGATCTTATCTCAAGTGCCTTTCCCGCATGGTGCCATGGCGGAGGCAGACACTCTCAAGACATCCCTGACTTCCAAGCCCTCGCGCCGTCGGTGAGGCTCGTCCCCTATTCGCCTCCGCTCCTCTTTAATCCCAATTAACTCCTCGACTACCATGTGCGCTGGCCTACTGACTTTCCAACCTCACTCAAATTTCGATCGCATTGCAACTTAGCCACCACTCACTACTATCCTTAAGCCCCATTCGTTCATCTGACTTGAATCCACTCACGCTCGATGCACCGCTCACTGACTAATACAATTCAGATGCTGATTTCCTTTCCTATCCTTTTATCCTGGGACTAGCGCTCATCAGAAACTCTCCCTTTCCCAACCAAGTGCGATCCGCGCTCAGCGATTCCAATGCCGCTTATGCCGACATATTCCTTGCCGGTCTCGCGATCGACTATCACGTAAATTCCGCGCGCGTTGTTATATGCCAACTCGTCACGAATTACCCCGACTCGTTCCACTTTAAAACGAGGATTTTCAAGACCTGGTGATTGCACATCGAGCGGAGTGTCTGGTTTGGGACTGCAACCGCTAAGTAGGCTCAGCGCGGTAAGCCCAGGAAGAAGCGCCTTTGTGAGATCTTGAAGCTCATCTCTTATTCCATCTGCCAGATTTATTTTCATTTACATATCCTCCCATTGTAATTATGAGCGCTGTCCTATTAAGTGTAAGGTGGATTGGACCTCGGGCCATTTCCGCTCATGTCCACTACGCGGCCTTAAGATGTTCAAGCGCTGCGCGAACGCGTCGCGTCGCATTCGAATTCAAACTGCTGACATGCCCACGACTGTATCCAATCTGGCGCGCTACGTTTGCCACCTTATCTTCCAGCACATTCACGCGTATCACTATCAATCTTTCCAGGGCGCTTAGATTTGATAAGGCCTCGTTACATTCGCCCCTTATTTCCTTTAGATAAGTTTCTTGCTCTGGCGATTGGCCGCTTTCTGTCATTATGACTCCATCAAGCGCCTCGGACTCCGAGCTGCCCTGCGCTAACGACGCCCGTTCGATATTTGCAATCCTAGGCAGCTTGTTGGAGCTTAAATAGGAAAGCAGCGTTCCTTTAAGATGATAATATAAGAATGTAGTAAAGGCCGTCTTGCGTGATGGGTCGAAGTTCTGGGCAGCTTCGCACAGCGCCAGATCTGCCGCGCTTTGAATTTCGTCTATCGGAATAGTTATGCGCCACCGTCGAAGAGAATGTTTAGCTAGACGAAAAGCTGCAACTCGGTTGTTTAATATTAACTGGTTAATCGGGTTAGCAGCTTCTGAGGGTATCTCAGCTTCCCAATCCTGCCTCTCTTGTTGTACCAACATCACAAAGCACCTTTTCATATAGTTGTATACTGCGGTTATTGCCGTTTTAATAAGCGTACCATACAACTATATTTAGCCAAGGGAAATTTGGAGGTCTAGTTAGATAGGGAAGGTAAGAAACTACCTAAAATCAGGGGGTTAGCTATTTTAACGGTAATTGCTCAAAAACCCAGGGCGAAGCAGGGATATTAAGTAGCGCCGACGATTCGTCGGCCGGTGGTTATAGT
>CAZVWV010000234.1:0-1641 GCA_964631745.1 uncultured Bdellovibrionales bacterium
TTTCCCTAAATAAAAGTAATAAAGAATTTTACGCCGGAACGAGTCGCATTCCAATCAGCACAATGCAGACTTATCCATAGGGGGCGCTGAGCTGAGCCCCCGGATCAGAGCTCAGCGCAGTGCCCCCTGTGGGTAAGTCGTCAAATTGAAAAGCACCAAATCACCGCAACAAAAAATATTTCACTCGCCAAATCCAACTGGAGCCACCCCACTTTTACTGCACACTTCTTGGTCCAGGTTAATCTTGATAGTGCCTAATAGTTGTTTTGAGATCGAATAAGTATTAAAAAAAGTAGGGTGGCTCGAGTGGCTCTTTGGCTCTTGGATTCAGGCGAGCGCAGGATTCCGGACCTTTAGCTCCGGAAATAAAGAAAAGTCTCGGTCACAGCTCCAAAGCTCTCTTACACCGTGGTATATCGACAAGGCCGCGATCCGAGCATCATGTATCTTTGCACCGACAAGATGCGCTGGTCCAGCGATCCTTCTTAAGACTTCCAGATAACCCTCGTCTTCCGCGAGAAAATGCAAATTATTCCCTTGCCCAAAACTGGCAATTGCATCGAAGGAGCGCGCAATCGGAGTGGGAGATTTGAAGATCTTTGGGTTCGTAACGACCGCAATAAATTCGTGCAGGCAGGGCCATGGGACTGCCCAAGGAGCAGAATCATTGATGAGGTGTTCGAGCAACGTCAAACTGGGCGCGTGTAAGGGCATTTCGCGACGGTGCGCATAAACTAGGATATTAGTGTCAACCGCGATCACGATCCATGACCTCGATAAATCTCATCCCGCAACGTCTCCCAGTTTAGACCGCGCAGTTTATATTCATCAGTCAAGCCATCGCCTCCAAAAGTTAATATCTTGGATTGGGGAGCGTTTTTATCTTTTTCCTTATTGGCGATCACGTGACGGAGGCCCTCCTCGATCAAAGCCCGCAAGCTAATCCTTTTTTGCTTAGCCAATTTCTTGGCTTTGACAAAGAGACTATCACCAATCTCAATCGACGTTTTCATATATATCTATATTATCAAATACCGCTTACGGTAGTCAATTAAAATCCGTTATATTTGCATATAAAATCAATGCGCTTAGTGTGCTTTTGCGGTATTTTTGGGCGTTCTGCTCAAGAACCCAGGGCCAAAGGCGAGCTCGTGTTAGCGCCGACGAGGTGTGCAGAATTTTAAGGCACATGAAAGGAACGCCTCGTTTAATGGTTGAAATTTTGTACGGCACGGGAATTCGGCTGAATGAGATTCTGAGCCTTAGGGTTAAAGATGTAGATTTCGATCGAGGCCAGATTGCCGTTCGATTTGGGAAGGGAAATAAGGATCGGTTTGTAATGTTGCCAACTATTATTAGAGCAAGGCTCATAACTCACCTCAAAAATGTCAAAGATTTGCATACCAAAGATATTCGGAACGGTTTTGGTTCTGTTTATCTCCCTTTTGCTTTGGAGCAAAAATATCCTCAAGCTCGCAAGGAAGTGAGATGGCAATATCTATTCCCGGCCGGGAAAATTTCGCCGGATCCGCGTTCAGGTGTTCGCCGACGACACCATATTTTTAAGAACGGTCTTTTCAATCCAACTGGAGCCACCCCACGGCCATTAAGTTAAGCGTCTTTTGCTCGTAACTCGCGGGC
>CAZVWV010000235.1:0-791 GCA_964631745.1 uncultured Bdellovibrionales bacterium
AGTGGGAAAGAGTTTTTAATTCGCAGCGCGAAGGCGATGCCGGTGCAGGCGGATGGGGAGTACGTGGGGGAGACGCCGGTGAGCGTTGTCAGGGCGGCGAAGCGGATTGTTGTTTTGCGGTAGGATCTACATGAGAGGTTATCGCAAGCATGTGGTTGCCGCGGTCGCTTCGCTCCCACGCAATGACGATTGGACCTAAGTCGCTTCGCTCTCTCGTAATTACGATTAAAACTTAAATCGTCCTCCGGAGGAACAGATCGAGAGATATTAGCCGAAAACTTTTTCTCCGGATCGAATTCGCCATCGTAGAAGTTTTCGTCCTTCTTCGAGTCCTTCCGGTTTAGCCAAACAAAAAACAGTCCCAATATGATCAAACCGAGAAAGATCAAGACGAACAAATCTACAAGTAATGTGCTGAGCAAAGATGCCATGTGCGTTTATGGAAGCTGCTTAAGCTTGCCCGCTTTTATCAGCGCATCGAGGCGAAATATTGCAATGATGCTCATCGAGTCCTTGATCTCTCCGCTTTCGGCCATCTCCAGACACTTGCTTAGCGGAAGCCTTTTGATTGTTAGAACTTCGGTACCCTCTGGTGCGCTTTCAACTTCCGTTAGGCCCTGAGCCAAAAAAAGCATCGCGACTTCCGCAGAGATACAGTTACTGAGGTGAACTTCGCCACCAAGTGGTTGCCAACTTTCCGCTACGAGACCTGCTTCTTCGACCAACTCTCTTTGAATCGCTTTCAGCGGCTCTTCGCCGACTTCAGTACCACCCTCAATTATCTCCAAAGA
>CAZVWV010000235.1:801-1203 GCA_964631745.1 uncultured Bdellovibrionales bacterium
AGATTTCGTGGTTCGGAGTTAGAGCAATAGCCCCCACGGCAATTTTTGTTTCAACAACTCCGTAGATACCGTTCTTGCCGTCGGGTCTGATGACTTGATCCTCGCGCACTTTGATCCACGGGTTTGTGTAGATCAAACGAGTATCAACTGTGCGCCAAGGATTATGTTCCGACATGACGAGTGCGGTGCCCCCAAACTAACTTCGCTTAAACGGTGCACTATCTTCGTGACCGTTCTCAGTCTGTATTATATCCATACTTAGAGCACCAGCCTGTGGCTGGACACCTCGGGCACTGAATTTCTGACAGCAGCTTTCGATTAGTGCCTTTTGGGCTCGAATGGAGCGAACATAGTGCATTCCCCAGAAAAGGATTTTGTCTCGTTCAACTTGCAGCGAAAGGC
>CAZVWV010000235.1:1213-1560 GCA_964631745.1 uncultured Bdellovibrionales bacterium
CCGCGGGCGGTTTCCTTTGGCTTTCTTTCTTTGCGGGAATTTTCAGTTTAACTAATCCGATTTTCGATTTGGTTTGGGGGATGCATCTCGTCGCCCAACTCGCAGCTGTTGCTTATGTCGTCCGGCTGCTGGCTCTTTATCTCGGGGGGTTACCTAGAGCGGAGCGTGGATTGATTGCGCTGGGGGTTTCATTAGTAGTGCTGGTGGAGATCGCGCTAGGAGCGTTGCCGATCATTTCGCGAGACGCGCTAATCTATCACCTCGCGGTGCCCAAGATGTGGCTTGCCGCCGGAAGCATTACTGAAATTCACTGGCACGAATGGTCTCACTTCCCGATGTTGATTAGT